>JAGXFS010000096.1 GCA_024637275.1 Acidimicrobiia bacterium
ACCGTCCAGAGGGCGGGGAATAGTTTCAAGCCTGCGGCGATTCCCCAGAAGACCCCGGGACTCCCCTTTCTCCGCAATCGCACCCAGCCCACGGCGGCCAGGAGCGCCAAAATCGCTTCAAAGTGATTCCGCAGCGCCATAAAACGGAAGCCGGTCGTCAGCAGCGATGCCGTAGCCAAACTCACCACCCACGGGCGGGCCATGCCGAGCTCAGCTCCGGTCGCCCACACGGTTGTGACCATGGCGAGCCCCGACAGAGCTATCAGCAACCACCAGGCCGCCTCATAGGACATCCAGCGAGCCGGGTAGAAGAGAACGGCGACCGGTGGGGGGTCTGCCAAGTAGTTGAGATCAGGAAGCGAAGCGCTCGCCTTAGTCTCGATCCGATCGGTGAAGTCGGTGTATATCGAAGCGCCTTCAGCGAGGTTGGTCACCGAGTAGTAGTAGTTGGGAAAATCGGGTGCTGGCGAGGTAGCCGTGTGAGCTATCCCGCTCAGGAACAAGCCGTACAGACCGAGCGAGACGACGGCGATCAGACCGGCCCGACGGGCGTTCATCGCAGCGCTTCGGCGATCTTTCGAGAAATCGAGGCGACGTCACGACGGGCTGCTTCGATCGTCGACGCCTCCAAAACTGGCCTCACCAAAGCAGAGCCGACGATGACACCATCGGCAAACGGTCGCATGGCCGCTGCTTGCTCCGGGGTCGATATCCCAACGCCCATAACCAGCGGCACGTCACTCGCTGCTCGTACCCGCTTGGATAGGTTTGCCGCATGTCCACCGGACGCCGTTCGCTCACCAGTGACGCCAAGTTCTGCGACCCCATACACGAACACCGGGTTGGCGGCGACGATGTCAGAGATACGTCTTTCGTCGGTAGTCGGGGCTACGAATAACACCATGCCAAGCCCAGCCGCTTCGACTGCTGACTGGATCGGAGCAGCCTCATCGATCGGTAGATCAGCAACGATCACGGCGCTGGCTCCGGCGTCGGCGGCCATCGCTGCGAAGCGTGCGGGAGTTACCTGGAAGACGACATTGGCGTACGTCATGATTATCACGGGTTTACCCGTAGTTTGCGTGACCTCACTGGCGATCGACAAGCCTCGACTCAACGAAGTCCCCGCCTTGAGCGCAGCCTGGCCGGCGGCCTGGATGGTCGGACCGTCCATCAGGGGATCCGAATACGGAATACCAACCTCGAAGGCATCAGCTCCTTCGATGGAAGCGAATACCGACAAGGACTCGTCGGGATTCGGCAGGCCCGCCGTCATAAAAGGCAGGAACGCGGTGCGGTTTTCTGCTCTTGTTGTCGCGAAGAGCTCTCGAAGCCGGTCGGCTCCCATTACGCCATACCGCGTATACGGGCGATTTGCTCGACATCCTTATCGCCCCGCCCGGAAAGATTGATGAGAACCGTCTTCCCGGCCAGTGCGGTGCGCTCGCGGGCGACCCACGCAATCGCGTGGGCAGACTCAATAGCCGGAATGATCCCCTCCGTTTTGGCGAGCAAGTCAACGGCATCAAGCGCCTCCTCGTCGGTCACCGATTCATACCGTGCCATGCCTTGGTCGGCAAAATACGAGTGTTCGGGGCCAACGCCCGGGTAGTCCAGCCCGGCCGACACGGAATGGGCTTCGATGACCTGACCGTCGGCGTCCTGGAGCATGTACGTACGAGATCCATGAAGCACCCCGGGTGTTCCTGCGCCAATCGAGGCTCCGTGTTTTCCGGTCTCTATGCCTAGTCCCCCTGCCTCGACTCCGACGAGATCAGCTCCCGTGTCCAGGTATGGATAGAAGATGCCCGCCGCGTTAGAGCCTCCGCCGACACACGCCACGACCACGTCTGGTCTCAAGTCACCGAGTTGAGCGATGGACTCCTCCCCAATCACTTTCTGGAACTCTCGAACAATCCACGGAAAGGGATGTGGGCCGACCACGGAGCCGATCGTGTAGTGCGTATATTCAACGCTGCGAACCCACTCTCGCATGGCCTCGTTGGTGGCATCTTTCAACGTACCCGCACCACTAGTGACCGGGATGACCTCGGCGCCAAGCAAGCGCATACGGTATACATTGAGTCGTTGGCGTTCAATGTCCTTTTGGCCCATGTAGATGGCACATTCCAGCCCGAAGTAGGCAGCGGCGGTGGCAGTCGCCACGCCGTGTTGACCTGCGCCGGTTTCGGCGATTAACCGACGTTTACCCATGACTTGGACCAGCATGCCCTGGCCGATCGCGTTATTGATCTTGTGAGCACCCGTGTGAGCGAGGTCCTCTCGTTTGAGCAGCACGGTAACTCCGAGGTGCTCTGAAAGACGTGGCGCCAGGTGCTGGGGTGTTGGGCGTCCGACGTATGTATTAAGTAGTTCTTTGTAACGAGTCACGAAAGAATCATCGGCCCACGCCTTCTCAAAAGCCCGTTCAAGTTCGTCAAGAGCGGGCATGAGCGTCTCAGGCGCGAACCGCCCTCCGTAGGCTCCGAACCGTCCCCGATCATCGGGCCGATCAAGCTTCATGTCGTCTTGCTCCCTCGATAAAACTTCGTATCTTGCTGTGATCCTTGATGCCGCGGGATGATTCTAAGCCAGATGAGGCATCGACACCCCAGGCGCCTGTCTCACGCACGGCTTTGCGAACGTTGTCGGGATCCAGTCCTCCCGCCAGAACGAACGGTCCTACGTATCCACGAACCAGCTTCCAATCAAACGTGCGCCCCCCTCCCCCGTAGGTGTCCGGCAACGCCGTGTCGAACAAGGGTATCGCTCCCGGGACGGCGGAGACGTCGGAGACTGGCTCGGAGCCGATCGCGAATGGCTGAAGCACGAACAGCCCCTGGTCCCGGCCCCAATTGGCTATTTCATGTGCATGAGCACCGTAAACCTGCAACCCGGTTGCTCCCGTTGCGCGCAGCGCCCGGTCAGCTTCCGCTACTGAAACATCCACCATCACGAGAACCGTATCCGTCGACCCGGCCGCCTTGACGAGTCCGACTGCCTGGTCGATCGATACGCGCCGCGGCGATGGTGCCAGCATCAGGCCCAGGGCGTCCGCGCCCGCATCGACGGCGACTTCAATGTCCTCGATAGTTCGAAGACCACATACTTTCACCCAGGTCGTCAAGTACTGAACCGCCGAATCAGGGCCCCCGGGTCATCAGATCGCACCAGAGCCTCGCCAACCAGCACCGCGTCGTATCCCGCGGCTCTCATCCGCATGGCATCGTCCGCGGTCCAGATTCCCGACTCTGCCACCCGCACAACTTCGGCCGGGAGCAAGGGGGCGATCCGCTCTGCCATTGCCAGATCCACGTCGAAAGTCGAAAGGTCCCTGTTGTTGACACCGACAATTCTGGCTCCACAATCGATCGCTCGTCGCGCTTCGTCGCCGGTGTGCGCTTCAACCAGCACATCGAGGCCCCACGTGGCCGCCTCATTAAGCAAGTCGGTCGCTTGCCGGTCGGTAAGGCAGGCCATGATCAACAAGATGGCGTCAGCGCCAATGGCCCGTGCCTGGACAACCTGAACGGGGTCAACAACAAAATCCTTGCGGAGCACTGGCAAATCGATCCGCTCCTTGACGGCGATCAGATCGTCGACCGAGCCGGAAAAGAAGTGCGGTTCTGTTAACACCGAAACCGCCACCGCCCCACCGGCTTCGTAGGCTCCCGCCTGAGCAACCGGGTCGAGGTCCGCATCGATCGTTCCGCGCGACGGCGACTTCTTCTTGACCTCGGCTATCACGCCAAGCCCAGCGCCCTCCAGCGCAGCCATAAAACCGACCGGGTCCGGCATGAGATTGGCGGCCGCAGCAAACTCCGACTCCCGGTCACGCAGCACGGGCAAATCCGCAATCGTCATTTTAAGGATCTCGTCAAGCATGACGGACCATGGTACGCCGTAGCCGCGCTACGTCGAGTTCTCGGTAGCCAGGTCAGCGAGTCGCACCTCGACGAGCAACCCTCCAGCTGTGGGCAGTTCGCCTCGAACAGTGCCGCCCAACATTGCGACGAGCTGGCGGACGATGGACAGCCCCAGGCCGGAACCTTCTGGTCGCTCGTGTTGACGGCCAACGTAGAACCGTTCGAAGAGGTGATCAATCTCGTCGGGATCTACCCCGGGGCCGGAGTCGGCTACCCGCAAGATCATCTCCGACCCGACGCGCCCAACCTCGACATCGACGGTACCGCGCTCGGGCGTGTGACGAATGGCATTGTCAAGCAAGTTCGTCACGATCTGACCAACTCGATCCGGGTCAGTGACCACCATCCCGGTCGGTTGGATACGAACGTTCAGCTCAACGTGAGCCTCCTCGGCGCGGGGTTGGAATCCGGCGATCACCTCCCGAACGTGAGCGGCCAGGTCGACGTTTTCAGGCCTCACCGAGAACTGCCGGGCTTCCAGCTGAGCCAGCAACATGACATCCTCGACCAACCGTTTCAGTCGGCGCGTCTCGCGCTCAAGGACGCTACCGATTCGGCTCGTCTCGGAGTCTTCGTGCTGAGCGAGCAGTTCGGCATAGCCGGCAACGGTCGTCAGCGGAGTTCTCAAATCGTGCGAAACGCTCATCAAGAAGGCTCGCTCTCGTGCGGACGCCTGTTCGAGGAACTCCGCCAGACTGTTGAAGGTCGCAGCTAGTTCGGCCACCTCGTCCGATCCCTGTACATCTGCCCTGGCCGACCAATCACCCGACCCCAGCAGACGGGTGGCATCTCTCAAGTCGCCGAGTCGCTTGACAACAGAACCCGACACCAGCCTCGCCCCGATCGCAGCGATCGCGGCCGCGACGAGTAATGGGATCGCCAGGTCTTGGAACACCTCACGGAGCCGCACGCGGTCGAGCGGGCGCGATGCGATGACCAGCAGCAGGTTGGGCGAGCCGTCGATGCTGACCGGTCGCACAACGGCAACGACCTGATCAGGCCCAATCCGCTGGTCGAGTTGCAAGGTTTGTCCGCTCCGGAGCGCCCCGGCATCCAAATCGAGGGCCGTCACAACATCTGCGACAGCCAGGAAATCGGCAGTGAGAAGGCCGAACGTCACGGACGTGCCATCATCAAGTTGCAGTGAACGATCGGCCCTGTTGAGGATTATTCTTGCCGCAGCTTCATCATCGGCTCGTAGCGCAGCCCTCGCAAGGGGGCGGTCGGCGAGGTCACGGCCCGCCAATTGCGTAGTCGTTTCCAGCTGATTCAGAATCCGCTCCCGGCTGGCTTGCCGCCCCACGATCGCGGTTGTCAGACCTACCAAGAATAAGACGACGCCAACCACCCCGAGAATCGCCCAAAATACCCGTCGTCTCAAGACGCACCCAACCGGTAGCCGACTCCCCACACGGTCTCGATGGGGATGCCGTCCAGCTTCTTGCGAATCTGGCGGACGTGTACGTCGACCGTTCTCGTTTCCCCGAAGTAGTCGTAGCCCCAGACGGCTTCGAGCAGCTGGGCCCGTGACAGCACGAGCCCGGCGTTCTCAGCGAGGGACCAAAGCAAGTCGAACTCTTTGGCGGTCGGCGTCACCGGAAGCCCGTCTCCAAATCGAACGTGGTGCCGGTCGAGGTCGATAATCCAGCCTTCGACTTCCACGACTTTCCGCCCGGTGGACGTTTCGGTCGACCGGCGGAGAACTGCTTTGACCCGGGCCACCAGTTCGCGCGGAGAAAACGGCTTGGTTACGTAGTCGTCTGCCCCGATCTCAAGACCAACGACCTTGTCGATTTCGGTGTCACGGGCAGTCAGCATGATGATCGGCAACTGGGAGATCTGGCGAATCTGACGGCACGCCTCCAGGCCGTCGATCCCGGGAAGCCCGATGTCGAGAAGAACGACCGACGGCGGACGAGTCTTCACGCGCGTCAAGGCTTCTTCGCCAGAGGCACAATGCCGGAAGCGATAGCCAGCTTTTTCGAACACCTGACCGAGCATCTCAGCTATCGAATCGTCGTCCTCTACGAGAAGTACCGTCTCTTGCATCTCGTCAGACTACGGGACAACCCGCCAGAGCTTGTTTGGTGGATGTTATGGGTTTGTAAAATCATCCATGGGCAGATCGTGAACGGAGCCGACCACCGTTCGCTGTTCACCGTCGAACGTCCAGTCGACTTGAACCTCATCACCGGCGGCCACTTCGCGCCGGATCAGACTCAACCCGATCGGAGACCGGAGCGTAAGCGACTCACTCGGGGAAGTGAGCTTGCCAACAACCTTGCCTGCCGACACGATCTCGGCACCATCGGGAGGGATCGTGTTGGTGTGGATCCGTACACCTGCCAACCGGCGGTTCACGCGACCCCTCGTATCGATTCTCGCGACCAATTCTTGGCCCAAATAGCACCCTTTGGTGAAAGACACCGATTCTTCAATGAATCCGCACTCCTGGGGAATCGTCGAACCGTCTACATCCACGCCCATCACCGGTTCGCCCGCTTCGACTCGGACTGCCGTTAGGGCCCGGCGTCCGACCGGCGGAGCCATCTGGCTCTGTCCGACAACAAAAACCCTCGGGAGCGAACCCAACCCTGCAGCCAACACGATGGTGTCACCTTCCCTACGCCATCGGTCAGGATCGACTTCGGCGGTCGTGTAGGAGTCCGGCCCCCACAACTCGTCAACCACTTGAGGATCGAGTTCGATCTCGGCTTTTACCCGGATGCGGTATCGACGCAAAAGCGCCTCGGTATCGACAGCGACGTTCGCATCACAGAACAGCACAACCTCCTCGTCACCAACTCCCACCCACAGCAGTGCAGCAAGTTTGCCATTCGGCTGCAGAAAGAACGACCGTTTGACCGTCCCGGATGCCATCGACACCAGGTCCTGGCTCACCAACCCCTGAAGGAAGGAAACTGCGTCGGGGCCGGACACACGAATAAGACGGTGTTGCCCCGAGGTCGAACCAACTCCGGTCCGAATAAGCCGATACTCGGCCGTGATATCGCCGGTCGGTACGTCGGCATCAACCACGACGAGCTGCCTCGACTGCGGCGAGTGCGGCTGCCGCCTTGTTCATTGACTCTTCGTATTCGGTGAGCGGATCCGAATCGGCAACCAATCCTGCTCCAGCCTGCACCCAGGCTTTCCCATCCGCCATCACAACGGTGCGCAAACAAATCGCCGTGTCGACATTTCCTGAAAAGTCGACATAGCCAACCGCGCCTGCGTATGGGCCGCGTGCTACCGGTTCAAGTTCGTCAATGATCTGCATCGCCCGCACCTTCGGCGCACCCGAGACCGTGCCATGGGGAAACACAGCCCGTATTACGTCGACGGCTGACATGCCAGAGCGAAGTTTTCCTGATACGCCCGACACGATGTGCATCACATGCGAGTAGCGCTCAATCACCATCAAGTCGTCAACGTGCACGGATCCGTAGTCGCACACCCGCCCAAGGTCGTTGCGAGCGAGATCGATCAGCATCACGTGCTCAGCTCGCTCCTTCTCGTCGGCAAGCAACTCAACCTCAAGGGCATGATCTTCCTCGTCCGTCTTGCCTCGAGGTCGGGTGCCGGCAATCGGGCGAGAATGGACCATTCCATCTCGTACCCGCGTCATGAGTTCTGGCGAGGAACCGGCAATCGACACGCTCGGCGTCCGAACGAAAAAGAGGTACGGCGATGGGTTGATGATGCGCAAGATCCGGTAAACGTCCAGAGCGTCATCAGAAAACTCCGTCTCCAGGCGTTGGGACAACACAACTTGAAAAGCGTCCCCCTGCCGAATATAGCGCTTGACCGCCTCCACTCCTGCCATGAACGCTTCGGGACCCATAGTGCTTGCCAGCAACGGCCCCGATCGTTCTAGACCTGAAAAGGGTTGGGGCTCGTAGCCAAGCGGTTGCGCCAACGACCTGGCTGCGTCATCTAGTTCGGCAACCGCCCTTTGGTACTGCGGCGCTAGGTCCGTCGACCCGTCGACGAATACGTTCCGAACGAGGGTAATCGTCTGTTTGAATCGGTCGAACGCCGCTACGAAACCTGGAACCATCCAGGACATTTCGGGCAGTCCCCGGTCATCGGGCGGTCGATCCGGGAGTTCCTCTACGTATCGGACGGTGTCATACCCGAGGAACCCAACCAGCCCCGAATGTAGCGGTGGGAGCGACGGTTCATCGGGCGAGTCGAACCAACTGGTGACCGCTTCGAGGACAATCAACGGGTCACCGTCGGGTAGCGCTGGATCCAGAAACCCGGGGATGATGGTTGCGACACCGGCCCGCGACTCAAGGGTAAAAGCCGGATCCCAACCGCAAAAAGACCATCGGGACCACCTCTCGCCACCCTGTACGGACTCAAACAAAAAGCCATCTTGGTCGCCGACCAGCTTTTCGAATGCGCTAACCGGGGTTTCTCGATCCGCCAGAACCTCGAGTGTGACCGGGACGACGTTGTAGCGGCTCGCTCGATCCTGAAACGTTGCAAAGTCAGTGTGCATCTCGGCTGCAGGTTAGTGGTGGTTACATCTTGGCCGAACGAGGCGGCGCTAGCTCAGATCGTAGCTAACCAATCAAGCCCAAGTCTTTGTAGCCACTCGGAGACGATGATCGATAGCTCGAACACGCGATTCTGAATCATGAGGACGCCAAACGCGATCAAAGCAACCCCTGAGACAATATTGATCGTCTTGAGATGTCGCCGAAGCATGCCTACCGCACCGAATGCCTTGGTCATCCCGATGGCTGATAGCAGGAACGGTATGCCGAGCCCCATCGAATAAGCGAAAAGCAGCACCATGCCGTCCGTTACCGACTCAGACTGACTTGCCAGCGTGAGTATTGAGCCGAGGACTGGCCCGATGCATGGAGTCCAGGCAAAACCGAAGGCGACACCCATGACAGGGGGGGCCCACGGTCCGAGCCGCGACGGCCGAATATCGAACTTTCGCTCACGGACGAGCGTCTGGAGCCACCGGGCGTCGAACAGCGCGCTTATCAGCACGATCAGTCCGAACACAACCACCACCCAACCAGCTATGACGCTGGTCGCTCGGGCGTTCTGACGCAAGAACGAACCCAGGACCGATGCACTAGCGCCCCAAGCCATAAACACCGCTGTGAAACCCGCGATGAACAGCAAGGTCACCCGTGCCATCCGGGCCGTTGAAGCCTTACCTTCCTGCAGGTCGCTGACCGAATAGCCCGACATCAGGCTCAAATAACCGGGCAACAGAGGGAGAACGCACGGAGACACAAACGACAGAGCGCCGAATCCGAACGCGATGAGAACAGGAATTAGCCCCAGGCTTTCAATTGTCATGGACCACCATCATTACGCTCAACAACCTAAACCGCATGACCGATGTTCCCATATCGGCACCGTTAGGTTGTCGGTGATCCGACAGATGGCGAAGTATGAATTTGGTGACCGATTTCAAAGAACGCGGGGAGCGACTCATACCGTCGGGCGAAATACGCCACGCCGTCGCCTGGATGTGGGTTGCCGGGGTGGCGCTCGGGTATGCCGGAGCCCACGCCACGAACACTGAACCCCTGGTCCGAGGCACGTTTGGTATTACCGCCGGGACCATGAGCGCCGTCTTCGGTGTGGCGCGAGTTGGATCGCTAGGCGCCATTTTCATCACTTCACGTAGCGACAGTCACTCCCGAAGGACCACCTTCTTAGTCGCCTACGGCGTTGGCCTCATCGCAGCGACCCTGACGAGTGCGGCCTCGTCCGTGGCGCTCTATACAGTTGCTCAGACGGTCACTCGTTTGTCTATAACCGCCGCGGCGATCATCGGAACAGTGATCATCATCGAGACCGTGCACGGCAAGGGTCGCACCTACGCCGTGTCACTGTTCGGAGCGGCCGTTTCACTCGGCGCCGGTCTTGCCACCGCGGCCCTTCCGATCGCCGACCTGACGCCCGAGGGCTGGCGTTGGGTGTTTGCGTCATCCGTGATAGGACTCATTGCCATCCCCCGACTCGCCGAGGAGATCCATGAGCCGCCAGCCCGATCGCTGGACGTGACGACTGCCTGGTATCGGTCGATGCAGAACCGACAGGACTTCTGGCGCATGGGTATCGCGTCATACCTCTTTGCCATCTTCTCAACGGTCGCAGTGGCCTTCATCATCGAGCATCTGATCGGTACATTGAATATGACCGCGAGTAGAGCGGCCGTGATCGCGCTTCTCGGCGGAACCGTCGGTGGCAGCGGCTTCTTCATTGGGAGCGCGCTTGCCAATCGGATCGGCCGCAAGAACACCACCTATCTGGCTTTGTTGACCTCAACGGTGGGAGGTGTAGCGCTCTATGCCGCAACAGACCCATGGTCGGTCGGGGCCTATGTCGCTCTCAGTGCATTCGGTTCGTTCCTCCTCATCCCCTCGTTCGGGGTTTGGCGTAACGAAATGTTCGCATCGAGTATTCGCAGCCGGGCGGTCACCTGGATCAACAACGCAGGGATCATCGGATCGATTAGCGGCCTGCTCGCAGCGTCCGTGCTCATCGACCGGTTCGGACTTCCCGCGACGATCGCCGCACTCAGCCTTGCCGCGGTGGCGGCAACCGTTATGTTGCTGGGCGTTCCTGAGCCACAACCGACCCATGTCGAGCATACGAAACCACCTGGGGGATCATTCGGAGAGCCAGAAGCACACTGACACCTATCCACACCCCGGTCAGATCGGTGCGGCGGCCGTCGAACGTCAAAGTGACTGCGATGGACCCCACACTGGCTAGGGCAGACGTCACGGCTAGGAAGCGGAATCGACTCGCCCCCAAGAAAACCCCGTCTCCCACGAACAGCACCGCTCCCAACGGTTGCAACGCAGCGACGAGCGGCAGGACCCCAACGGCCAGGGCGGCCACCTCGGGGGTGACGCCGAAAACGGGTTCGAGGAGGGGTCCAATTGCCAGCAGAGCGAGCGCCAACGCGAGTCCTGAGACGAGACCCCAGATGGTCAACTGCTTCACAACTTTGGCGACCATCAATTCGTCGCCCTCGCCAAGGTAACGCCCCACCAGAGCCTGCCCCGCCACCGCCAATGCGTCGACGAGCAGGGCAAGCAGTAGCCAGATCTGCATGACGATTTGATGGGCTGCGACGGCGGATGTCCCGATCCTCGCAGCGGAAGCCGTAGCGACTGTGAGAGCAGCGAGCAGCGCTCCCGTTCGGATCAAAATCGCCCACCCAGCGGACAGCAACGGAACAAGATCTCGCCCCTTGACCGCGCTCAATCCCAGCCAGCGCGGAGCCAGCAGGCGCAGGAACCAAAGGGCGCCCAACCATTGCGCAATCACCGTGGCTGTGGCGGCACCCCCAACGCCCCACCCGAAGCCGAAAATGAGGATCGCATCCCCGACCACGTTGGCCAGGTTGAGTCCCAGAGTCACCCGAAGCGGAGTCAGCGTGTCTTGCTGACCACGAAACGCGCCATTGGCTGCCGTGATAATCAAGACAGCGGGGGCAGCCAGCGCTCTGATCCGGAGGTACGTCAAAGCTTCTTGGAACGCTTCGGGCGGTGTTTGAAGGACGGCCAGCCATTGGCGCGAACCGATCAGGAGGACGCTCGTGGCCAGGAGTCCGAGGCCGACGGCGAGAACCAGCGCCTGGGTGGTGATTCTGGCAACGCTCGCCTGGTCATCACGTCCCCATGCGTGAGCAATCAGGGGTGTCGTACCGTACGCAAGAAAGTTGAAGGCCATAAACGCGACCGAGAAAACCGCTGCATTAATCGCAAGAGCTGCCAGCGATACCGTGCCGAGACGACCAACAAAGGCCGTGTCGATCAACGAAACGAGCGGATCCGCCGCCAGGGTGCCGAGTGCCGGGATCGCCAGGCGAGCGATCTGTCGATTCACAAGATCTTGTCCGGGTATGGACACCGATCTATCAGTGGACAGCTACCACAGCGCGGTTTACGAGCATCGCAAACGTCTCTACCAAACTGGATCAACGTCATCGACAATTTCGCCCAGCGCTTCCTGGCGAAGAGCGCCTTGAGATCCTGCTCGATTTTCACCGGGTCGGTTTCGGTCGTCAGTCCCAGGCGCGCCGATACCCGTTTGACGTGGGTGTCCACGGCGATAGCCGGCACCCCGAACGCCTCGGCAAGCACCACCGAGGCTGTTTTGCGTCCCACCCCCCGGAGTGTCACAAGGTCGTCGAGGCTGGCCGGTACCACACCTCCAAAGTTGGCAACCAGATCTTCGGACAGGCTGATAATCGACTTCGTCTTTTGCCGGTAGAAACCGGTCGAATAGATCAACTGCTCCACCTCGTCTGGATTGGCGCGTGCAAGAGAATCGGGATCCGGGTATCGCCCAAAAAGGGCCGGAGTCGCCCGGTTTACGTTCTCGTCGGTGGTTTGTGCGGAGATTGTCGTTGCCACGAGTAGCTGCCAAGGGTCCTCATACTTCAGCGCCGTAGTGATGGCTGGATAGACCCTCGCAAGTCGATTGGCGAGCGTAGACGCGTTCCGCTTGTCTGCGGTCGTGGGTTCTGTTCCGTTTGAGCGTTGCATCCCGCCAGATTGGTCGGAAAGCCTTCCGACTTCCAGTCGTCTACGATTCGGCCCGTGAACTTACAAGAGGCCATTCTCGATCATGCGACCGTCGAAGGCAGCATTGTGCGGGTGGACGGGTTTCTCAACCATCGGGTCGATCCCCAAGTCATCGCCGATGTGGGTGCCCGGATAGCCGATTGGCTGGTGGATCGTCAGCCTGATGTTTTACTCACCGCCGAGGCGTCTGGTCTCCCGCCCACCGCGGTTGCCTCCCAAATCCTTGGCCTGCCATATATCTACGCAAAGAAGTACGTCGGTCCTGGCGAACGTTACACATTTGCCAGGGAAATCTCTTCGCCGACGAAAGGCATCGAATACCGTGTGGAGGTCGCCCGGCATGTCCTTGCCCCGGCGATGCGAGTCGCGATCATCGACGACTTTCTGGCTGGCGGGCGAACGGCCGCCGCGCTGGTTGAGATTGCCGAAGAGGCTGGATGCACAGTCGTCGGCGCAGCTTTTGCCATTGAAAAGGCGATGGCGGGAGGACGAATCCTGCTTGAGGACCGGCGTGTCGATGTCTACGCGGTCGAGATTATCGAAAGCATCGAGAACGGCATCGTACGCCTCGCCGACTGATGGCCGCCGGCCGACGAGATCCGATTGGACTACTTAGCCTCTGAGCGCATTCGCCGACTCAAATGCACCCCGACCCGGACGAGGGCCACCAGGACAATGAGAACCAGCATGAGAGCCGTGCTGAGCTCCACGGGGTCGACAAAAGCGAAGTCGCAACTCCCCAAACCACCACCGCAAACACCAAACCCACTTCCCCCATTGGAAAGATTTACGAGAATGAATGTGGGAACTGCTGCAACCACAACGGCCGCAAAAACAACTCCAAAAAAAAGTAGGCGAAG
>JAGXFS010000097.1 GCA_024637275.1 Acidimicrobiia bacterium
ACATGGTCGAAGGTGCCATGGACAAGGCAGAAGGCGCTCTAGGCAAAGCCAAAGAGGCCGCCGGTGACATGGTCGACAAGGCCAAGGACAGTGCTGGGGACATGGCTGACAAGGTCAAGGGTGGAGCGGGCGAAGCTGCCGATGCGGCCAAGGATGCCGCCGGCGAGGCGGGCGAAGCTGCCGATGCGGCCAAGGATGCCGCCGGCGAGGCGTTCGATGCGGTCAGCGACGCAGCCGAAACTGCCACCGAAACCGTATCTGACGTAGCCGATGAGGCTGCTGAGAAGCTCGACGAGGGATAGCTCCCCCGGGTTCAACGGGAAAATGGGGACGGCATCGCCGTCCCCATCTCGCGTATAGCCGTACGCCTGATTTGGCGAACACCTCCTCCTGACGCTCCCAACGGACACGATGTGAAACCCCACGACATCCTCAATGACATTGCCCGCGACGAATGGGCCGACCCGGTGACGACTGCCGCCAAGGCTGCGCACGCGCTACTCGGGCTGACCGGTCAATCGTGGGCGGAGGAAGGTGTGGCGGCAGCCCAAGCGCTCCGGAAACGGCGCCCTGACCAACCGCTGCTGCTGGCGGTCACCGAGGTCGCCATGGACTTGAACCCAGTCAGGACGGCGGCCGCACTGGAAGTCATCATCGGCCGCCTCGAAGACTCGCGCTGGTCGATGGATCTGGCATACGAAGCCGCCCGTTATCCGCGCCTGGGCGTCCTTTCCCTCGGAGCGGGCACTCGATCAGTTCTGCGAGGCGTGATCGAAGCGGCCAGTCCCGAACTCGTGACTTCCAGCCGGGCGATCCGTCGTGGGCTCCTTGAGTTCATTACGCCCGTCACGCTGGTGGCCGCCGAGACCGCAGATTGCCTGCTCCTTCCAGTGATCGCCCGCCACACCGGCCGTATGTGGACCACCGGTCCTTTCGCCCGAGTCGCCCATGCCGCATTGGCAAATGACAAGGCCGTCCTCCCGATTATTCATCCGCTGGCCGAACTGTCACCCCTCAGTAGGCAGGCGTTTCGTCCGGCCGCCTACGTAACCGACATTGTGGTTGAACGGCAGGATCCAACCAGCTGAGAGCGTTGCTGATCACCACTAGGGTATCGGCAACAGACACACGGAGAAGGAACCATGGGCCGCATTTCCCAGCGAATCGCCGCTATCGAACCATCGGCGACAGTTTCCATCACCGCCACTGCCAAGGCGATGAAAGCGGCGGGCATTCCCGTCATCGGATTTGGAGCAGGCGAACCCGACTTCCCGACTCCCGACTACATCGTCGAAGCAGCCATTGCGGCATGTCGTGACCCGAAGAACCACAAGTACACGGCGGCTCCCGGCCTGCCCGAACTACGCCAGGCCATCGCCGACAAGACCCTCCGTCACTCGGGCCTTGAGCTGGAATCGAGCCAGGTCCTCGTCACCAATGGCGGGAAGATGGCGGTCTTTGAGGCGTTCGCCACCCTGCTGGACCCGGGCGATGAGGTGCTCATGCCCACGCCCTATTGGGTTACCTATCCTGAAGCCATCCGGATGGCAGGCGGCGTTCCCGTCAGCGTACCCACCGATGTGGCGACCGGATTCAAAGTGACCGTCGATATGCTCGAAAAACACCTCACCCCCCGGACAAAGATTCTTCTGTTCGTTTCGCCATCGAACCCCACCGGTGCCGTGTATCAACCAGACGAGGTGGAGGCGCTTGGCAAGTGGGCAGCCGAACGGGGACTCTGGGTTCTCACCGACGAAATCTATGAACACCTCGTCTACGGAGACGCGGTGTTCTCGTCGATGCCCACCCTCGTGCCGGAGATTCGCGATCGGTGCGTAGTTGTCAACGGCGTGGCGAAAACCTACGCCATGACGGGGTGGCGGGTCGGCTGGATGGCTGGCCCCAAAGATGTGATCAAAGCGGCCTCCAACATGCAGTCGCACGCGACGAGCAACGTCGACAACATCGCCCAGCGGGCCGCACTGGCGGCGGTAAGCGGACCGCTCGACGCTGTGGTGATGATGCGCGAGGCCTTCGACCACCGGCGACGCACCATGGTCCGGATGCTCAATGAAATTGACGGCGTCACCTGCCTGGAACCGGAAGGGGCGTTCTATGCGTTCCCCAACTTCGAGGCGGTATTGGGCCGCTCGATCGGGGGCAGCCCCGTGCACACCACCCTTGATCTGGCTGCCGCCATTCTCGATGTCGCCCAGGTTGCCATCGTGCCTGGTGAAGCATTCGGTGCTCCCGGTTACGTACGCATGTCATACGCGCTTGGAGATAGTGACCTGGTCGAAGGCATCGAGAGGATGGCTCAGGCGCTGGCCTGACCTCCGGCTGGCACGTTCGCCACCGCCACTACAATTCCGCGGGCGCTAGGCGAGGTCGCAAGAGTGTCGATATCAGGGAACAGTGCACGGGCCATGATCCTGGTCGAGCCGCGCCGTTTCACTCCCACCCGACTCAACGTTGCCGAGATGGAAATTGGCGGTTGGCTAGCCGTCGAAGCCACCGGCCTCTCCGGCGTCGACGTTCAGGCGTGGGAAGGCACCAGTCGATTCGTGAAGTATCCACTCATTCCCGGCCATGAAGTCGTGGGTCGGATCGCCGAATCAATGACGGATTTCGGTATCCCCGTAGGCACCCGGGTTGTGGTGGAAAGCTCAATCAGGTGCGGGGTTTGCCGCAGATGTATGAACAATGTCTCTTCATGTAGTTTCCGCCGACCGGTCAACGCCTACGGACAGGTTCCGTCGACAGAAAGTCCCGCATTGTGGGGCGGATTCGCCGAGTTGATGTACCTCGACCCGGGCTCCCGGCTGCACGTCGTGTCTGACGATGTCCCGGCCGTAGTCTCTGCGTTCGCACACCCATTGGCGGCCGGATTCACCTGGGCGGTCGAGGTACCAGCCCTGGAAGCTGGCGAAAACGTACTGATTATGGGTCCGGGACCACGAGGTCTCTCCGCCCTGATCGCAGCCAAAGCAGCAGGAGCCGGCTGGGTTGGCATCACCGGCCTGTCCCACGATGCCGATCGCCTCCGCCTCGCCAAAGAACTCGGAGCCGACATGATCGTCTTTTCAGACGTCGACGACCCGGCGAGCGCCGTGGCCGACAGTTTGGGGACGAGACCCGACATCGTCATCGACGTCACATCCAATGACACCGAAGCGATACTCGTCGGTCTCGACCTCGTGCGGGTCGGAGGCCGGCTCGTCCTCGCATCCACCAAAGGCACCACGCCCGTAAATCAGCTGTTCTCAGACATCATCGTTGTCAAAGAACTCAGTATCCGTGGGGCTTTTGGGGCGTCCTCGGCCGGATACCATTGGGCGACCCGCCAACTGGCGGCCGACGATCGGCTCGACCATATGGTCTCCCACGAATTTCCCCTTGAAGAAGCCGACAAAGCCATCCAGGCTTCGGCCGGCCACTTCGGCAGAGACGATCTCATCTCGGTCGCTTTGGCTGTTTCGTAATGCCTGCGCGACGCCGCCTGGTCCTGGTTGCGAATCCGGCCGCTTCTCAATTCACCGGCGGCATGCATCGAGAGGTACTCGCCCGCCTTCGTGCGGAGTTCGATGTCGATGCACAATGGCCAGAAACGGCCGAAGCCGTAACCCGGGTCGCCGCCGACTCCGCTCAGCAGGGCATCGACGTCGTAGTAGCCATGGGCGGGGACGGAGTGGTGAATCGGGTCGTCAATGGGATCGCTCTGACCCAAACAGCATTGGGCATTATTCCTGTGGGGACGACCAACGTGCTTGCGGCGATCCTCGGCGTCGACGCGGATCCGATCAAGGCAACTGCCCAGATTGTGGCGCAACCACCAGTCCAATCGATCGATCTGGCCCGAATCACCCTCGACGACGCTCCCCCGATCTACGCCACTTTTGCGGCCGGGGTCGGGTTCGACGCCGAGGTTGTTCACCATGCCGAGCGGACTCCCCACAAGAAGCTCTTTATGGGCGGCGTGCATTATGCCAAGACCGCCGCAACCGTTCTCTGGTCGGAATTCAGGCACCGTCTCCCAACGCTTCGCGTCTCGGTCGGCGACGACCGCTACGACGCCGTCGTGGCCCTCGTCGAAATCCACTGGCCATATACGTACTTCGGACGGGTTCCACTTTCCCTCGCCAAGGAAGCCCCCACGAATGGATTTCACATCGCCGGTGTGGATCGGCTCCCTTTACGAAGGATCCCGGCCATCGGGATCGCGGCAGCCCGGGGAGCGTCGTGGTCAGACATCAAAGGCGGCTTCCAGGCTCTGAATCAGCGGGAGGTGCTCATCGAAGCCGACCCTCCAGCCCTCGTGCAAGCTGACGGCGATGTTCTCGGGTCGGCGAACCGGATCGAGATTCAATCGATCTCCAACGGGGTCTTCGTAGTCGTCTAGTCGTCCTACCTGACACATGTCAGGCGGGCGGCGATCAGCGAAGTTCGGGGGCGACCCGTCGTTCGGTTGCGAGGCGAGACACATCTCCAGGTGTCAAAGGACCCTGCTCAGAAATTACGGCCGTGAACCACGACAGGGGTACCAGATCCATGTCCATCGCCTTGGCCCGGCCTGCGGCCGTTACAAATAGCTCTTCCGCAAGGATCTTGTCCGTAGCGGCGATCACGTACCGGGGAACGTCGGCATCAAGGCCCGCCCGAGCGATTCGGCTCGTACCCTCCTTATTGATGACCCTTCCTGGGCCGATGGCGTCGGCTCCGACGAGGATCAAGTCGACCCCGGCCACGTAGGTAGCCGCATGGTTCACCGACAACATCTCGATTGAATAACCCGCCCCGGCTAGTTCTGCTGCCATCTGGCGCCCTTCGCCCGAGACCTCTTCCACGGTGCAAGTCACCGAGAATGAGCGGGTTTGGCGCGCCCGGTCGAGCACGGCCCGCACCGACGACGACAAGGAGTGGACGAGAACACTCTCGCCATCCTGGATGAGTGCTGCTCCATGTTCAGCGAGTCGGGCTGGTACTTGGCCGAGCCGTTCGATCTCAGCGTCAAGCGTCTTGAGAAGCAGCGGAAGGTCAGGAGCGTCGTAGATCAGGTTCCGAAGGTTGGCGATGGGGGCCGCAGTGGGGTGAGCCTGCAGAACGACGTCAATGCCCTCACGCACGGGGAGACAGGGATCCTCGATCTGAGCACTTCGGGCCGCATCGCCGAGCGATCGCAACTCCATGGCCGTCTGAATGGCCATGGTGGTGGAACTCGACACCTGGTCAACGGCGATTCCGGCCAGCCGACGCCAGACCGGCCAAGTCATCCATATCGTCACTAGCTGTTCCTCGCCTCTGCCCGCCAACCATGCAGCCCCATGAACAAAGGCTCCGGTAAGGGGGGTAACCGGAGCCTTTGTTGCGGGACGTCAGAGGTATAAGCAGAATCGATGCCAGGGAAAGTCTCGAGACGCGACCTCTTGCCCACAGAACTATCCCCCATTATATGCACGTTCGACAATACTCACCCGATAGTAGTGGCCTACCTGATACCAGGTATCTCCCGATTTCCGTCCAGATACTGATAGATCCATCAACCAGAATCACCCATTTTCACCACATTGACTGTCTGAAACGGGATCACGATATTCTCGACCCGAAAACGTTCTGCGATCCGTTCGAGGGCCATTCGTTTGACCTGCCAGCGTGCATCGGCTTGGGTTACGAGGATGGTGCGGATCACGATGGCCGAACCGGCCAGTTCGTTGACCCCCTGTACTTCGCCCGGTTCGGCGAACAGTTCGGGAAACTCCGCTTCAATCGCCCTGATCTCATCCTCAAGTAGAGCTTTAACCTTGGGAATGTCCGAATCGTAGGCGACCCCGACATCCACCACCGCCCGGGAGAACTCTTTTGTGAGGTTCGATGCGACGCTTATTTGCCCGTTCGGCACAAAATGCACGGCACCGTTGAGGTCACGCAACACGGTGACTCGCAGCCGAATATCGGTCACGGTGCCTGACACGCCAGCGACCGTGACGGTGTCGCCAATGTCGTACTGGCCCTCGGCCAGAATGAGGAAACCAGCGATGAAATCTGTCACCGAGTCCTGGGCGCCGAAGCCAATCGCCAGACCTACAGCCGATCCAACGGCCAGGAGCGGCGTGATGGGTACATCCCAGATGCTCATGAGCATCAAGACGACAATGACGCCGAGCAGAATCGAGATACCCCGCAGACCCGCCTGCCAAAGTGTGGCTACTCGCTGCTGACGTTCCGGCTCGAGCGGGTCGACACGGACGGCAGCTCGTCGACCGACCCGGCCAATAACCCACCAGACCAGCAACGTGGTGCCGACGACACCAATACTCTTTGCCAGGTGGGGGCTGATATTCGACCAGGAGTCAGACATGCGAGTCGATCTTAGGCAGATTGCCCGGCGCGCTCGGTCTCGATGGCAATCTCGGTGAGCAGCGCCCCCAGCTGAGCCCTTTGGCGAATCGCTGAACGCAACGGCGCTCCCAGGCTCCGCTCAAGCTGGAAATCGAGATCTTCGGCGATGTGCTGACGGAACGTGTCTATCCAAACCCGGCCCAGATGGCGACCTGAGATGTCGAGAAGCCGACTCAAACCAAGCCCGACGACAACTCCCCCAACGACCAGCACGACCGGCCAGGGAATCGACCCACGGGTGGGCGGACTTGCGTACCACCAGACGGCTCCAGCAATGACCGCGATACTGAGTAGCCACTTGACGATGGCGACAGACGACCACCACGACTGGCGATCGAGTTGGGCATCGGCGTTGCGGTGCAGTGCGACGTCAACTGTCTTATCGACTGCCGCGGTGAGGCGCCCGGTGTCGAACTCTGCTCTCAGCATCCGCGAATACGGTCCGCCGGCCGAGAAAGCCAACTCAGAAACGAGGGCTTCCATAGTCCCGAGGGCCTTGTCTCGGCCGGGCCGAGAGGCCCATTGGTTGGCAGCATCTGACGCGAGATTGCCCGGTGGTGCCAGGCCGAGCGCTCTAGCGACCCGCGTGTCGCGGAGGCGGGTAATGAACAAACCGAGCGGCCCGAGTCCCGCTCTGAGTGCTGCTGCTGCACCTTCGGCCTCGGCTTTCTCGACGACGTCATCGGCCACCACCATCCCGACAAGGCCTGAGACGACTTCCGATCTGGCTTGTTCCCACTGGTCGTCGAATCCAAGTCCCTCGCCTGTCACCCCGGTCACCTCAGCGAGAGCCAAGCCAGCCCGGCGAATATCCACGAGCGTCTTGGCGGTCACTGCCTTTTTGGCGTCATCGAGTTGCGCCAGCGAGTCCATCAGAGCATCCATGCCAATCGGACCTCCACCACCCACGGGATTGGCAGCAACCGGGATGATGACCGGATCGTCGATTCCAATTTCGCGCAACCGTCCCGCAAAGTCCGCGACGACCGAGGCGAGCTGGGCCGGATCCAGACGGTCGACCTGATTGAATATGAAGAGGAATTGCCCCTGGTAGGCGGCCAGCGGACCGAGGAAGTCTCGATGCAGCAATCGATCCGAGTACTTCTCGGGATCGACCACCCACCAGACAGCGTCGACTCGTGGCAAGAGTTTTTCAAAGACGGCACGATGGGCGCCTACGACCGAGTCCGTGTCTGGCATGTCAATGATGACGATCGGGCGCTCTTTGGTGTGCCCCACCCGCCGGTTGACGCCCATATCGTCAAGTAGGCGAAC
>JAGXFS010000013.1 GCA_024637275.1 Acidimicrobiia bacterium
ACGCGACATGACGAGAAACGAAAACGGTCTCTGAGCAGGCATTTCGCGCGTTTCCCCAGGTCAGCGGACTGGTTCTTCTCGGGCTCATAACCCGAAGGTCGCAGGTTCAAATCCTGCCCCCGCTACGAACGAAAACCCCTTGCTAGCAAGGGGTTTTCGGCTTTTCTGGGTTCCCTCGGGACGGCCGTCGCGAGCCTCCATACCGCGTTCATACCGCGAACCGACAATCCTGTACTGTTTTGGGTACATGCTCACGGCGTCCCATCGAGGCCTCGGACGGGCATTGGCGACGGTCCGGGTGTCAATTCACGCGATGGTGGCTTTTCGATAGTGGGCGAGCGCTCCTGGTGACCGCGGCACGAGGGGTCCGGGGCATGATGGGTATCAGGTCGATGTTTCGGTAGCTATTTGAGTGGTGATCCGGACGGCGTCTGCCGCGATGTGTCCCACACCAACTCCCCGATATCCCCAACCGGTGAGATGGAGGTTTGGGCCGCTTAACCGGTCCAGTTCTGCCAACCAGGCGTTATGGCCCACTTCGTATTGGGGGATCCCCGCTCGGTGGCGGACGATCTCGACAAAGGACGGGTCGGGTTCGATTCCGAGGATTCGGGAGACATCGTTGCCGACCTGGTTGATGATGCGCTCATCGTCCCACTCGACCACGTCCGGGCGGGTGGCGCCGCCGGCGATGACTTTTGCCAACGAATGTCCGTCCGGCGCCCGACTAGGGGCGTAGGAAGACTCAAACAGGATCCCGAGGACGGCGGTACCGGCGTCGGGCCCTGTCAGGACTCCGAATCCGGAGGGGAGGGGAAGGCGCTCCTTTGGGCCTCCCAAACCGACGACCACTACCGGGGCGGATGCTGCACGCTCAAGTTGTGCTTTGAGGTCTCCTTCAACAACGGTGGCCGCGTCCGACGGACGAAGCGCGATCACGACGTGGTCGGATTCGAATTCGTCGGTCCCGGTGATCGTCCAACCATGCTCGCTACGGCGAACTGACTCGACCACGGTTCCGGGTCGGTACCGGTCGCCGAGCAAGGCGGCGGCTTTTCCGGCTAGTGCACTCATCCCACCGACCGGAATATGAGCGGTGGGCCGAACCGATCCCGGTGACCGGCTCTTGAGCCGCTGGAGACCGCTTCGAACGATTGAACCGGCGGCGTCCTCCATGGCAGGGAACGCCGGAAACGCCGCTCGGGCCGACAGGCGTTTCGGGTCGCCGGCAAAGACACCCGATGCTGCCACCCATGCCAGCGTCGCCCCGAGTCCTGACCCGAGTCTGCGGCGCATGAAGTCGTCGAGGCTCTCGTCAGGTGATGATGCCCGGGTTCGGACCAGAGGTTCGGCGACGGCCCGTAACTTGGCGGACCATGGCACCACGGGAGCCAATAGCGCCTTCGGTGACGATGGAAGGGTAATGAGCCGCCCACGGGTGTACAGGTATCGGGTAGCGCCATCGATTGACGCGGCAACTTCGGCGCCGAGATGGTCGAGTACCTCGGTGAGATGAGGTTTCGGGAGGAGGAGGGTTGTGGCGGCCGGCTCCAGTTCGTATCCGTCTCTCCGAATGGTTCGGGCGACTCCACCTGGTTCGCTGTCGCGGTCGAGGAGCACGATGTCGTCAATTCCCGCAGCCAGCAGTTCTGAGGCCGTGAAGAGGCCCGCCAAGCCGCCTCCGACAACCGTTACACGTGTCTTCATCTCATACCGTCTTTGAGAACATTGGTCCGTCGGTTGACCGTTGGCGGGTGTAGGCGTCGAAGACCGCTGCCACCCGCCGTACGAACAGCGCACCTAGTTCCGTTGTACTTACTTGCGACCCGGTGACGAGGGCCATTCCCTCGTCGATGAGGCCATCAGGTTCGCTGAGTTCTGCGAGTTCGGAAGCGAAGTAGGTGGTGCCGTCGACACCAAACCGGCGACCGATCCCGTCTAGGTCTGCCATACCGTTACACATGATTTCGGTGATGACCACCCGTCGGATCTGATCGTCCATGTCGAGGCGGTACCCACGTTCGACAGGCAGTTCCTGGCGGTCGATTGCTTCGTAGTAGGAGGCGAGCCGCCGGTGATTCTGGGTGAAGGCGTGACCAATGTCTGAAATACCGGATGTGCCGAGTGCGACCATCTCTGTGTCGCGTTTGGTCGTATAGCCCATGAAGTTGCGGTTGAGCGTGCCCTGGTGGGCAGCGGTCACCAGTTCATCGGTGGGGAGAGCGAAGTGGTCCATCCCGATGTGGACATATCCCGCGTCGGTCAATGAGGACACCACCCGAGCGAGCAGAGCAAATTTGGCATCGGTACCGGGCAGGAGGCTTTCGTCCATCCGTCGTTGATGAGGCCGCATCCAGGGTACATATGCGAACGAGTACACCGCCAGTCGATCCGGACGTAAGTCGATTACCGCCTTGAGAGTCTCGGCGAGGGTGTTCTCGTCCTGTCCCGGCAACCCGTAGATCAGGTCCAGATTGATCGAGGGGAACCCCAAGCGCCGGGTGTCGTGGTACAGCCGTTCGGTTTCTTCTCTGGTTTGGTTGCGTCCGATAAGTCGTTGCACATCCCGGTCGAGATCCTGGACCCCGAGCGAGATTCGATTGAAGCCCAGTTGGGCGAGCGCCTCAAGATGCCCAACCGTCGTTACCCGTGGATCGACCTCGATGGCCAGTTCGGCTCCGGGAGCCATATCGAATCGTCGGGTCAGCGCCTGGTGCAGCTCGACCAAAACCTCCGGTGAGTGATAGGTGGGCGTACCGCCACCCCAATGGTATTGCACGACCTGGCGACGGTCACCGAGGTGGGACGCCAGGAGGTCGGCCTCCGCTACCACCCGATTCAGATAGGCGTCTGCGACTTCGGGTCGTTTGGAAACGACGACATGGCAGGCGCAGAACGAGCACCGTGCCTCACAGAACGGGAGGTGCACATATAAGGAGAGTGGCCGTTCGGGGTGGGTGGCCGCGTCGACGAGCAGTGTGGTGTACTCGTCGGGGCCAAAGGCGGAGCTGAACTCCATGGCCGTTGGATACGAGGTATAGCGGGGGCCCGGCCGGTCATGTCGGGCAAGGAGTTCGGAGTCGACCCGGATCATGCCTGCGTCCCGTTGATCGAAACCGGCTGGCTGGTCATGATCGAACCGCGTTGATCATGGCCTCCACGTTGGCGATGGGTGTGTCCTTGTTGATACCGTGACCCAGGTTGAAAATGTGCCCTGGACGGCCGTTGGCCTGGGCCAGGATCTCCTCGACGGCGGTGGTGATGACCGCCGGCGATGATCGCAGGATGGCCGGATCGAGGTTTCCCTGAACGGGCACATCGGTTCCGATCGTGTCCCAGGCCACATCGAGAGGGACACGCCAGTCGATGCCGTAGGCGGTGGCTCCCACGGAACGAATGTCGCTCCACCCGTGCGAGGCTGCCTGGGCGAAGTAGATCGTCGGGGCAGCAAGTCTCTCCAGGGCGGTTTGCGCCGCCGGGAACGCGATGTCCCTGAGCCCCTGGCGGCTGAGCACACCCGCCCATGAATCGAAGAGTTGCACGACATCGGCACCGGCCGCGATCTGCATCTCCAAGTACGCTCCTTGCGCTTCGGCCAGTCGATGAAGCGCCCTGGTCGCCAGTTCCGGATCCGCGGCGATTGCCGATCGGGCCGCCATGAAATCCTTCGACCCGCCGCCCTCCAGCAGATAACAAAGCAGGGTGAACGGCGCCCCGGCAAACCCGATAACCGCACGGGATGAATCGAGGCTGGCACGAACCTCGGTGATGGCCTCTCCGACGAAGGACACCTTCTCGACCTGGAAGGAAGGTACGTTGGCAACTTCAGCCAGAGTCATCGGCTCAAGCGATGGTCCAGGGTTGAAATCGACGTGGATACCCATGCCTTCGAGTGGCGTCATGATGTCGGAGAAAATGATCGCCGCATCAAGGTCAAAACGGCGCATCGGTTGAAGCGTGATTTCGGCCGCGATGTCGGGCTGATGGACCGACTCTTGAAACGTGTGGGCTTTTCGCAAGTCCATGTATTCGGGGAGGTACCGGCCAGCCTGTCTCATGAACCAGACGGGAGGTCGGTCCAACGGGCGCATGGCAAGTGCGTCAAGGATGCGCATCAGCGGGACGCCATGGCTGCTGTCAACGCGGTTGTCAGTCGATCAATGATGTCTTCGCCCATTGCCAGATGGCTTTCCATGAGGAACCATGCTTCATAGGCGCTCGGCGGGAGCATGACCCCTTGCCGTAGGGCCTCGGTATGGAATCGGCCGAACAGTTCCGTGTCCAGATTGGCAAGGTCGTCCCAACTGTTGGCTCGATCGATACCCAGGAAGACTCCCATCATGCCCCCCACGCACCGAATGACGATCGGTACCTCATGTGCAGTTGCGACCAGCTCAAGTTCGTGGGTGAGGGCGAGGCCGAATTCCTGCATTTGATCGTACAGATGTGGCTGCATCGTCAGTTTCCTCAGCTGGGCCAGGCCGGCGGCCGTGACGAGTGGGTTGCCGCTTAAGGTCCCAGCTTGATAGACCGGGCCGTCGGGAGAGATCATCCGCATCAGATCCCTGCGACCGCCGTAGGCAGCTCCAGGAGTGCCTCCGGCTATGACCTTCCCGAGGGCGGTCAGGTCTGGCGTAACTTCGTAGCGAGCTTGCGCCCCTCCCAGGGCAACTCGAAATCCGGTCATGACTTCGTCGAAGATCAAGAGCGCGTGATGGGTGTCGCATAGGTCGCGCAGCCCTTGTAGGAAACCCTCGACGGGTGGGATGCAACCCATGTTTCCGGCCACGGGTTCGACGATCACCGCGGCGATCTGTCCATTCGCCATCGCCGCTGCCACCGAGTCCAGATCGTTGAACTTGGCCAGGTGGGTGTCGGCTACGGTGGCGGCAGGAACGCCAGGACTGGTTGGCTCTCCGAAGGTCGCCATACCCGATCCGGCCTTGACGAGGAACGGATCGGCATGACCGTGATAACAACCTTCGAACTTCACGATCCCGGGTTTACCTACCGCGGCTCGCGCCAGTCGAATTACCGAAGCAGTAGCTTCGGTTCCACTGTTGACCATCCGGATGACTTCGATCGATGGCATGAGTTCGCATATCAATTCGGCGAGTTCGACCTCGGCTCTGGTTGGCATACCGTAGGAACTGCCCTTGGTGGCAGCCGTTGTGATCGCTTCGACGATGTCAGGGTCGGCATGCCCGAACATGAGTGCCCCCCACGACGCCACAAAATCGATCAGGCTGGTCCCGTCGACGGTGTGGAGTAGCGCTCCCGAGGCGCTTTCGATGAATGGTGGTGTACCGCCCACGGCACCAAAGGCGCGCACTGGCGAGTTGACACCGCCTGGCATGACTGCTCGGGCCCGGTCGAAGAGCTGCCCGCTGCTCATGTGATTTTCTCCGCGGCGTCTATCGCGAAGTACGTGAGGATGATGTCGGCACCGGCCCGAGCGATGCCAGTCAACGATTCCATCATGACCCGATCGCGATCGATCCAGCCGTTCGCGCCGGCCGCTTCGATCATCGCGAATTCGCCTGAAACCTGGTAGGCAACCACTGGTAGATCCGTGGAAGCCCGGACCGCCGCGATGACATCAAGGTACGGACCGGCCGGTTTCACCATCAACATGTCGGCGCCTTCAGCTTCGTCCTGGGCGATTTCGCGCAGCGCCTCGCGTATGTTCGGAGGGTCCATCTGATAGGTGGAGCGATCCCCGAAGGCAGGGGCAGAATCGGCGGCGTCCCGAAACGGCCCGTAGTAGCCGGAAGCATATTTCGCCGAGTAGCTACAAATCGGGATACCGGGATGACCGGCGTTATCGAGGGCCTGCCGGATGGCGGCCACCCGACCGTCCATCATGTCCGAAGGGGCGATGATTTCGGCGCCCGCTTCTGCATAGGTAAGAGACGCTTTGGCCAGCAGTGGCAGGGTGGCGTCGTTGTCGACGGTTTCGCCGGCCAGGGGACCACAGTGTCCATGGTCGGTGTACTCGCACAGACATACATCGCCCCATCGGACGAGTTCGGGAGCGGCTTGGGCGACGGCGGTAATGGCCCGGGGTACGGGACCGGCCGGATCCCACGCTCCCGAACCGATGGCGTCTTTGTCATCCGGGACTCCGAAGAACATCATCCCTCCGACGCCTGCGTCCTGGGCGCGCTTGGCAAGTTCGGTGAGTCGATCGACGGACCATTGGAAGTTGCCTGGCATCGAGGCGATCGGGTTTGCAATGTCTTCGCCTTCTACGACGAACACGGGCAGGACAAAACGGGATGGGTGCAGGCGGGTTTCCCGGATCATGGCGCGAATGGCTGGGCGGCTTCGGAGGCGACGGGGGCGAACGGACGGGTACATGGTTATCGGGATCCTTGGGCTGGTTGGGTGTTCCGTAGGGCAAGTGCGAGAGCTGCAAACGAGGGCTTGGATGCCACGGCATCGGAGGCGACTGCGCGATCGGAGAGGGCTTGCTCGGTTGTTCGACCGATGGCGCCGACCAGGAGTCCTTCGCAGCTGCGCCGTAGATGCCATCCGGTCACGGCTGACGGCGATCCAAACACAACGGCATCCACCGGGTGCATGGGAGGTTCAACGGGTTCGGTGGTGTAGACCGACCCGTGGACAAAAGAGGTGGCGTCGCCGAACCACTCGAAAACCGATGGATCCGTACCGGTGGCGTGCGGAAAGACGGCATGCCGGCCGGCCAGATCCGAGACTTCAAGCAGTCCAGCCAGGCCGGCGGCGCCGGTGATGATCGAAGTTCCGCCCCGTGCTCTGATGGCCTCGGCTGACGCTACCCCAACCGCCAGCCAGTCGACATTTGCCGGAACCTCCGTCGGCCAGCAAATATCGAGGGCCCGAGTCGAGGCGACAACGATCACGGCACCGTCCGTAAGTGAGTCGCGGATCCGCAGGGCGGTTTCTCGATGTGGGATGGTTGTGATGCAGGGTGTCGCCAGGGGGGTGAATCCGAAATTGCGAAAGGTTCGAGCCACATCCGCATACCGGTCCTCGGTTGTCGTGATGGCGACCTTCATCAGATCTCCAAGGATGAGCGAGCAGCCTCGACGGCCGCTTCCGGGCCGGTGGCTGTGACAGTGACGCGACGGGGACCTGCCCGGTCGGCGACAAAGACCGTGAATTGGATGTCGGCTCCGTGGAGAACGGCAAGGGCCGCCAGCGAGGTTCGGCAGCCGGCACCGGTGGCGATCAGTAGTCCGCGCTCGGTTTCGGCCTGGCGGCGCACTGCGGCGTCGTCGATGGCCGAAACGAGAACATGAGCCTCGGAGTCTGGTTCCGCCTCGACCGCAATGATCCCCTGTGCGGGCGCGGGGACCATTTCTTCGAGATCAAATATCGAGGATATGGAATCGCGCAGTCCGAGCCGACTGAGACCGGCGTGAGCGAGAACCGCCGCCGCAGCAGCTCCAGATGCGATCTTCGAAATCCGGGTTTCCACGTTGCCCCGCAATTCGATGAACCCGAGATCGTCGCGGAGCCGCTTGAGTTGTTCTACCCGCCGGGGACTGCCTGTCCCGACGATGGCACCGGTTGGGAGGTCGTTCCACCTGGTCCCGACCAGTACGTCGTACGGGTTGGCACGTTCGGGGAATGCGGCAATGTCGAGGGGGGATTCGGTGGGGAGGTCCTTGCAGGAATGAACGGCGATATCGGCTCGTCCGTCGAGAACCGCCGTCTGCACGGATCGTACGAACGCCCCCATTTCGGTGAGAGCCGCGATCGGACTCGTGCGGTCGGTGTCGCCTGTCGTATTGACGCCGACCAGTTCCGTGGTCAGGCCAGGGTGGGCCGTCCGTAGCCTGGCGGCCACAAGTTCGCTTTGGGCGATTGCCAGGGCCGACGTTCGAGTTGCGATACGCAGGACCGTCATTCGCCTAGCTCGTACGCTTCCGCCAACAGTGATGCAGCCTGGGTCCCTTTTTCGTGGCCAGACAGATATGAGATGGTCGGGTGCATGAGGCGACGGGCCACCTTGCGGGCCAGGTCGTGGAGAACCGCTTCGGGGGTGTCGGTGCTGGAGCGCAAGAACGCCTTGTCGGCCTCTTCGGCCGCAATTCGATCCGCTTCGGCCAGGAGACCGACAATCACCGGGCCGGCCGCTTGATGGTTGATGTACCGGTACTCGGCATCGTGGGAAGCGGTGCGCATGAATTCATCAACCGATTCGGGCACGGCGATCGGCCGGACCAGGTCGGCCACCTGGTCCAATCCCAGATATTCGATATTTTCGACCTCGACCGACAAGGAGAAATCAGGCGGCATCGCCAGGTCGACGATGATGAGTGAGGTTTTCCGGTCGGCGACGGCAGCCAGGACTTCGGCTTCGTCGAAAAGATCTCGTTTTGCCGAGGTGGCCGCGATCACGGCATCTGCCTGCGCGAGAGCGACAACCGCGTTGTTGATGTAGTCGACGGCGTCGACGCTCACGGTCACTGCCTCAGGGCGGCGCGCATACATGGTGACGTGGGTTGCGGCCGTCTCAAGTGCGCTGGCGACGGCGTTCGCCATGGCGCCTGCCCCGAAGATTGCGACACTTTTCGAACCTGCCACATGGTCGGCCGCCACCCGGGCGAGCGACACGTGGGGCGACTCGGGAAGCTGGCTTCGGACCAACCGGCCCGTATTGATTGCCGCCGAGAGAAGTTGCTCGAAGGCCCCTCCGATCGTTCCGGCGGTCCGGGCGCTCTCGACCGCTCTGCGGAATTGTCCCAAGACCTCCGGTTCTCCCACGATTGGTGAGTCGAGGCCGGCAGCGACGGAAAGAAGATGGTGAATCGCTTCATTGTCAGACCGTGCTTCCATCTTCTCAGGGAGCGATCCGAGCAATGCGGTAGTTGCGGCCGTTAGCGCGTCGATCGTGCATTCTCCGGCGATTTCGACTCGCAAGCAGGTGATGAGAACGAATACTCCGGCGCCGCCACCGATGTTGGCCTGGAGCGAGAGAGCAGCAGCGTGAGCGTCCACCAATGCCGTGGCGACAGCGGCTCTTTCGAGAGTTGATGCACGCGGGTGAGCGAGGGATAAAGTTGATAGGGGACGGCGGTCCATCATAAGTGGACCGTTAACGTATTAGGCAAAGCCGCCGACACCGAGTCGGTTCAGGTGACCCAGATACGTGGTGGCGAAGTGAGTACGTCGATTAACTCTTGTTCGGGAGATCCCGGGCTCGGAACCGCGTTGTAATCGAATCGGACGCGTGGTGGCAACGAAACCAGGATCGACTCGGTCCGACCGTCAGTTTGCAGGCCGAATTTTGTGCCCCGGTCGTGGATGAGGTTGAACTCGACGTATCTTCCCCGTCGTTGATGCTGCCATCGTTCCTGGGCCTCGCCGTAGGGAGACTCCTTATGGCGATCGACGATCGGCAGATAGGCGTCGGCAATGGCCGATCCGAGATCGCTCTGTAATGCCAGCATCGAATTGACGTCGGTTTCGTGGTCGAAGAAGATGCCTCCGATCCCCCTGGACTCTCCACGGTGGGGAAGCCAGAAGTATTCGTCGCAGGTTGTCTTCCACCGTTGGTAATCGCCGGCTTCGTGCCTTTGGCAGGCTTCGCTCAGGGTCCGGTGGAAATGGAATGCGTCCTGATCAAAGTAGTAATAAGGGGTGAGATCGGCTCCGCCACCGCACCAGGCGGTCCCGGTATCGGTTTCGAAGTAGCGAAGGTTGGCGTGCATCGTTGGGATGTAGGGGTTCCGGGGGTGGAGAATCAGTGATACCCCGGTGGCGCCGAACCAGGATGCCTCCACGCCGAGATGTTCCGTGAGTTTTTTCGGGGCCGGACCTTGGACGGCTGAAACGTTGACGGCGGCTTTCTCAAACACTGCGCCATCCGAAAGTACCCGGGTCAGACCGCCACCGCCTCCAGGGCGATCCCACGCATCCATATCAAACCGGCCGCCATCGATCGACTCGTAACGGGCAATCAGGTCGGACTGAATACGGCGGTAGAGGGTTTCTGCTTCGTGGAAGGTTTTAGAGAGTGGTGCCACGAGGGCCTTTGCTCCGATTCTCGTGTGCCGCGATGGTACCCGGGCGGTGTCAGGCTGACCTCAATGGGCGGCTCGTGCCATCTGAGCCACCGCGTTTGCCCATGGTGAGCTGGCGTTCACACAGGGGATCCGGAGCAATTCGGAGCCTCCGGCTTCAGCCCACTGCTTCTTGCCGCGAATCCCGATCTCTTCGATCGTTTCGAGACAATCCGCCGTGAATGCCGGGGTCAGAACCGCCAGCCGACGCACTCCCTGCCCGGTCAATTTCGGCATGATGGTGTCGGTGTGAGGTTCGATCCAGCGTTGCCCGGCGAGTAGCGACTGGAACGTGGTCGTAAACGACCCCGGCTCCAGGTTCAACAGACCGACGAGGCCCCTCGTGGTGGCAAAGCATTGGGCTCGGTAACAGGAGCGGTTCGTACGGTTCAGCTCGTCGCAACACGACGCCGATCCGAGACACCAATCGGTTGATGGATCGGATTTCTTTATCTGGCTCTCGGGTAGCCCGTGGTAGCTGAACAGGATGTGATCAGGGGCGAAGTCCTCCAGAAGCGGTTTGGCGATATCGGCAGCTGCCTGCAAGAAACCCGGATTGTCGAAGAATGGACCCACCGTGACCACGTCAGGCACGTTCGTTCGGCCACCAACGATTTCGAACGTTTTGGCGAGCGCCGAACCACTGGAAGCTGATGCGTACTGCGGAAAGAGCGGAATGATCACCAACCGGCCGCAACCCTGAGCGATGAGTCCTTCGATGGCGGCGGCGAGGGGCGGGTTTCCGTACCGCATGCCAAAGGCCACGCGATAACCCTCACCGAGAATGGTTTGCACGTGCTCGGTGAGCGCCGCGGTATGCACAGTGAGAGGGGAGCCCTCAGCGGTCCAGATCTTCTCGTACGCTTCGGCCGACTTTTTCGGTCTGAAGGGGAGGATGATCGCGTTGAGGAGGAGGAATCGAGCGATGCTGGGCATGTCAAGCACGCGAGGATCAGATAGAAACTCTCGAAGGTATCGGCGTACATCCGGAATCGCCGGCGATTCCGGGGTGCCGAGCTGAATCAAGAGGAGGCCGGTTGGTGATGAGCTGATAGGCAGGGAACTAGACATGGCGGGCAAAGTACATTGGTCGGTTCGTTATCGCTAATCCGCCGCGGTTGAGAGGCAAGCAGGGTGAGCGTCTGGGGTCGTCGCCACCAAGCGCCTGACCAGCACACATAGTTGCTGTCCATACCGCGCCGGTACTAGCTTCGTTGCCTTACGGTACTCCAAGGGCGAGGAACGATCCCAGTGACCCATACCCAGACTTCCGACGTTCCCGCGACGCCGCAAGCAGAAATCGGCGAGGCATCGGGAAGGGCCGAAAGAGCCTTTTCTCTGTCGCTGATGGTGTCAGCCGTTCGGTGCATCCTGGCATACGTAGTTCTTCCGTTTGTGACGCCTTTCATCGGCCTGGCCAGCGGGGTGGGGCCGGTTGTGGGGATTGGAATCGCGCTCGTTGCGCTTGGAGCCAACGCGATCAGTCTCCGTCGATTCTGGCGGTTGCGACATCCGTGGCTCAAACCGGTGGCGGTGCTCCACTTCTCCGTCATGACCTTGCTAGTAGTTCTCATCTCTACGGACATCTCGAAGCTGGTGTCCTAGAAACCGAGACGGCCTGAATCTGTCTCTGAGGTGTTGACTGGGGAACACTTCCGGGCTTCGTCATTGCGGCCGGTTGCTGAGCTTGCGATTGGTCGCATCGCGGCACGAGACGAGCTACCCGATTATGCCGATTGGGGCTGCCACTGACCATCGCAGTTGACATGCTGCCCAGCCGCCCGGGACATCTCCCGGAGGCAATAGCCGCCAGTGTTCCCCCGCGCATAGAGCCAGAGAGACGGCATCACAGGATCGACAGCCAACGCCTTCCATCGCGCTTCCATCGCGCGAGAGGATGCGATGGGAGGGGCAACAACGCGACATGACGAGAAGCGAAAACAGCCTCTGAGCAGGCATTTTGCGGATATCCCCAGGTCAGAGGTCTGGCTCTTCTCGGGCTCATAACCCGAAGGTCGCAGGTTCAAATCCTGCCCCCGCTACGAAAATGAGAAGGAGGCCTGCAGGGCCTCCTTCTCATTTCTGGCCCGACGTAAGCAGGATTTGAACTGTGGTGAGGCGTGCCCCAGAGGGCACGTGCGAAGAAACGATAGAACTGTAAATCGTGCCCCCGCTCGGGCGTTTTGGTCGGGCGAAGCCCGGCCGGGACGTCGGACAAACCACTTGCTGGGCGAGATGCTGGATCTCCAAGATCTGGTTAGATCCTGGCCCGCTACGAATGAAACGGCAGGTCGCGGACCGACGGCCTCTCGTTTCCTTTGGCTCTCATCGAGTGCATATCAAACCATGTCAAACATGTTCAAACTGTGGTTTGGATACTCTGTTGATCGAGTGGTCGGCTGGCTAGGTTGGTGGACGGTTCGGAGCGGGTCGGTTTGGCGGGTCGGCTTGGGTGTCGCCGGTCGGGCTGGCGAGTGACCGTTCGAGGTAGGTGAACAGATCCAGTACACCGATGGCTTCGAATACTCGATAGCGCTCTTTGCCGATGTTGCGTTGCGTGAGCACCCCTGCTTCGGTGAGACGGTTGATGGCCGCTCCGGTGTTCACCTCAGATCGTCCGATCAGATTGGCGGCCGACGCAACGGTCACGATCGGGGCGCCAGGTAGCATGGCGAGGAGGTGATCGACTGATGAGTCCCGGCGAATCCGCCCGACCTGTTGACGCCATTCCTGTTCAAGAGTCTCGATCTGTGATGCGTAATGGATGGCGTCGATGCATGATCGCCTGGTGGCGGTGGTGAACGTGCGGAGCCACCCGTGTGCGGCGCGAGATCGTTCGGCGGATCCTGGCAGTGACAGGTGTCGGAATTCGGTGAGGCCCCGGACGTAGTCCGATGCCCAGGTGGCGAGAATGAGACTGACCGGTGGGACGAATCGCGGTGCGAGTCCTCTTCGGTGCAATACGACATGGATGATGGCGCGCCCGGTTCGTCCATTGCCGTCAGCGAATGGGTGAATCGTTTCGAATTGGGCATGGGCGATCGCCGCTTGGACGAGTGGCGAGTGGTCGTCACTGTTGATGTACTCCAACAGGTCGTCAACGAGATCGGGGACGAACCGGGGCGGGGGAGGAACGTAGGCGGCGTTACACGGGTTGTAGGTGCTGCCACCGATCCAGTTCTGTTCAGACCGGATGATGCCACCCAGGTCAGCATGGCGGGTTGTGTCCATGAGACGTCGGTGGATTTCGAGCAGATTGTCGTGGGTGAACGGGGCGTCGGTAGCTGCTGACTCGATGGCGGTTTCCATGGCCGTGATGTTGCCAAGTATCTCGACGGCGAGCTGATCGGCGGCGTCGCCCCCGAGTGCGATGGCGGCCTCGGCGCGCAGCAGCCGTTGGGGAGCGGCATCGAGCCCCTCGATCCGAGATGACCCGACCGACTCTGCCCGGAGAAGAAAGCGGGCCAGGCCTTCAAGACTTACGTGTGCGGTATCGGTGTCGTTGAGGTCACGGATGGCCATTTCCGCGTCGGAGATGTCCGCCGAGAGGTCGCCCGCAAGCTCAAGCGGCCAACCTGCTAGCGGATCCGGTATGTAAGCGTCGTATGAGCAGCCTTGTCGATCGCGACGGCTCATCCCCTCGAAGTGGGGTTCCCACCGTTCGCGAACAAGTTCGGCCATACGTGAATCTCCAGGGCTTTAACTAACGGTTATACTGTAACCATAGCTTACGGGATGTGTAGTGGATAGTTGGTGACCTTGTTCGTCGTCCATGCGGAGGAGCGAGCACGTTCAGGTCTGTCCCCAGAATCCTCAGCTGCTAGGCAGGTGGTGTCAAACACCTATCAAACGAACGACGCCGGACTCAACGGCACGTGCCCGCACGGACTTGGCTGCCTTCCGGAGAATTGGCGGACTCAAAGACTGTGGCGCGATCCAATCGTCACGAGAGCGAATTCATGAAACTCGCTCATAACCCGAATGTCGCAGGTTCAAATCCTGCCCCCGCTACGAATGTGCAACTGACGATGGTGGTTGACACCTAGGGTCTCAGTTCGTGCCCTCGCTGTAGGGTGAGTTTGGCACTGTTGTTGTCTTTTGTCTCAACCTTTCGTAGGGGGTCTGGCCATCGAGGCCGCCATGAGGCCGGTTGAAGTTGTAGAAATCCTCCCACTCTTGAAGCTTGTCATTGAATACTTGGGCATCGTCGATGACGATCCCGTCAAGCATCCGGTAGAACTCCTCATTGTCGATCCGATGGGACCGTTCGACTTTGCCGTTGAGTCGGGGAGTTGCGGGTTTGATATAGATGTGGTTGATGCCACGATCCAACACGTGATAGTGGAATTGGGCCACGACGTGGGGCACTCGCCACCATTATCCGTTTGGATCGCATCGACTCGAAACGGCAACTGCGCGAGAAGGTAATCGAGGAACTGGATGGCGGTTTTCTGATTGCATTTCGGGTAGATACGCAGAACCCGTAACTGGGTGCAATCGTCGATGGCAGTGAACTGATAGAACCGTTTCCCAGCACCACCAACCGGCGTGATGAACTTGACGTCAACCTGGACAGCGTGTCCCGGTTACTGCTTTTCATAGCGTTTCCACCGTTTCTGATGACCCTTGTGTTTTTGAGAAGCCGGCAACCGATTCATGTCGAGACGAACCAGGATTCGCCATACCCCTGAGTTAGAAATGGTGATGTCGTGATACCGCTTCAGATACATGGCAATCTTGGCCGGCCCGAAATGGTAGTTCTGTCGCAAGTAGATGATCTTGCCGACCACCTCAGCATCGGTAGCGCCGGGACTCCGATGCGGCCGCGACGAACGGTCTCTGAGTCCCTGAAGACCTTGATCTTCGTACCGATTGCGCCACTTGTAGAACGTTGGGCGAGTGATCCCGAAGTACCGGCACGTCTGAGCCACGTTGCCGGTCACTTCCTCAGCATGCTCCAACACCGCCCGACGGTGATTCACAAGCCGACGCTGTTCCTGTTCAGTCATCGATTCTCCTTTGTCATAAGAGAACCTAAATGTAAACAACCTCCGTCAGTTCTATACTGCCCCCGCTACGAACAAAGGCCCTGGTCAGAGCGTTTTCTGACCAGGGCCTGGTCGCATCAGAGGCTGAACTTCTAACGGATCTTCTAACGAGTTCTAACGAATTGCTACCGGTTCTCGTCAGTACTCTCGGCCTTGAAGGGCCCTGTGAACCGAGTAATGATCATCTGCGGCAAGCGTACGACGACCGGGTTGTCAGGCGGGATCTGTCCCGCCGAGGCAATCTGGCGAGCGTCTGGCGTGCAAGCACGCTTGGGTCCCTGGCCAGCCGTTCGCCGAGTTCCGGATCCCGGTTCGCATCCTGAGCCCACAACACCGGTGCCAGGGCGCGGAGAGTTGAGTTGCGCTGGCCGGGCGAGAACTGAGGGTCGGAGACGGCCAAGCGTCACCTCAAGGACGCACCCATGAGCGTCCGGAGTGACTAGTTCGTCTGGACGATTTCGGGGTACAGGTACGACGACCTGTGATATCGTGTGAGTACCGGGCGGGTCCGCCATAGACCAACGCGAACCCGGTCGTCATAACTCTTGGGGTATCTCTATGCGACGACGCAACGAAAGAGGTCGACAGTGATTGAATCCAGTCCAAGGTACGGCCCAGTCAATAAGCGCAACGTGATGATTGTTGCGGTGGTCTCTCTCTTAGCTTTTTTGGTTGGTAGTCCGTTATTGCGGGCGCAGACGTCCCCGGTCGGCCTGGGGACAGCCGACGGGTTCGCTGTTCTAGCTGGTACGACCATCACCAACACCGGCCCGACCACCATCACCGGCGATGTCGGTTTGCATCCGGGTACCGCGGTCACCGGGTTCGATTCGGTGACGTTGAACGGTGCGCTCCATGAAACCGATGCCGTCGCCGAGCAGGCCAAGGTTGACCTGGTTACCGCGTACAACGACGCAGCGGGACGGACACCGGCTACTACCGTGGCCACTGAGCTTGGCGGACAAACCCTGACCGAAGGCATTTACAACTCAGCCGACGGCACCTTTGGGATAACCGGAACGCTGACCATCGACGCCCAAGGTGACCCCAACGCCGTTTTCGTCTTTCAGGCGGCAAGCACGCTCATCACAGCCTCAGCGAGCACCGTCAACCTCATCAACGGCGCCAGCGCTTGCAACGTTTTCTGGCAGGTCGGCAGTTCAGCCACCCTTGGAACCACTAGCTCGTTCATAGGGAACATTCTGGCGCTGACTTCGATCACCCTCAACACCGGAGCGACGATCGAGGGCCGGGCGCTGGCACGAAACGGTGCTGTCACATTGGACACCAACACCATCACCGGAGCGGCCTGCATCACTTCCGCTCCGACCACGACGACCACCGTTGCCGGCACCACAACGACCACCGTTGCCGGCACCACGACTACCACCCTGGCACCGCCCGTGGGCGGAGTCGACACCGGTGGTGGTTCGACCTCAGGCGCTCAGGCCACGACCCTGCTCGTCGGCGGGACCGCTCTGCTGGCCGCCGCCGCCGGGGTGTTCGAGGCTCGCCGCCGGCTCAGCAACCGTCGGTCGGATCAGGCCGGACCAGACCCAACAATTGGACGGTGAACGCCACCTCTTTCTCGCCGTATCTGGCACCGTTCTCGCGGCAAGTGGAGTGGCGCTGATCGCATTGGCGCTGACAACCCAGAGCACGGCGCAACCGTCGGCGTCGACTGAATCAGCAGAGCGCGCGTCGGTGGCGTTCCCGGCCGAGCCAGCCGCCGCACGGCAACGACCGGCCGTCGAGGAGGATTCGTTCGGACCTTCGACCACGCTCTTGTCTGTGCCTGAGGCGGTTGACAACAGCCTCCCCCTCTCGTCGTCAGAGCCGGTCACCATCGACATCCCGGCGATCGAGGTGCATTCGGAGGTGCAGTACCTCGGCCTGACAGCCCAACATACCCTGGAGGTGCCCGCTCCCGGGCCCTACTACAACCAGGCGGCTTGGTACAAACATTCGGCCACCCCCGGCGCAATCGGTCCGGCCATCATGCTGGGCCACGTCGATTCTGCCGCCGACGGCCCCTCCGTGTTCTTCGACCTCGCAACCCTCCGCCCAGGCGACGAGGTCCTCGTTACTCGCCGCGACGGCATGGTGGCAGTCTTCGCAGTCGAGTCGGTCGGCCGCTATCCGAAAGACGACTTCCCGACCGAACTCGTCTACGGCACCACCGACCACGCCGCACTGCGTCTGATCACCTGCGGCGGGACCTTCGATAGCTCCAGCCGCCACTACCGCGACAACGTCGTCGTCTTCGCCAACCTCGTCGACTCCTATCAAGCGCCCCGAGGATCCTGACTCGGCCCGCCTCGCGGAGCGCTCCAGCGACCGGCAGCGGCGCGCCTCTTGTGGTCGAAGGGTAGAGTTGAGTAGAGCTGTTTTCGCTTGAAGTAGTAGAGGAGGAGCAATGAGTACTACCGGATGGATCATCCTTATCGTTGTGCTTTTCTTGGTGTTCGGTGGCGGCTTCGGTTTGCGCCGGCGCCGTTAGGTCGGTCAGGTTCCCCTTGGGAACCTCGTGCCGTGAACTGAATCAAGAGAACGCCGGGAATGGGCCATCATTCGACGTGACCTGCGGTCGGAAGCTGTCTGCTGGGTAGCAGATCTCTTCGCTGCGGCCACGACCAGCATCGGGTAGTCTTTCGTTGTTGCGCGCTTTGAGCCCGGCACGTGTCTCGACCCGGAATGTCCGGGGTGCGCTACCGCCGGGAATGCCCCGGGTTGAACCTCTCGAGGAGGTGTGACATATGTGTGATGGACGCACTCACGAAGTCCGCCAGAGATCAAATCGGACACTCGTATCGGCCGAGAGGGTCTCGTCAGAAGGAAGATCGGGTACCTCCAGCAATTGCGTACACCAGTTTGAGAGTTTTGGTCGATTCTTGCTCGGCCAGTAGGTTGACTTGACGATCGAGGTGGCTGAGCAGTTCCGTCTGCCGTGTCTCTGGGTGATCGGAATGAAAATCGACAGAAAGATCGCTTCCAGTGATACTACGAGCGTGAGGATCGTGAAGGGTAATGGGTCGAAGATGGGTACAAGTGGCACTATCCCTGACTGCGTAACCAGCCAGCCAGCGAAGTACAACACATGGGCCATGGCGAAGGCCTGGTTGCCGGGCGGTAGGGTTACCACCGGGTCTGAAACGACGCCACGATGCCAACCGCTGCTAGCAACGTAGCCAGACAGGTCGGCGGTAGCATGCCGTTGGAGCTGCTCGCGCGCGCCGGCTTGACAGCCTACGGGCTCATCCACATCCTGGTCGGGTGGTTGGCGCTGCTGATGGCATGGGGTGGGTCCGCTGGGGAAAGCTCCGATCTTTCCGGGGCGCTGCGGACCGTGGCTAAACAGCCCTTCGGCAGGATCATGTTGGGGCTGGTAGCCGGGGGTTTGGTGGCATTGGCGCTCTGGCAGGCCAGTGAGTCCATCTGGGGTTATCGCAACCGAGAGGGCGCCAAGCGCAAGCAAATCGCCAGTGGGACCAAAGCGGTGACCTACGCCGCGCTGGGGGTCAGTGCTGGAAGGGTCGCATTCGGCTCGGGGCAATCAAGCTCGGCGCAACAGCGGGAGGCCACATCCGGTGTGCTAGCGCTGCCCGCCGGACGGGTGATGGTCGTCGCCGCGGGGATGATCATCATCGGTGTTGGCCTCGCCCACATGGTCAAGGGCGGGAAGAAGTCCTTTCTTAAGGAGATCGACACCTCGTCGATGTCTCCGCTCGCCCGCCAAGGCGCAACGCGCCTGGGTCAGATTGGGTATATCGCCAAGGGGTTGGTCGTCGTCGCCGTGGGGGCCTTGCTCACCTACGCGACCGTGACCTTCGACCCACAGATGCAGGGCTTGGATGGCGCCCTGCAGACGATCCTGGCGCAGCCGTCCGGGAAGTTGCTGCTCACGTTGTTCGCTCTCGGATTCGTTGCCTTTGGCCTGTTCGCCATGCTCCAGTCGCGCTACCGCCGGATGTAGCCGAGCTGCGCGCAGAGCGCTAACCGTGGCGATTCTGCGATCCATCAAAGCCCTGGAGCTCGGGTGAGGGCCTACCCGGCCGCAAGGCCGCAAGGGGTGCTGTAGATTGGTTTGTGGCTCTTATGTCAGCATTTAGGAGTGGGCGGAGCTCTCCGAATGAGGACCTTCCGGTCCTGGCCGAGCGCCTGCACGAACTCGAGGTCTCAAACGGCAGCTACGTGATCCAGCAAGGCGATCTCTCGTACAAGTTCTATGTGATCCTCAAGGGCACGGCGGCGGTGGAAAGGGAAGGAGAGCATCTCGCCGATCACGGGCCGGGTGACTTCTTTGGGGAAGTGGGCATCGTCGGTCATTCCTGGGGCAATGCCGACGTCGTTACGACTTCGTCCGTGCGTCGGTCAAGCTGGGTTTACAACCGGGGATTCCATGAGCCGCAACGATCGCCCGGGACGCACGCGAGTCCCTGTAATATGCCATTCCCATGACCCGAGAACCGAGCAATCGTCCCGCCCCGCAGGACAAGAACATATCCGACGTTGGCGCCATGGAGGTGCGTGGTCTGCATGACCGATCCCGCGGTGAACATATCAGTGATGCCATCTCGGGGTTGGCCAGTACCCCGGCCTTCACCCTGGCTCATGTGTTCTTCTTCGCTGGCTGGCTGGTTACGCAGACAGGGATGGTGTCACTGGTCCCGATCTTTGACCCATTCCCCTTCACATTCCTGACACTTGTGGTATCGCTCGAAGCGATCTTTCTGTCGCTTTTCGTCTTGATCAGCCAGACGCGGATGACCCGGCAGACGGATCTGCTCGGCCACCTCGATCTTCAAGTCAACCTACTGGCCGAGCAAGAATCGACCAAAACTCTCAAATTACTGTACGCAATTGCGGAACACTTGAAGGTACCCGATCTTCCTTCTGATCAGACGCTCGCGGACGATACGAGTGTCCCAGAGCTGATCGAAGACGTAGGTTCGACCGTTGTAGCGCCCACCTCCTGACGTCAAAGGCCGTGATTTGACCGGTGTGAAACTGGCGTTCGAGCGGATCGAGCCAGGCCGACAAGTGGCGGATGAGTAGGGAGATCCATGCCGCCGGTGGAACCGATGTTTTGTTGAGGGGGCTTATCGGGACCCGGAAGGCACCGTCCACGGCGTTTCGGCAAGGTGCACTCACCTGGGGTGCACCGTCCAGTGGAACGACGCAGAGACAAGCTGGGACTGCCCGTGTCACGGCTCGCGATTTGAAATCGATGGCGCTGTCTTGGCGGGTCCGGCGACCGATCCACTGGGCCCGATCGACTTCGACGACTGAGGGCATCCCGTTGTCGGTCAGTTCTGAGGTGGGAAGACCCATGGTTTCTGCTGTTTGAAGGAATCTGTCCGCGACGATGTTCCCGGTGATGGCCCGGTGGGCGGTCACGTCGACGGCGCAACGGGTGTAGTCATCAAGGAACGTGATGATCTCAACTTTGGTGCCGTCGACGAGTCGCCAGTGCGTGAAATCGGATGCTACGAGTCGTCTCGGAGGGCGGCCTCAATCGACTCGATGCTTTCGCCGGTGCGTTCTTTGATGCGTCCCACGAACTCGTCCCATTGGCCTTCGGCGACGTCGAGGTCATCGTCGGTCAGATCGCCCCACGCCTGACGTGCTTTGCCTTTGACCTGGTCCCAGCGGCCTTCCCACTTGGTTTTCGTACTCTCGTCCATAGCTACTCCTTGGTCGTCATCGCGGGGCGTTTGGGTTGTGCCCCGTGGTGCATGTGGCCGGTCACCGTTTCCCCGCAGGTCTTATTCCAGACGACTGGGCGATTGGGCCGGCTTGATCGTGATCATTTTATCACCCAACAGGTGATCCCGACTAGAGCCTTAAGGGTGGTTTAGGATGGTTGGGTGAAGATGTATGCACACTCTGGCGGTCCGATACGTTCTGCTCTTGTCGACGACTATGACGTGATCCTTGCTGGCGATGCCCATCTGTTCGATCGCTATCAGGAGCGGGTCGTTGTGGTGGAACTCGATGCCAACAGACCGGTCGCTGAGGACGTTGATGTCGCCCTGTTCGATGCGTCTGCGCAACCCGAACTCGCGACCTGCGTATTGTGAAAGATTCTCACTATCTCCCAAAGATGATTGTGATATGGTCGGAAGGCCAGAACTATTCCAACCGGGAAGGTTAACGATGCCGCTCTATATGGACACGCACAGGAACATGGATGGCCTCACCGCAGAGGCGGTCGCTGGTGCCCACCAGGCAGACCTTGCCACCCAGGAAAAGTATGGCGTGGACTACAAGCAGTACTGGTATAACGACTCCGAGGGTGCCGTCTATTGTCTTGTCGAGGCCCCCAACGCTGAAGCAGCCATTGCAGTGCACCGCGAAGCACACGGCCTGGTGGCCGACGACATCGTCGAGGTACACGAGGGCCATTGAGGGCTTGTCACATAACCGCATAGAATCGCTGCTGGGTGGTCACTGCAGGCCTCCGCCAAGCCAGATTTGAACCGCAAGTCTCTCAAGTCTCCGAACACCAAGGCCGAAGACAATTGACAGCATTTACCTGGCCGGAACGCTTCTGGCGCCCCGGTTGATGGGTGGAAGATGGCGGAAGAGGATTCAGCTCTCCAGCAGTCGAGCTTTCTGGCTCTGAAACTCTTCTCCGGTGAGAATGCTTGAGTCGCGCAACTCCGCCAGTTTTCGAAGCTCGTCGGCTACCGAAAGTGTGTTTCGGGGTGAGGATTGAGCGTCACTCTTAGCCTCGTATATGTAAGCGTCTATTTTGGCTTTAATGGCGCGAAATGCCTCAAGTTGCCCTTTGCGGAAGAGGACCGAGTTTCGTCGAGCTTCGCAGCTGTTAGTCCGCTACCAGCCTCGATCCCACCCAAAATGGTGATCTGGATATAACCCTCAATGATTCCGCGTGGTTCCGTCGCAGAAGCATGGCGCGTGCCGTGAGTAAGCCCGTCAATCCAAGGACCGTCCATCCCACGATCATCCGGCCGGCCGAAGCGTCCTTGGCCTCTGATGTCTTCGTACTAGTCGTCGCGAGCGGGACCTGCCAAAACGAATCCCCGTTCTCGAATCCAAAAGCTCGGAAGCAATCCCGGCTAAGCCGGGGTGGCTCTAGCTCGCCGGCTGGTTTTTTTCGGTTTCTCAGTTGGAGCAGACTGAGAATCTTCAACGCACTGCCCATAACGATGACTCAGTTGATGTTTTGGCTGAGGTTGGATTGCTGGAGTCAGAGTCGCCCTTGGGTCTCGTCGGGGTATGCGGCGCAATCGTCGACGATGTTGAATCGCTTGCACTCTTCGACCGTGAAGTCCCTGGTCGCTCGTGCCCGGGCCAGTTTCGCGAGTTCTTCCGGGTCGAGCAGCGCTCGAACCAATACGCCGTCATGGTCGGGGTAGTACAGCACGGTGCCGTCAGGCGACATGGCGACGAACGCGTATGTGGTGGCCTGGGGTCGGAATGTTCATCCACTGATCTTCGGTGGCGAGCGACCATATGCGAATGCTGTCCTCGTTGTGGGTCGTGACACCGAATGAGCCGCTCGCCATCGCCGTGCGGGTGGCTCCGCCCCCGACTAGCGGATTGATGACGACAACTTCGTCCTTGGGTGCCCCGGCCAGGATCGCCTCGACGCTGAGCACGTAGCCGCCCTCGAGGCCGCTGCCGAGTGACAAATACCGGCCGTCCGCGGAAAACTATCGTCCACAAGCCGGCCTCGGTCACCTTCGCCGAAGCGTCGACCCTTCCGCAGGCGGCGCTCATTGCCCTCCAGGGCACGTCGGGGAAGATCGAGCCGGGGGATCGGGTCCTCATTAACGGTGCCGGGGGAGGCGCGGGCGCCTTCGCGGTGCAGATGGCGAAGGCGGACGGGGCGGAGGTGACCGGGGTCGACAACGGCCTGAAACAGGAGTTCATACGGTCTCTCGGCGTCGACCACGTGTTCGACTACACCCGGACGGACTATACGAAGACGAACGCCCGCTACGACCTCATCTTGGACCTGGTCTGTGAGCGGTCGATGTTCGCCATCCGGCGGGCGGTGGCTCCCGGCGGCTGCTACGCGGCGGTCGGTGGCTCCGTGCGCGCCTTGGTGTCGGCCGCCAGCCTGGGACGACTGTTGTCGACCGGCGGCCGGAGGATCGGCGTGCTCATGGTGCGGCCCAACAAGGATGACTTGCTTCGGGTCGCCAACATGGTCGTCGCCGGCACACTTCATACCACCGTCGAGAGAACCTACCCGCTGGAGGGAGTGCCCGAGGCGCTGCGCCACCTTGGCGAAGGTCGTGCCCTCGGGAAGCTCGTTATCGAGATCGGCTGACCTCGCTACCATTCCACCACCCCCACGGTCTCTCCGTCAGAAGTCGAACGCACAGACGCCCTCTGCTGATCTCGAGGCGGGTGACGCCGGTCATCACCCCTCCTTGGACAGCTCGAGGTATGCGTCCTTGTTCACGGCCAAGAATCTCTTGTCGAGGGTTGGCCGCATTCTGGCGTGCCGGACTTTGACGGCGAAGGGCGGTTCCTCCACACGTTTCTTGTCTCGTGTGTTCTATTCGCCGACGCATCCGGCTCAACCCGCGGTTGTGGTGGTCGTTGTCGAAGCTGAATCGGGATCTCCGCGGCGTGTTCTTCCAGTTCGAGTTCCCCACCGGAATGCTTCCCGAGCTCACCGGTCGACATCGGGGATCAGGAGAGCCGGTGGGCTCGGACCGACCCGGTCCAGGTCCCGAGATGTCGGAATCGGGTTGGCGCCCTAACGCTGTTTTCATGGGATGGACACTTGGGTCGTATGCGAGGAGTAGCCTCGGTGTGTATGGCTTCTTCGGCCTCCGCTTCCTCTCGCCTCCGGGTGGCGATGCTCGCCCCGATCTCATGGCGAGTGCCTCCCCGTCACTACGGGCCCTGGGAGCAGTTCGCCTCTCTTCTCACTGAGGGACTCCTAAAGAGGGGCGTGGATGTCACATTGTTTGCGACAGCTGACTCGATCACGGCGGGGCGTTTGGTCGCGAGCGCTCCAACGGGGTACTCCGAGGATGCCAGCTTGGACCCGAAAGTCTGGGAAGGCCTGCACATCTCGGCGGTTTTCGAGCGAGCCGGGGAGTTCGACGTGATCCACAATAGCTTCGATTTCTTGCCGCTCTTCTTCAGCAGTCTGGTTGATACTCCCGTCGTGACAACTATTCACGGGTTTTCGTCCGAGCAGATCGTGCCGGTGTATGAGAAGTACAACGACCGTGGTTTCTATGTGGCCATCAGCCACGCCGACCGGCACGAAAAGCTCCGCTACGAGGCCACAATTCACCATGGCATCGACATGCAGGCGTTTACCATGGAGCCACAATCCGGTGACTATCTCTTATTTTTCGGTCGGATTCACCCCGACAAAGGAACCGTCGAGGCCATTGACGTGGCCGAACAAGCTGGACTACCGCTGACCATCGCCGGGATTGTTCAGGATGACGATTACTTCACCCGCCTCGTGAAGCCTCGGATTGATGGGGTGCGGGTCAGGTATGTGGGTCCGGTGGGTCTCGACGCGCGTGGGAACCTGCTCGGCGGTGCCCGGGCTCTTCTTCACCTGATTGGTTTCGACGAGCCGTTCGGGTTCAGCGTCGTCGAGGCGATGGCCTGTGGGACCCCTGTGATCGCCTACCCGAGAGGGTCCATGCCCGAACTCGTGAGCGACGGAGAGAATGGTTTCCTGGTCAGCTCGGTTGATGACGCTGTCGTCGCGGTGCGCGCCGCCGAACGGATTGACCGGGTGGCGGTTCGACGATCGGTCGAGCATCGTTTCGATGTGAACCGGATGGTCGACGAGTACCTTGAGGTCTATCGCCGCGTCGTAGAACATCACCGGGCAGGGCGGGACGGAGGGACGGATGCGCCATGACTCCCGGTCGCCGGGTGCGGGCGAGCGCTTTCGGTTAGGTGTCAATTACTGGCCTGCTCGCACCGCAATGGGCTGGTGGACCGATTTTGATGCCGCAGAGGTCCTGTCTGACTTTGACCGGATCGCGGGCGCCGGCTTTGACTCGGCAAGGGTCTTCCTGACCTGGGAGGATTTCCAGCCAACCCCGACCAGCGTACGAAGTGCGATGCTCGATCGATTGGTCGTAGTGGCCGATCTGGCCGAGCAGGCGGGCCTGGATCTGATGCCTACGCTCTTCACTGGTCACATGAGTGGTGTTAACTGGATCCCTTCGTGGGCCCTCGGCGGGTCTGATGGAGACCGTCGCTTTCGCGTGATGTCCGGAGGGAGCATCCTGGACGCCGGCCTAAGGAACTGGTATACCAGCGCCGAGGTCGGCGCTGCTCAAGCGCTGCTGGCAGAAGAAGCAGCTGCCGCACTTGCTGGCCATGCGAGCCTGTGGGCATGGGACCTCGGTAACGAGAATTCGAACTGCGTGATACCGCCGAGTCGATCGTCTGCGGGGGATTGGTTGAAGCGAGTAACCGCTTCGATCCGTAGGGCCGATCCGGCGGCTCTCGTCACGATCGGCCTGCATATGGAAGACCTCGAAGGGGACCGTAGGCTTGGTCCGGCCGAAGCCGCCGAGGTATGCGATTTCCTCACCATGCATGGCTATCCCCTCTACGCCCGCTGGTCAAAGGGTCCTACAGATGAGCACCTGCTGCCATTCCTCGCTCATGTGACCCGGTGGCTGGGGAATGGCCAAAGCGTCCTGTTCTCAGAGTTCGGCTTGCCGACCTACCGTCAAGCCGATCCGGTTGGGCAAAGCATGAGAGATACCAGCTCTTTTGTGCTTGTTGAGGAGCAGCGCGCAGCCCGGTACACAGAACGAGCTCTGTCTGCTCTTCGCGGAGCGGGCTGCCTCGGTGCCATGCTGTGGTGCTACACGGACTACGAACCGGCGATCTGGCACAAACCACCCCTCGACCTTGCGACCCATGAGCGCTCGTTCGGACTGTGGCGAGCCGACAATTCGCCCAAGCCGTCCGTGAACGTGGTGAAGGGGTTTTCAGGCGCTGACAGGGTCCCTGTACCTCGCGGTTACGCCTGGATCGACATCGAAGCGGAGGAGTTCTGGACGGACTCCACGAATCACCTCTCGCGCCTGTACGGTCGGTATCGAGAATACGAAGGACTCACTTCGGAGTGAGGCGAGACAGAAGATCCTCGACAGGGACGGTGGCGATGCCAGCTCCAACATCGGAAAAACCGTAGGGAAGCACGAGCAGGTTGCCGTGGATCATGCTGCCGCACGAATACACGACGTTGGGAACGTATCCGTCGCGCTCATCGCCGGTGGCGGTCAAGAGCGGTTCCTTCAAGTGACCGATGACCCGACAAGGGTCATCAATGTCGAGGAGTATTGCTCCGATCGTGTACTGGCGCATAGGCCCAACGCCATGGGTGATCACCAGCCAGCCGGCCTCGGTTTCGAGCGGTGAGCCACAATTGCCGATCTGCATGAGCTCCCAAGGCCGCTCGGGGATCTGGATTCTCTGGGTGTCCGCCCAGAAGCGCACGTCCGTTGAAAGCATCAGGAAGTTGTTCTCGTTGTCCTGGCGTGCGAGGGCAGCATACTGGCCGCCGATCTTACGCGGGAAGAGCGCAATCCCCTTGTTCTTTGCGCCGTTTCCGTTGAGGGTGGCGATTCGAAAAGAAAGAAAGTCCGTGGTCTCGATGAGCTGCGGGAGGATCCGAACGCCATCGTACGCGGTGTATGTGGCGAAATAGACGACAGTTCCGTCATCGTTGATGAAACGAACAAACCGGGCGTCCTCCATTCCGTGGCTCTCGGTCGGTCCGGTCGGAAAGATCGTTCGCTCCGAGATGTTGGTTTCGGCAGTAAAGGTGCTCACATAGTTCGAGGAGGCCAGCCAGTGGACAGTTTTGGTCGTCTGGAACGCGATGATGCGATCTACCCCATGCTCGTCCAGGTCGAGGATCGCCGTTTCGAGTTGTTCGAATGTGAAGTGAGATGGCAGTAGGTCGAGGCACCACTGGCTGATGTCATTGAGTGCCCCGAGCTCTTCAAGCTTGGTGGCGAAGTGATCCTTGTCGTAGATGGGAGACTGATGGCTGCCGGTTCTGGCGTATCGGCTGGGCCGTTCGATCGCGATCTCGCCGTGAGCGTCTATCACGCCCAGCCGAAACTCGATCGACGAGATGTGCCCCTCGCCGACGGCCCGTAGGCTCATTATGAATCGTTGTTCGTCGGGATTGAGTCCCGACTGATCGGGGGCTGGGACGATCGATGGATTGCTGAGGGCAGCCGCCTCGATCGAGTATTCGTGGGTGAAATAGGCGCCGATGAGGTGTCGACGCTCGAGGGAAATCAACTCAGGCTTCTCAAGGTGGTGAGCCACGACGGCGAAGCTGTGTTCAAAAGTGGCGGTCAGGTCCTTGTGGCGGGGTTCGAATTCGTCCCGTGTAGTGCTGAGAGTCGCGGTTACGTCGGCTCCCGACATGGCCAGGATGCGCTCCACCACGACCCTGACGCGTGACTGGCCGTCTGGAAAGACCTGCTCGCCGGGCAAAAATGGTTTTGTGATCACGCGATGAGGGTCCCGCACGAAACGCACCGGACTTCTGGTGACGGGGATTTGGTTCATTCTGGTCGCATGCTCGAGTCATCAGGAGGGTTCGTTCTCTATCCGAACGCGCAGTACAGCGTAGGCGTCCGCAGGCCTCAGGTAGTGGACCTCAGACTCCAACTCGTTCCGCTTGTTGAAGCACACCGAGAGCAGACAGGGTCGACTCCGCTCCCTGGTTCAAGTTGACGTAATCGGGGCCAAGTCCATCTGCGCACCCCCCGGTTCGCGGGTCGTAGAGAGCCGCGCCGGTGTCGTTGGCGCCAACAAACCAGCGAGCCGCCTGCTCCACACGGTACTTCCACCGACTGTCGCCCGTCAGTGACCATGCCCTACTGCATGCGTCGGCCATGGCAGCCGCCTCTACTGGCTGTTGATCAAACCCCGGCCGAGGTTCGCCAACTGTCCACCCACCCGGCGGTGTGAAACTAAAATGGTCTTGGATCGTTTCAGCAGCTACCAACCAGTCAAGCAAGCGGAGTCCGGCATCGATAAGGTCGTCGCGAGCCAGCAACGCTCCAGCGGCCAAGAGGGCTTCGGGTATACGAGCGTTGTCGTACGTGAGCCGATCTTCTGGCCATGGCCAGCCGACATCATTTCGTACGCCCAGGTGGCCGACGCATTGCTCCAAAACGTACCCGGCGTGTCGATGGTCGGGAGAAGCGAGCAGCACCTCACTCAATCCCAGCACCGCAAAAGCGTTCGGGCGCAAATGTGGCGAATGAAAACCACGCAGCCTGTCAAAGACGTCCAGTCCCACTTGACGCATCGATGCGTCGGGGCTGGTGCGAGCGACCGTTCCCAACGCCCACAGTGCGCGTCCTTGGGAGTCGTCCGATCCCTTTTTGTCCACCCATTCGCCATTAGAACTGCGCCGGTTGTGAAAGCCGCCACTAGACAGTTGAGCATCCCGAAGGAAGGCAAGATAGACAGTTGCCATCTCGATGAGTTGGGGGGACGGATTCGGCTGGCGGCTCACAACGATTAGCGCTCGGGCGTTGTCGTCGGTGCAGTAGCCATGTTCCTGGCGGGGGGCATTGTGGAGCGCGTGCTCCCAGAGGCCGCGATGATCGGTCATCCGTTGCAGATGTTCGAAGCGAGGGCTGGGCAGAGGATCATTGAGGACGGCCGAAGGGTCCAAACGGACAGTGTTTTCTTTCACCTGGAGCTTGCCCTCAACCCGCCATGACCGGTGCATTCAAAGCCTTTTGCGACTCCGATACCTTCAGAAGAGTGGAGATATATTGTTGTCGGGCGACGAGCTCTGCTGCCAGTTGATCGTATTGGTTTGCGATGGCTGGCCAGAACACCACCGATCTGATCTGCCTTGCTTGCTTCGCCATACGTGCCGCCAAAGGGGCATCGGTCAATACGTTCCTGAGCGCGGCTGTGAGGGCGTTGGGGTCGTCGTGGGGAACTACGATCCCTGCACCGCCGCGTAACAGCTCAACGGCGTGGGGGAAGGCCGTCGCGACCACCGGTTTCCCGGCTGCGAGAGCCTCGACCAGAACCCCCGATGTCACCTGCTCGGTGGAGTCGTACGGAAGCACAACGAGATCGGCCTGCCGGATCGCGACTGCAAGCGCCCCTGTGTCGAGGTAGCGATCATCAAATTCGACCATGTCATCGAGTCCGAGATCGTGGACCCGTGCGCTAAGGCTTTCGAGGTACGCAATGCCGTGCTGAGCCTGAACTTTGGGATGCGTTTTGCCCAGTATCACATAGCGAGGAAGGGGACGAAGGCCAGCGAGGCCCGCGAAAGCGTCAATCGCCATCTCCAAGCCCTTGCCAGGTCCGATAAGTCCCCACGTGAGTACGACCGGTCGAGTTCCAGCCGCCAGCGACGGGCCGCCAAGGTTAGTTGATGCCCCATGAGGAACAATTCGAACCTTGTCGGGGTCGACCTGGTATCCGTCGACGAGTCGCCGATAAGCGGTTGCGCTCATCACGATTGTCCGATCCGCCAGGGCTACGACGGTCTCCAGAATCGATCGCTGGTTTCTGGTCGGGCGGCTAAGCACCGTGTGTAGCGTGGCTATTGCGGGGACTTCGAGGCCAGAAAGCAGATCAACGACCTCGTTACCGTCGGGTCCGCCGTAGATCCCGTATTCGTGCTGGACAAACACCGTGTCGAAAGAGTTGAGCACGTCGATCGCGCCGAGAAGGGATGCATGATTGCCATTGACATGTTCGTGGACGACTTCGGGCGGCGATTCGCTGGGTCGGCTGTCCACCAGGCTGACCACGCCAAGGCCGGTCTCGGAACGGCGCTCGGAGGCGATAGCTTCCCGCAAGGCCAGGGCGAAGGTCGCCAACCCGCAGAACGTAGGTGGATAACTACTCAGGAATGCGATCGAGGGAAGGTTCGTAATTCGTTGCATGGCCAAAGCCTCTCAAGCGCTCGCGCAACGGTTGCTGGCTGGTCTTGGCTCGGCAGTAACTGCGAGCGACTGGATGATCAAGCTGCCGTGTCGATTCCGGGGATCCTGTTTTCGGCTTCCCGCCGGAGGGTGAGAAGCCCAGGGCCAATCTTCGTGTACTCTCATGATACTTGAGGCTCGCGCCTACCGATCATCGAGACTTGACTCTGCCCGTAGGATGTGCGCTGACCGCTCACGCCAAGGGCGGCAAGTTTCGGGAACGCAACGGATCAGCCGGGATGCGTCGGATGGGCGCGATGACCCGGCCGGCGGTCTTTCGGAGTAACGCGTCGGTACCAAACGGAGCGCCGAGGACGAGAACATTCCATCGCGCGTCCATCGCGCGAGAGGATGCGATGGGAGGGGAATCAACGCGACATGACGAGCAACGAAAACAGCCTCTGAGCAGGCATTTCGGGCAATCCCCCAGGTCAGCGAATCGCCTATTCTCGGGCTCATAACCCGAATGTTGCAGGTTCGATCGTACCCTCGTTACCAACGAAGACCCTGTGTTCGGCCCGCTTGCGCTTCGGCCTGTCGTGACCGTCCGAGGTTCCGGACTTGTTTGTACTGGACTGATGCCTGACACTTCGTTGACAGGGTGGCTGACACTGACATTTCGGGGGCTACGAAAAGTGACGGTGGTACTGGCGAGGTCATTCCGACCGTTTGCTGTGTGACATAGCACCTGGTCAGGAGCGGTTTGTCATCAGGGTGACAGGGTTGGTGACACTCTGGTGACAGGGGTACGAAAACTCAAATGTGGCCCTGGCGACGTGGTCCGGACCGCGGTGATGGAGCGACTGGTGGCGTGCCAACTCAGCCCGGGGACGGCCTATGAGATTACAACCCTATTCAAACGGGGGGATGAGGGCTGGAGCCGGGTTGGGTGTCGGTGTATGCAAGACCGACAGCCGTCGTCTGCCAGTTGGTCGGCTGCTCCTAACAGTACGCAGGCCCCAGTGAACTCAGAGTCCGGGTCAGGGGGTCGTTCGGCTCCTAGCTGACTGATCGGGGCCGGTTTGTGCTAGTGGCCGGTGAGTGTCGCGGTTTTCGCTGGAGTGTGCTCGGTTTGAGGGCCGGCCGCGACGGGTAGGTCGAGTTGGAAGACACTCCAGTGGTCTTGTCGCCGGTAGGCGAGGCTCCCATCCATTAGCCTGGCTAGGTTGCGGGCAACACTAAGCCCGATACCGAGGGCGGCGGGTTGGCTCCCCGATGGATGGGCTCGATGGTAGGGCTCGAAGATCGATTCCCATTCATCTTCGGGGAGTCCGGCCCCGTTGTCGGCCACCTGGATGCGCACCGTCTGGTTGGTGATGCCAAGCCGAACCTGGATCCGGTGGCCACCGTATCGGTCGGCGTTGCTGATCAGGTTACGGAGAATCTGTCTGAAGCGCCCGGGGTCCCCGCGCGCTTTGCTGATGCCTTCCGGGTCGCCGATGACCTCGACTCGGGCGACGATGTCGGACGCGGTCGCTTCGAGTACTTGGGCAAGCTGAGCCTGAATAGAGACCGGGACTCGGCTCACCACGAGCAGGTCAAGTTCGGAACGGGCCTCCACCAACAGGTCATCGATGATGCTGGACAGGTCGGCGGCTTACCACAAAGGACTTCAACCAGCTCACTCATGGAAGACAACGGGCTTGGTAGCGCTTAGGGGATGAATACTGAATCGTCTGTCTAGCTTTGTTGTCGAGACGGCCCAACGACCATCGGACAACTAGCGGAATGACTCGACGTACACCACGAGGTTGCCGCCCGCAACGTGGAGACTCTCACCGATTTCGGCTACGTCACGATGGAAGGACCCGCCGTCTCCCTCACCGACAAGGCACACCCCGCCGCCCCGATATCAGGGCAGTGCTGCAATCCTGGAGCCAGATCCTCTCGCAATGCTTCGGCGACGATGAGCGCGATACCGCCCTCGTCATGCTGCAACGAATGAACACAAACGCCCAAGATGCGTTCGGATGACCCGACCAATCAACCGACTTGCGACACCCCCAAACCGACCATTTTCGACGTCGTGGTCACCCGGGAGCTTGGAGGCCTGTTCCGACGTGATGCATTGAATCGTCCGGTTCGTCATCTCGACAAGTACCGGGCCTACCAAGGCTGGGCCTGTATCAGGCGGGCGCGGCGCGGAGAGCAAGTCGAAAGACGCTGTGGCCCAGATGGTGGTGGTAGTCGAGTGTTCCGCCCATGAGCTCGGCAAGTTGTCGGGAGATGGCCAGACCGATCCCGATCGATCCGGGTCGTCCGAGAGATTCATGGGCGCGGTGATATGGCTCAAAGATCCGCTCCCATTCACCAGTCGGGAGCCCGAGCCCATCATCTGCGACTGCCACCACCACCCTTCCGTGGTCGGTGGTTATTGTGACGTGCACGTTCGATCCCCCATACCTTTCGGCGTTTGTCAGGAGATTGCGAAGAATCTGACGGATCCGCAACGGGTCACCAAGTGCCAGAGAGGATCCGACCTGGCTACGGATTACGACATCGACCGTGGAGGGTCCACCGGCCTTCAAGGTGTGCCGTAGCTCGACATCGACGTCGACGGTCGCCTCGACGATCTCAATTTGACCCATCTCGGTTCTGGCCATGACAAGCAGGTCCTCGACGAGGCTGGCAACCTCCTGGGCCTGCTGCACAATCAACGAGACCATGAGCTCCCGGTCGGCATCATCGAGATTCTCCTCTTTAGCGTCGAGCATTTGGGCGAATCCCAGAATGCCGGTCAGCGGGGTTCGTATTTCGTGGCTGACCGATGCGAGGAAGGCGTCTTTCGACTGCAAGACTTCCGCCATTCGACGCTCTTCGTTGCGATGGTCGGTCACGTCTATGAGGGTGAAGACGGCTCGCGAGAAGTCCGGTACGCCGTCCACGACGGGAGCCGACAGGATCGATTCGGCGTCATAGTGTCGGCCGTCGGCCGTTGACGCCTCGATTGAGGCCCTCGCGACCGGATTACCGTTCCATACCGCTTCGAGTTGGACGAGCCACCCGGGGTGGGAACCGGCATTGACGATCATCGGATCGATCGGGCCGATGAGATCTTCAGAAGGCAGGCCGACAGCCCGTAGGGCAGCCGGATTGGCTGCCACGATCGTGATCATCGGCGCAAGCGCCTTGATTGCTTCGATGTCGTCTCCAAGGTAATCGCGGATGTCCGTCACGCCTTGGGAGCGAAGGTCATCCATCCATGCCTCGAGCCTGGTGTAGTCCTGTTCCATGATCGGGATTGGCGACACTTGAAAGAGATTCTCGAAGCTGGCCCAGCCGCGTTTAGCGTCGAACGTGTCCTGGTCTCGGTGTTCCAGTTGGCAGTAGCCACGGTTCACCGATGTCACGAACCTCTCCCACGAAGCGAGATTCGGGGTTCCGTCGCCCGTGAAAGTCAATTCGGAAATCTTGGCTTGAAGGTGAGGGTGGAGCGAGCCATCTGTCACTGGGAGTTGTTCCTTTTTGAGCGGGCGCGCTAACCCCTCAATCGCAATCCCTGCTGTTCTCATGGATCTCCCTTCGGCATGAATCAGGTTGATCTTGAGTCTGAAGCCCGAAACGTTGGGAGCCGAGCGTTTTGTCATCAGGGTGACAGGGGTACGAAAACTCAGATGTGGCACTGGCGGTGCGGTACCGATCATTCCATCGCGCGTCCATCGCGCGAGAGGATGCGATGGGAGGGGCAACAACGCGAAATGATGAGAATTGAAAACGGCCTCTGAGCAGGCGTTTCGCGCTTTTCCCCAGGTCAGCGAACCCGACCATATCGGGCTCATAACCCGAAGGTCGCAGGTTCAAATCCTGCCCCCGCTACGAATGTGCCCCCGCTACGAACAGAAGACCCAGGTTTTGCCTGGGTTTTCTGCGTTTCTGGCTACCAGAGCTGGAACGGAGATCTGGCCAGATTCCATCCGTTTTCCATCCGCTTTTGTACTGTTTCGGAAACAGCTCACGGCGTCCCATCGGGGCCCCGGACGGGCATTGGCGACGGTCCGGGTGTCAATTCTCGCGGCTACGTTTGGTGTCCGATGATGGCCGTAGGCAGCGCATAGACGTGCCGTTATGTACGGGGTTGGGATTGTGTAGTGTCGTTCGGGTGACCACATTTGATCGGAATCCGGATGCGTTCCTGGATGGCCGAGCTTCGGTCAGTCGCCAGGTTTCAGTCGGGGGCACCACCCTGTACGCAGAGGAGCAGGGTTCGGGTGCGGCGGTGTTATTGATCGGTGCTGCCGATTAGCCGGCTGCTTCGGCTTCTCGGGTGAGGGTTGACACGACGGCGTCGTAGCGGTCCTGAGCTTCGGAAGGAGAGTCCCCGACGCTCGTCACGCCGACAAAGCCGTGGGTCGATAGAGCGCTCAGCATGTAAAAAACCGATCCGGTTTGGGTCGCCTGGTTGAAATGGAGTCCCTGCATGAGCGCGATGTCGATCAGGTCCTGGGGGGTGAACCGGTCGAGGCCTTCGATCTCAAGATGGTCCGACGCCACGTAGAACTTCCTTTTTCCACTTGGCGCGAGGAAATGGCCGGATAGTTCGTCGTAGGCACCGTCGGTGAGGAATTGGAGTGTGAGGAAAGGATGGGTCGTCCCGCCCTTGCGCAGGTTCAACTCAATGGCATGCTCTTGCCAACCGTCTTGTGTGCGGGTCATCATGAAGTCGATAGCGAAGCGACCGATGATGCCCCTTACAGCTAGTAACTCACCGACCTTGCGGGCGCTGCGGGAGATCTGGACTGCGTATTCAGGGTTGGCGGGGAACCGCGAGCCCATAAACACCTGGCCGTCGTCGCCTCCGAGGATCTGATCGTGCGTCGACAGCACCTCGACGTTGCCGAGGGGGGTGATGCGCATTTGCACCGATGGACTCGGTAAGTCGTCGCCTTGGATCATGGTTTCCACGATGCCGCCCTCGATGGCCATCGTCTCGAAGTAGTCGTCGATCGTGCCTGCATGTTCGTTCAGCCTCATTGAGCTGACTCGTTCTTTCACGGCCCGCGCACGTTCGGCGCCATCGGGTAGGCCAGTCAGATCGACTATGGCGTTCCCGAACCCGGAGACCCCATCGTTGTGTTTGACGATCACCCTCTCGGCGTCGGGGGATTCGTCGACGAGCTCCAGCGCTGCCGCGACGACATCGTCGAGGCTGTGCAAACCTTCACGCCCTGTCGGGTGCGAGATGCCTGCCTGAGCGAAGAGTTTCCGCCCCGCCGACTTCGTTCCGAAGTGAACATCCTTCGGATCCGCCCCATACATGGGGATCCCCAGTCGCATCGCCAACTCGCGGTCGGACCACGTCGTCATGAACGGCACCAGATGGGCGCGGTCCGGATCGACGATCAGATCTCGGATTCGGTCGATCAGCCTGGGACGGTCGAGGAGCTTGTCCGAGAGCGCCCGATAGGTCGCCTCCATGGGAGACAAAAAGAACAGCCGGCTGCGCACATGACTACCGACGACACCCGGTATCAGGCCGAGGTAATAGTCGATGATGTCGGGATGGATTGCCTGACCGGTGAGGTAGATCATCCGGGCCCGAGGCTGGCGGAGTAAGAACAGCAGGAACAGGTATCGCTCCTCGTACGCCTGCAGCAGGCTGGCGGCCAACTCGACATCGATATGCGCCGACGGCACCACCACGATTGTCTGCTCATCGGTGTTGAGACGTTCGATCGATTTCCATAGGGGGATGAGCTTGGCCTGAAGCGCGTCGTAGGCTGCTTGGTCGTGAGCGTCTATGGAGTGGGCCATCGCCTGTAAGAATATCTCCGGGCCCAGCGAACTGCAGGCGCCACCATTGCCCGGTTGCTGGCTTCCGAACGCTTGGACTCCGCGCGAGAATGGCTCGCCATGGGACGATTGATGAAGAAGCTCAAGAATTGGTCGGTGGGGTTGCATCCTGGCGAGGAGATCCTCGCAGCAATGGTGCTCCACCCGAACGGAATGGCCCGTCGTGTGGCGTTGGGGCCTGGCATCGGACCGGTGATGGAGAAGCGTGCCAGAAAGGAAGACGAGCCGATGGTCAGCGATCGCGGCACAGCAGCCACCCTGCCGGAGGGTTTCGCAGTGATTGCCGTGACGCCGCTGAGGTATGTGGTGTATGAAATGTCGGGTTCACGCCCACGCGACGTTGCCGTGAGTCTCGGCAGAGACCAGATCGTGCGGGTGGAAATCAGCAAGGACAGGATCGGCCCTCCGGTCCGCATCGATTTTGCAGATGGCACGAGTTGCATGTTCGAGACGCCGATGAACAACAGCGATGTGAAGAACTTCCTCAGCTCAGCCGGGACTTGATCCGCACCAAGCCCAAGCTGGATCGAGGAATACTGACTGTTAGGAATGCCGCACGAAACGGCCCATTGCCGGATACTCGACGCCCTCGCGAACCTTGACTTGTGGCTCATCCCCCGAAGGTCGCCGGTTCAAATCCTGCCCCGTTTTCGACGAGGGCTTTCCGCTAGGGCTGACGCTTTCATCCGGAGGATCAGTGCGCTGACGACCGTAGGCCGTAGCTAGTAGAGCCAGCATTCCGGTGTTCGCTGCCAACATGATGATTGCGAAGGAAATGCAGGGAAGATGGCGGCAGTGGCTTAACATGATCCAGATCATGTACCGGTCCGCGCGACATCGAGAACCCACCCGCGCCCTTGACCTGATTGCGGGCTCATGAGCGGATTACTTGACGGGGTCCGGGTAGTTGATCTGACCCGGGTTCTCGCCGGACCTTACGCCGGTCAGATCCTTGCCGAGATGGGCGCCGACGTCATCAAAGTGGAGCCCCCCGAAGGCGACATGGCTCGTGGGATCGGGCCCTTCATCGACGGCCGGTCACTGTATTTCTCCTCTCTGAACACCGGCAAGCGCGGCATCGTGTTGAATCTGGCCACCGAAGACGGGTCCAACGCTCTTCATGCCTTGTTGGAGACTGCCGATATCGTTCTCGAGAACTATCGGCCGGCCGCCGTGCGGAAGCTCGGATTGGAACCGGAGGATCTTCTCGCCCGTCACCCGAGCCTGGTCATTGTCACGATCTCGGGATACGCCAGAAGCAGTTCGCGAGCTGCAGAAGGGTCGTTCGATCTGATCGCCCAGGCTGACAGCGGGATCATGTCCACCACCGGCGAAGCCCACGGTGCCCCCGTGCGAGCCGGTGTTGCGATCGGTGATTTGGCGGCAGGACTATGGGCGGCACTTGGAGGAGTGGCCGCGTACTCAGCCCGCCTGCGAGATGGCCGGGGTCGCCATGTCGAAGTCCCATTGCTCGATTCGGCGATGTCAATGCTCACCTATCTGGCGACATCGGCGATGGGAACCGGAAGTGACCCTGCCCCGGTGGGCTCTGGACACCACAACATCGTTCCCTATCGCGCCTTCGCCACCCGAGACGGTTGGGTTGTCATTGCAGTAATCGGCGACAAGTTCTGGCCGATGCTCTGCGAGGTGATTGGCCTCGAGCATCTTGGCCGCGACGATCGCTTCCGCACGAATTTGCAGCGCACCGAGGCCCGTCGGGAGATCGACGAAGCCGTCGAGGAAGCGGTTGGTCGCCTGACAACAGCCGAGGCGCTGGAGCGTCTGCGCAAAGCGGGGGTACCGCACGGTCCGCTCAACACAGTGCTTCAGGCAATGGCTACGCCCTACGTTCAGGAGACTGGCATGGTGGCCGAAGTCGAAACACCGGAGGGCAGCTATCGAATCGTCCAAGGCCCGCTGCGATCCGGACCTCCATCACGGCATGCCCCAGCACTCGGGGAGCACACCGACGAGATCCTCGCCGAGCTGCGGGGCGAGCCGAAAAGAGTCGAACCCCTATCGCCGTGAGGAACGTATCCGGGCCGTCTAGCCCGAGTCGGGTCACGCACCCGAGGCACTGAGGAGCAGCGGCCGACCGCTTTGCTCATTGCCATTGGTTTGAGTGAACTCGTGTAGACCGTCTGCCGGCACCCCTTTCTTCGCCCGGGAGATCGGGATGACGACATGACTCCAACCCGTAGTGTTCCTACAGGTTGGAGTCATGTACCTCCTAACCCAGCTGTCGCCGGGGAGAATGCTGCTGACGCTATCAAGCAGTGAGGACGACCTTGAGGGCGTCGTGGTCGACGGCATTCTCATATACGTCGTAGGCCTCCATGATGTTGTCGAGGGCGAACCGATGGGTCGTGAACTTTTCGGGGGCGATAGCGCCCGACTCGATGTCAGCTAGCAACTCCTCGGTGGTGACGGCATTGACGAGTCCGGTCGTAATAGTGATGTTGTTGATCCACTGTTCCTGGATCGGGAACTCAACGGCGGACCCGTGCACTCCCACGTTGGCTACGTTGCCTCCGGGACGAATGGCCGCCAGAGCGGTATCCCAGGTTGCTGGCACACCCACTGCCTCGATGGCCACGTCTACGCCGAGGCCGTCGTCTGACATGGCCTTGAGGGCGGCGACGACGTCGTCGACCTCTTTGATGTTGATCGTGTCGGTGGCGCCGAAGTCCAGAGCTTGAGTGAGGCGGAAAGCGTTGCCATCGACGGCGATGACTTTGCTCGCTCCTGCGTTGCCGGCGGTCATGATCGCGGCCAGGCCGACAGGACCCACACCGATGACAGCTACTACGTCGCCCTCGCTGACATCTCCGTATTGCACGCCGATCTCATATCCGGTCGGAAGGATGTCACTGAGCATCACACCTTGTTCGTCGGAAACGCCTTCGGGTAACCGGATCAGACCGTTGTCGGCAAAGGGCACGCGCACGTACTCTGCCTGGGTGCCGTCGATGAGGTGGCCGAAGATCCAGCCGATCCCGCCTACGGTTTTGCAGTGCGACGGCATGTTCGCCAGACAGTAGGAGCAGGTTCCACACTTGGTGACACAAGAGATGATGACACGGTCACCGACCTCGATGTCGGTCACGCCGGTGCCGACTTCGGTGACGACGCCGACTCCTTCGTGACCGAGGATGCGACCGTCGGTCACAGCCGGAACGTCACCTTTGAGGATGTGTAAGTCGGTCCCGCAGATGGTTGTGGTCTCGACCTTGACGATGGCGTCGGTTGGATCGATGATGGTCGGGTCAGGTACTTCCTCCCAGGCCTTCTGGCCGGGACCGTGGTAAACGACTGCTTTCATGAGATACTCCTGTGTCGAAACGCTATTGATCCGAATGTATCAAGAATCCGGGATCGTCTCGACCGAGCGAAAGGCCCTTCCACGGGTCCAAAGGACCCAGTTTTGAGAGTGCCAGTCGGCGTCTGTTAACCGGGGCACCGGCTATCCCGGCTGCATTTCGCCGAAAACCAGAGTCGTGTGGTGGCACGTCCGCCCCAAGGAGCGGGGCTACTCGACTGGTCTCGGGTAGAACCTTTTGCGGGCCCAGAGCGCAACATAAATGAGCCCGACGAGAACGGGTACCTCGATGAGCGGTCCGACTACCCCGGCGAGAGCTTCGCCGGATGTTACGCCGAACACGCCGATGGCCACGGCAATGGCCAGTTCGAAGTTGTTGGAGGCGGCAGTGAACGCAACGCTGACGTTCTTCTCATACGACATGTTGAGTCGGAGTCCAAGAGCGAACGAGACCACCCACATGAGCCCGAAGTAAGCGAGAAGGGGGAGAGCGATCCGGGCGACGTCGAATGGTTGGGCCGTGATGGTTTCGCCCTGGAGGGCGAAGAGGATTACCACGGTGAACAGCAGTCCGTAGAGGGCCCAGGGGGCCAGTTTGGGAAGAAACCTGGTTTCGTACCATTCGATGTCGCGGGTGCGTTCACCCCACAGGCGGGTCAGGTAACCGGCGGCGAGGGGAATACCCAAGAACACAAGGACGATCTTGGCGATTTCCCACATCGACACGTCCAATGTGGCGGCGTCAAGACCCAGCCACGTCGGAAGCAGCTCGAGGTAGAAGTAGCCGAGAATTGAGTAGGCGACGATCTGGAACACCGAGTTGAGTGCAACCAGCACGGCGGCGGCTTCGCGATCGCCGCAAGCCAGGTCGTTCCAGATCAACACCATGGCAATGCAGCGGGCCAGACCGATGATGATAAGTCCGGTGCGGTATTCGGGAAGATCGGGGAGGAGCAGCCAGGCCAGAGCGAACATCAATGCCGGACCTACCACCCAGTTGAGGGCCAGTGAGGTGACCATCAGTTTGCGGTCGGTGGTGACGTCGCCGATCCTGGAGTAGCGGACTTTGGCCAGCACCGGGTACATCATTACTAGCAATCCGAGTGCGATTGGGAGCGAGACGGTGCCGATCTTGACGGTGTCCATCCAGTCGTTGAGGTCGGGGATTAGTCGACCCAGGCCCAGGCCAAGGACCATCGCGACGATGATCCACACCGGGAGGAATCGATCGACCATCGACAGGCGAGCCAGAGCTGGTTCGGAAGGTGCGACCGGGGTGGCGCTCATGTAAGGGCCTCAGTGATCAGCCTGGCAGAGCCCAGACTGAGTACTTGGATCTTCATGTGAGCCTCCCTACCGGACCAGACTGAACTGGGAAACCGGCTGCAAGTGAGCCTTCTTCAACATCTTTGACCTGGATGGCGATCGGAACGATGTACCACCAGCAGACCGGACGGTAGCGTCGAAAGTCCCGAATGTTGGCCACACATCCGCACCGACTCGGCGTAGCCGCGTCATCTGGCGTGGCAAAATGGGGGTGTGGACGACGGAAGCCAGGAGCGCTATTACCACGGCACCCGCGCCGACGTGCAGCCCGGAGATTTGATTGAACCGGGCTACAGCTCAAACTTCGGCAGCCGGAGGAAGGCCAATCACGTCTATTTGACTGCCACCGTGGACGCGGCGATCTGGGGTGCGGAACTAGCAGTTGGCTAGGGCCACGGCAGGATCTACGTCGTGGAACCAACCGGCCTCATCGAGGACGACCCGAACCTGACCGACAAGAAGTTCCCCGGAAACCCGACGAAGTCCTACCGCTCTCGTGAACCGTTGCGGGTCACCGGCGAGCTCACGGACTGGGAGGGGCACGCCCCCGTTGTCCTTCAGGCGATGAAGGACAACGTCGAACGCCTCAAGCAACTCGGCATTGAGGCAATCGACGACTGATGACGCTAGTTGCGACTACCCCTCAGCCGGGTGCCGCCCGAGTTCGATAGAGTTCGAGAGGCCATCGAAGAGGAGCACGATGCAAGTCGAAGTATCTACGGTGATCAACAAGCCCGTTGCGACGGTGTGGGAGTTCTATGCCATCAACCATATTAAGAATCATCCAAGATGGGACTCGACGCTCGAACTGGAAGCCACATCGGATGATCCGGTCGGTTTGGGAACCGTCATCAATCGAAGAGCAACCCGATTCGGCAAGACCACAGAGGGGACGATGGAGGTCGTTGAGTTCGCACCCGAGAAAGCCTTCAGGGTCAGAACTCAAGACGGGCCGATGGCCATCAACGGATGGGTCTTGTTCGAGCCTGTGAGTAGCACGGAGACGCGTATCTCCCTCGGTGGGGAGTTCCCAGGAATGGACGATTCGATGGAAGCGAACATCCGTCCGATGATGGAACTCAGCGCTGCCAACATCAAGGCTCTTGTCGAGTCTGAGACCTGATCGCACACAATGACCCAACCTGAAAGTTCGCCGGTCATGTTCTTGCGGCTTTTCTCAGGCGAGGACGGGGAGTCGCATTTCGAAACTCACGCCATTCGAGATCAACAGACTGTCGAAACGTTCCAAAACGAATACCTAATTGGAACTGCTTCTGGTTGCAGCCTCAGAGTGGTCCCCCCCGGGTGGACAAGGGATTGGGGGCCGGCCAAGCAGACCACCCTGGCCGTCTATATCTCAGGTGAAGGTGTCGTCGAAGCCAGCGATGGTGACCGACGCGCCGTACGTCCAGGAGTGGTCCTGCTTGCTGAGGATACAACCGGGCCAGGGCATGCTGCCCGGGTATCAGGAGTACAGCCGTTGGCAGTGATGCACATCACATTTCCTCATCAGCCCCGACCGTAGCTGGAATTGCGGTGAGCCCCGAGTCGTTCGGGTCCATTCGCGGCCTCCGCAAACGGGCGTCTCATCGACTCGGCGATGGCTGCCAGGAAAGCAAGAAAGCCTTTATTCAGGAGGCTTTCTTGCCGATACTTCATCAAACGCCCACCCCCAAGAAAATGGCAAACATTGACCGTCGCAACAGATCGTTCGTCAGCCTTGTTCGCCTCCCCTCGCATGTCCCAGCATGCCGCGGTAGCCGAACTCGGTCAAGCGGCCCTGGGCGGGCTTGCGCTGCATGAGTTTTTCGAACGGGCCACCAATCTGGTTTGCAGCGCTCTAGATGTCGAATTCGCCAAAATCTTGCACCAAACTGATCCAGGCTCGAGTCTCACTGTGGTCGCCTCCCAAGGTTGGGGTGCCGACGTGGAAGTAGGCGCGAGCACGGTGTCAGCTAGCCCGACCTCACAAGCCGGGTACACCCTGGCCACCCAAGAACCGGTAATGCTCAATGATCTTGCCGACGAGTCTCGGTTCAAGGTTGGCGCGTCTCTCATCCGCTACCGGGTAAGAAGTGGTATGAGTGTCGTGATTCCCGACTTTCAACGCCCGTACGGCATCCTGACAGTTCACACACGATATCCCCGCAGATTCACGACCGACGAAGGCGACTTCTTGCGGTCGATCGCCAATGTCATTGGCGGCACGATTCAGAACCAGCGCGCCCGGGACCGGATCGAAGCCCAGGCGGACGATCAGGATCGACGTCTGCGCTTCCAGACCGCACTTGCCACGTGCGCACAGACGCTGCTTGCCAACAGCGAAGGCAACCGACTGGACAAAGCAGTCGAGGCCCTCTTTACCGCGACGCAGGCAACCTACGTCTTCGTCGAACGCAACGAAATCGACGCGGAACTCGGCTTCTGTTCCCGAAGGGTGACCAGGATCAATCACCCATCGACGACACGGTTCCAGGATCACGCCGACTATTGGGACCTCGTTCCCTGGGCGAGAATGCCGATCTCACGTGCATCGTTGGAAAAAGGGGAGCCTTTCTTATTCACCCCTGACCAACTTGAGGGCGTGGAATACGATCTCTACGCATACGAACCTGACCCGATCAAATCTGAACTGAACATTCCGATCTTCGTGGCGGGCAAGTGGGATGGCCTGATCGGATTCTCAGAAACGGCTTTCGTGCGGGAGTGGACGGCCGAGGATATCTCGCTGCTCACCACCGCTGCTGCCATGATCGGTGCTTTCTGGGAAAGCGAAGCCGCTCACGAAAAACGCGAACAGCTGCTTCGCTCTAAAGACGAGTTCCTCGCCAGCGTCAGCCATGAGCTGCGAACCCCGCTGACGGCCGTCGTCGGCTTCGGCGAGATACTGCGCGACACCGGACATCTCCTGACTGACAGCGAGCGGCACGAGTTCCTTGAGTTGCTCATCACGCAGGGTTCCGATGTGTCCAACATCGTCAACGACCTCTTGGTAGCAGCCAAAGCCGACATTGGTAGCCTCAACGTCACCGGGGTCACCGTCAACCTGCGAACTCAAGTCACTCAGGTACTCGAGAATTTCGATCCGAACGTCCGAGCTCGAATCAGCTTCCCTGACACCATCAACGTTCGGGCGCTTGGGGATCCGGATCGGATTCGTCAGGTGATTCGAAACCTCATCAGCAACGCCAGCCACTACGGCGGACCTTCCATCGAGGTTCGACTCCTAGAAGGCGAGACCTCCCGGCTGCTCGTGTGTGACAACGGAAGCGGCATTCCTGACGAAGACCGCGAACGAGTCTTTCAGCCGTACCAGCGTGCCCACGACGCACGAGGCACCGCTGGCTCGCTCGGACTCGGGCTTTCGATATCCCGTCAGCTCGCCCGGCTGATGGCCGGAGATCTGATTTACCGATTCGACGATGGCGAAAGCGTCTTCGAACTCATCCTGCCCCGAGCCGGCTAGGCCCACTGGTCACCCCGAAGCCCCGCTGGCATCGCGGCCGCGCTGGCGGTAGGAGCAATCGCCGGCCTGTACCCGGCCATCCGCGCCGCCAGACTCGACCCCGCAGAAGCGGTGCATCCGGCCGGGGTGACCCGAGTAGCGCGATATCGGGCGCAGCTGAAGTAAGGGGGCCGTGTCGGCCCCCTTACTTCAGCTCTGCTAGGCATCGTTCAGGAAGTCCATTCCCTGAACTTGCCCTCGATGTAGCCGGCGGTTTGCCCGGTCTTTTGTTTGATCGTCCCGACAAACTGCTCCCAGTTCCCACGAGCCTGTTCGGTCTCCTGGTCGGTGAGATCGCCCCACTCTTCGCGGATATTGCCTTTGACCTTGTCCCAGGTTCCTTCGTCCTGAAGGCGGTCGTTCCAGTCTCTTGCGTTGTCCATGGCTGTCACTCCTTTGCGTCGAGCCGTATAGCCATTTAGCTACCCCGATTCCGAACTTTTGAAACCTCCGGGTCAAGTCGATCGGTTGGGGGGAGCGCCCAGATCAACGTCACCGACAGCGCGCCAATAATCGACGGCAGAAAAAGGCGTCCAGGCCCGTTTCGGCTCCTATGACGGTGGGTAGGAGACGAACACCCGAGACCATAGGAGGTCGCAAAGTGAAGGAAGTTGTAGGACTATTTGAGGATCATGCGCAGGCTGAACGCGCTGCCGACGCGCTGTTCGAGCGCGGATACGACGCGGACAGCGTTGGGTATCTCAACAGGCATCGAGATGCTGCCGGCAAGGTAGTGCTTGACGACGGATATGAAATGGCAGACACGGCTGAAGAAGCTGGCAAAGGGGTGGCTGGCGGTGCCGCTGGCGGTGCTGCGGTCGGTGCCGGTGCGGCATTGTTGACGTCGGCAGGACTCTTGCTCGTCCCTGGCGTTGGGCCGTTCCTCGCGGCAGGCACGCTGGCCGGAACGCTGGTATCGGCGGCGGCAGGTGCCGCCGGAGGTGCGGTGCTTGGGGGAGCGGCTGGTGCAGTAGTTGGTGCGACCGACAGTGACGATGGTGTTGCTGACGAAACAGCCTCGTACTACCGCGACCGTATCGACACCGGCTACGCCATGGTGTCAGTGAATGTGGAAGACAGTCAACGAGATGAAGTGGTAGGCATTCTCAATGCTGCTGGCGCCCATCGCGTCGACAGCTACGGAGATGGGAACTGGCACTGAGCCTTCGGGACCGTGCTTGAACCGATGACGTATGGTGAATCCTGATCTCCTCACGTGGCTGATCCGCGCATTAACCAGAATCGCGGGTCGCCGACCAAGCCAGCAGTGCTAGCGTCAGCCGCTCCGTCCCAGTGCAGGAGGCATTCCCCTTTGAACCCTCTCGATGTTGCCGTCATCGGCGGCGGGCAGGCCGGTCTGAGTATCGGCTATTACCTCCGAGCTGCTGGCCGAAAGTTCGTAATTTTCGAACGCGGGAAGGTTGGGGAGACATGGCGGAGTCAGCGCTGGGATTCGTTTGCGGTCAACACCCCGAACTGGGCGAACGGTCTACCGGGCGATGCCTATGAGGGTGACGAACCGGACGGGTTCTACCACCGCGACCAACTCGTCGACTACTTCGAGCACTATGCCGGCAAGTTCGCGCTCCCGGTTATGGAGGGAGTCACCGTGACCGCCGTGGATGCCGAAGGCGACGGTTTCCGCGTCACGTACGAAGAGGCTGATGGTTCGGCCGAAGCTGTCACGGCCGCGAACGTTGTCGTTGCCTCGGGGATCATGCAGGCACCCAAAATTCCGGGCATTCGCGAACGTTTTCCCGAGTGGCTTGAACAGCTGCACGCCTCTGACTACCGCTCACCGGACAAGCTGCCCCCGGGAGCGGTAGTTGTCATCGGTTCCGGACAGTCGGGGTGTCAGATATCTGAAGACCTGATCCGCGCCGGACGAGATGTCTATCTCTCCACAAGCAAAGTGGGGCGCCTCCGCCGCCGATATCGAAACCGTGATGTCGTGGCCTGGGGAGAGGACATGGGGTTCTGGGATGTGGCGGTCGAAAACCTTCCGGATCCGGCGATAGAGTTCGCCGCCCAGCCACAGGTGTCGGGGGTGGGACGATACGGAAGCACGCTCAGCCTGCAGTCGATGGCCCGTGACGGAGTGCGTCTGATGGGACGCCTGAGCGATGTGGAAGATGGCGTTCTGAAAACGGACAACTCTCTCGCCGAGCACGTCGCCTTCGCCGACGAACGCTCTGCTGAGTTCACGAGAATGATCGAAAGCTTTATCGATGCCAACGACGTGAGCGTAGAACCGATCGAGGACGATCCGAATGACGAACCCGCCGGCCCCGAGGTCGCCGAGGCGGGGCTCACCGAGCTGGACCTCGTCGAAGACGGGGTGGGATCGGTCATCTGGTGCACCGGATTCACGGCCGATTTCGCTTGGATTCACCAACCAATAACTGACGACAGCGGGCGCCCGGTTCACAATCGGGGAGTTTCGCCGGTGCCCGGGATTTACTTCCTTGGGTTCCCCTGGCTGCACTCGCGCAAGTCGGGGATCATCCACGGCATAGACGAGGACGCCCATTTCATTGCAGATGCGATCGCAGCCCGAAACTAAGCGAGACCCGCCTAACTATCGAACAGAAGCCAAGCCCGTTGGGAGGATTGACATGAACGCTCCTCAGATGCCCGGCTGGAACCTGGCTTTGCGATTTGGCTTGGAACTTGCCGCCCTGGTGGGGCTAGCGATGGGCGCATGGGCGGTGTCGGCGGGTTTCTTCCAGTGGGTGGTGGTGGTGCTCGTGCCTCTGACGGCGGCTGCAATTTGGGGCGTGTTCAATGTCGTAGGTGATCCAAGTCGTTCAGGCGAAGCCCCCGTCGAGGTGCCAGGTTTCGCGCGCCTCGGGATCGAGTCGCTGATTCTGGGATGTGGTGCCGGAGGGTTCTATTTGTCGGAACGTCCCACTATTGCCATCGGATTTGGAGCGCTAGTCGTGGTGCACTATCTGCTCTCCGTCCGCCGGATCCAATGGCTACTCGAGCGGGAGAAGTCTCGACAGACCTCTCCAGGCTATGCCTATGAAGTCTGGCCGTGTCTCGTTGATGGTTGCTCATCGGCAGCATGCGGTCACTTTCCGTGATAGTTCCCGACGGGTTGGGCCGCCATACCGGTGGCCGGAAGGGGAAGAGAAAATGGGGATCAAGAGAGGCTCGATAGTGAGCGTGCTCGTCCTGCTACTGGTTATGGCGCTAGCCCCAGTTGCATCGGCGGGTGAGGTGAAAGGACCACCTGGACCCGAAGGGGCCGAGGGGGCGCCACCCCGATCGACGGGTTCTGGTTTGGAGAAGGTGCTGCATCCATTTGCTCCTTCTCGGGACGGAACGACGTTATCGAGGGATTCGAAACCACGCAGACGCAGTCGTACGGCACCTTCCTGGTGCTCGTCAAAAAAACGTTCGGCTTGAGTACGCACGAGGCAAAAGCGTTCCTTGGGGAGTCTCCCGGGGTGGAATGTAACCCCACCCGGGCTCCGTTCGGCAACCCGAAGAAATAGCTATAAGGAGACCCCCGGCACTATGAGTGCCGGGGGTCTCTCGCGTCTACGCTCGCAAAGGGCGTGCGCCCAATTCTGGATTAGGCCAGGTCGAACCGATCAAGATTCATGACCTTGTTCCACGCAGCAACGAAGTCGCCGACGAACGATTCCTGATAGTCGTCGGATCCGTACACCTCGGCGAGTGCACGCAGTTGCGAATTCGAGCCGAAGATGAGATCGACGCGCGTCCCTGTCCACTTGGCTTCACCCGTCGTCCTATCGCGGCCCTCATACACCCCATCGGCTGACGGTGGCTGCCATTCGGTGTTCATGTCGAGCAGGTTCACGAAGAAGTCATTCGACAAAGTCTCTGCCTGGCGCGTAAACACGCCGAGCTCAGATCCTCCGCAGTTGGCATTCAGCACCCGCAGGCCACCGATAAGAATCGTCATCTCGGGCGTAGTCAAGGTCAACATCTGGGCACGGTCAACCAACAGTTCCTCGACGGTTCGAATATGGCGACCTCGGTCATAATTGCGGAACCCGTCGGCGGTTGGCTCGAGCACCGCGAACGCCTCGACATCGGTCTGCTCCTGTGACGCATCGGTGCGGCCCGGTGCGAACGGAACCTGTATGTCGTGCCCGGCATTCCTGGCCGCCTGCTCGACCGCCGCGCACCCGCCGAGTACGATCAAGTCGGCGAGCGAAACGTTCTTTCCGCCAGCGTTGAATTCTCGCTGGATTCCTTCGAGGGTTTGCAGCACCGTCGCCAGCATGTCTGGCTCGTTGGCTTCCCAGTCCTTTTGAGGAACGAGACGAATCCGCGCTCCGTTCGCCCCGCCACGCTTGTCGGTGGTGCGGAACGTTGATGCCGATGCCCAAGCGACCGAGACCAGTTGAGAGATCGACAGGCCTGACTCGAGGATCTTGCTCTTGAGCGAGGAGATGTCGTGGTCGCCGATCAATTCACCGGTTGTCTTGGGGACCGGGTCCTGCCACAACTGTGGCTCGGCTGGAACCAGCGGGCCGAGCAGGCGAGTGACGGGGCCCATGTCGCGATGGGTCAGCTTGTACCAGGCTTTGGCGAACGCCTCGGCGAACTCAGCAGGATTCTCCTGGAAACGCCGCGCAATCGGTTCGTAGATCGGATCAAAGCGCAACGCCAGGTCGGCCGTCGACATCATCGGGGCGTGCGTGCGCGACGGGTCGTGAGCGTCGGGTACCGTGCCTTGGGCTGACGCATTGGTAGGGGTCCACTGCTTGGCACCGGCCGGGCTTTCGGTTAGCTCCCAATCGTTCTCGAACAGCGTGTTGAAG
>JAGXFS010000098.1 GCA_024637275.1 Acidimicrobiia bacterium
CCGCCTGTTGGAATTCGGTCTGGCCCCGCCAGTCGAGGCTCAGGTCGCCGAGCTGACCGGTTTCTAGGGTGTGATGCACCGGCGAGTCGAGGTTCTTGGGCAGCCTGTCGACCTCGATCGCCTGGCGATGGAACCGCTGTTCGAAGTCGATTGTGAAAGAAGCGTCGACCGGGGCGACCGAAGACACCCCACCAGGATTGAACGAAATGTTGAGCTGGCCGATCGGGGAGTCGAGCGAGACAAATCCATCAATTAGACCATTGTCGAGAAGCGTCTGTTCCCTGAATCCCCGAGGGGCTCGCATGGTTAGTTCGGATAAGTTCATGTTTGTAGACCTTTCTTTCGGAGTGCTGCAAGGCCCCGGGACGCATCGGACCTCACCGTGCCCTCGGGTCGGTCAACGATCACGGCGATTTCGGAGTAGCTGTAGGCGAGGACGTGGTGAAGAACGACGGCCGCGCCCTGGGCACGGGGGAGGGTTCGGACGGCTCCGATCAGCTTTTCGTCGGTCAGTTCGGGGTTTCCCGTGGCCACCTCTGGCAGCCGATCGACGAGGACCAGGGGGCGGCGGGCTTGCGTTCTTCGCTGGTTGTGGGTCGCGTTGAGAGCGATCGTCCACAGCCACGAGCGAATCTTCAGCTGGCGGATTCGTTGTGGAGAGTAATTGAGGAGAGCCCGGTAGGCCCGAAGATAGGTCTCCTGGGCGACGTCTCCAGCATCGTCGGCGACCAGCATTCGTAGGCCACCGTAGAGCTGGTGCTGCGTTGTGTCGACGAAGTCCGGGAAGGCCCGGTCGACATCATTGGCGAGTGCGGTGGTTAGGTCGTCATCTGTCATGGTTCATAAGGAAGAACCCCGGCTGCGGTCGTACTGTTGCAGCTATTTGTAATCGCGGTGGATACGCGACGGAGTGGGTCCCCGCTGACCTTGATACTTTGAGCCGGCTTCAGACGAACCGTATGGGTGATCGGCAGGCGTTGTCATTTGATAGAAGCTGATTTGGCCGATCTTCATCTCGGGATAGATGGCGATCGGCAGTGTCGCCACATTGGAGAGTTCCAGGGTTAGGTAACCATCGAAGCCCGGGTCAACGAAGCCGGCAGTCGAGTGAATGAGGAGCCCGAGCCGGCCCAGTGACGATTTACCTTCGAGGCGGGCAACCACGTCGTCGCCGAGTCGGACCCGTTCGAGGGTTGAACCAAGCACGAATTCTCCTGGGTGCAGGACGAACGGCTCGTCGCCGGACACTTCGACGATGGTCGTGAGGTCTTCCTGGCGGGTCCGCGGGTCAATGTGTGGGTATTTGTGGTTTTGGAATACGCGAAAGTAGCGATCGACCCGCAGGTCGATGCTGGAAGGCTGCACCATTGAGGGATCGAATGGCTCGATCGATATCCGCCCATCGGCCAGGGCTTCTTTGATTGTTCGGTCGGAGAAAATCACGAACCGAGATAGTAGTTGGCCGAAACTGGTTTCGCGATTGTTCGGGAGTTAGGCCGTCCGGGCGACTGGTGGCACCTTGGGAACGATGATCCGGAAGGTTGCTCCAGTCTCTTCGGGGCTTTCTGCCCGAATGTTCCAACCGTGGCCCTGGCATATGCGCTGGCAGATGGCCAGGCCGATCCCGTTCCCCTCGAATTCGGATTTGCTGTGGGCCCGATACAGCATCTCGAAAAGGTGGTCGCTGTCCTGGTTGGGAAACCCGACGCCATTGTCCGAGAAAGTTACGACGTGGTTTCCCAATGGGTCCTCGTCTGTCCGGGACGCAATGGTCAGCTGTCCGGGAACGTCAGTCCTGCGGAACTTCAAGGCGTTACTGACCAGATTGACGATCAATTGCTCGATGGCAGCTCGGTTCATCGTGACGATGGGAAGGTTCCCATCGATGACTACCTTGTAGCCCGCTTCTTTGATGTCTTTGGCGCAGCTGCCGCAAGCTTGGGCAAGGACGTCTTTCATGTCGGTCAGGCGCATATCGTCGACTTCTTCGCCGACCCGCGCGAACTGGAGGAGGCTGTCGATGATGTCTTCCATCTGAGCACCCGACGTCAGAATTCGGACGACGAAACCACGAGCCAACTCCCCGAGGCTGGCGTCGTTGCTGAGCAGTTGGGCGAACATGCGGACTCGTCGGGCTGGAGCCTTGAGGTCGTGGGCAGCCATCGAGGCGAACTGGTCGAGTTGGCGGTTACTCTCTTCGAGTTGGCGGTTCATCTGTGCCAATTGGTAAGCGGCTGCGGATCGGTCAGTTACGTCGCCGAGGACCATCCAGGTCACATGCTTGCCGAGCGATTCGTTGAAGATCCGGTGACCGGAGATGCGGACGAGTCGTCTGCCGTTGGGACCGTAGAGCATGGCGTCGTGGCTGTCTACAGCGCCTGTCGTTCTCAGCGATTCAACCAGGTGGGTGAGTTCTTGGCCACGCACGTGATCCGTCTCGAAGACATTCCACGTTGGGTCGACCAACGACTCGCCAAGGAGGTTGGAAGCGGCTTCGTTGGCTTCGAGGCAGTTGCCCCGATCGTCGAGCAGGAGGGCGGCGACGGGCATCTCGTCGAATAGTTGGCGATACGCCTTGAGATCGATCGCGTTCATCGGATCCTTCATGCTCAACGGGTGAGGCAGTCGTCCTATTGTACGCGGGCGCCGATGGCCGCCTGGATCGTACCATCGAGCAGATGAGGGCTGAGCGAAGCCTTGGAAATAATTGTGTGCACGCCAGCCTCTTCGGCGGCGGCAGCCAGGTCAGCGGGCGAGGCACCGGTGACCAAAATACAACATTGTCCCGGGCGTAGGCTGCGGGCCTCGATTGTGAACTCGAGACCGGTCATGCCGGGCATATCGAAATCCACCAGACACACATCGGCCTCGCGGTTGGCCAGAATCTTGAGAGCCGCAGATCCGTCCGGTGCCTGCATCACCTCATAGCGGTCGCAGAGGTCAAGCAGCGCCGACAGGATCATCAGATCTGTTGGTGAATCGTCAATTATGAGCACCGACGTGATACTCACACCACTCCCTTGCTGGATGTAGTTGCACTCGAAACCTTAGCTCCGACGGGCAAATAGGAGAAGCATCACCGGCACGAAACGGCTGATTCTGCCCCTTTCAGACTCCTTTCGCACTTGTTTGTCAAGTTCTGTCCGACTTTGTCCGATATCCATGACATGGTGGGTAGCTCGAATTTCGATGGAAAGTCTCTAGCGGGAGCGGCGAGGCGGCCCACGGTGGTTGCTGCGACCCTGGCGCTCTTTATGGCAGTCATGGCCCCCGGCGTCGGTGCGGCCTTGGTGACCGAGGCCAACGCCCCGACTGGTGCCATGGCCGTTGTCGTGCCCGCCGTTGATGCGTTTGAGGTTTCGTTCAGCAAGTATCGAGGGTGCCTCGGCGAACCAACGATCGTCTTTGAGGACCTGCCCGGCCGCAAGGGTGAGTATCGAGTCGGGCTTTCGACGGTAGCGCTGAACCCCAATCGCTCGGTCGACGACATGGCGCAAGTTGTCGTTCACGAGTTGGCGCATCATCTCATGATCGAGTGCGGGATCGATCAGGACAAACCGTTTCAAGATGCGTTTTATGCAAGTCAGGGGATACCACTTGGCCGCGGATGGTACGACTATTCCGATGGATGGTCAGCAACGCCCGCCGAGCAGTTTTCCGAGGCAGTAAGCCTGACGGTGCTGGGAACCAATACCGGTCGGATCGCGATCAGCCAGGCTGCGGCCGAACTGGTGCAAGGCCTGGCAGGCCCAGTTGCCGGGTCGTCGGTGTTCGTGCCGAAGCGAGCCGCCGGTCGGGAGGTGCGGTCTCCGTCGAGCCATACCGCGGCGGCGGCCGCATATGCGGGAGCCTTCGTTGAGTCGGAATTCTCACAGCTAGCCCGGCGGACGTCGCTGGGACCAGCCGTGGGACTAGCTGGGAGATTGAGATGAACCGAGCAAGATTATTCAGTACGAGCGAAACACGGATGGCGTCGATCGCCCCCCAGGTAATCCGCAACCTCTCGGCGTTGACCCAGGGGATGGAAAGCAGCGTCGGGGCGAGGGTCGCCTCCGCGAGTGACGCCGTTACGTGTATGAAGTTCCTCGACACCGACTCGCAGGGAATTCTGATCCTCCCTGACGGCAGCCTGGGGCCCGTCAAGAAGGGGAGTGATGGTGGCCCTACCAAGTTCCGTACGGTCTGGGCGATCGATAGCGACGAAGGTGTCTACGAGACCCGCCGCAAGCTCGAGCGTGCTCATCGGCAAGGAGATGGGACGTGTCTGGTTGTCAGCGATCTGACGCCGGTTCCGAATATCCTGCGACAACTCCACTTGAGCCATGAGTATGTCCTCGTCGAGTGGAAGCCAGAGGCAATCGAGCGATTCACGCTCGGCATCATAAAAACGGCCTGGGAGAATGCGTCTACGGTCATTGCCGACCAGGTTCGTGACGTCGTTCAGGCAAGAGAAGTACTGCTTGAGGGTGTCACGTTCGGCATCATGCGCCGGGATTTCAGCTAGCGGGACTGCCGACTAGCGGGCCTCGGAGATGTCACGGGCCGCCATGTCGAGTGCTCGGTCTCTTAGTTCGGAGCGAAGGCGCTCTACTTCTTCGAGGAATCCAGGTTCGTCCATTCGGCGGTGGACCGTTCTTTCGCTGATACCGGCGATGGAGGCGGCTTCTCGTACCGTTGACCCTTTGGCTAGTGCGAGGTGGAGCGCCAGATCGCCTTTGCGCGGTGTCCACGTTGACCGGGTGGGTTCGGCGACGTTTGCCCGGGCAGTGCTGGCGGCATAGCGCACCATTCTCGCCAACGGTTCGGGTTCGAGTTCGCCTTTAGGAATATAGCCAGCCGCACCAGCGGTCAGGGCCTCCTCGTCGACGGCCTCGCTCCCGAATCCGGTGACGAGCACGTGAGCACCGGTAAACCCCTGGGCCCGGCTGGCCCGAATGAGATCAAGTCCCGTCTTGGATCCGAGGCGGTGGTCGATGACGGCAACATCAAAATTGCGGTCGAGCATCGTGCTCAGCGCCTCGTCGTACGATTTTGCCGTTCTGATGTCCATTGGGACGCTCGTGCCTGCCTCCAATAGGGCTGCAAGCATTTCAAGGTCCTCGGCGTCGTCATCGACGACTATTACCTTAATGGTGTCTGCCACTTCACAACGTTCTGTTGGTAACGCGTACGGATCCCCCCGTCCTGACACTCTACCCATAAGCGGCACCAAATCCCAGGTTTATGCAGGCACGCCCTGCCGTTTTATGCAGACTTGGTCGACGGACCGGGCCGGGCAGTGTCAACCGAGAGCGGTTGATGCCTGACTGGCGGTGGTGGAACCTGGTAAAAAGCGCCAGCAGGTCTGGCCAGGTGAGGACGCACCGCAATGGGTGGCGGGAGCGGGTGACGGGAATCGAACCCGCGTATCGAGCTTGGGAAGCTCGTGTTCTACCATTGAACTACACCCGCAAGACCTTGCGACCGCATGATCTTGCGACCGCATGATCGTTGCGACCGACCGATGGGCCGATTGCCTGGTTCAGGATAGTCGCGATACACCAGGCATGGAATGTCAGCCTTGCGCCAAAGTCAGTGCACCCCAGGCAGCCATGACCACCCCGATACCGATGAAGAACCAGGCTCTGCCGGCCCGATACGGTCCTTCAGCTCCCTCGGGCCGGTTGCCGCGAACGTTCTGGATTATCGCCCAACCGTTACCGACGGCCATGGCCAGGCCGAGGCCGAGGGTCAGTTCAGCGAAGAGGGAATCAATTCCGAGAATGTCCATGCGGCTGCCAGAGTATCGTGTTTGCGGAGGTTGCCGTGCGGCACTGTTATGTATTGCGAGTCTTCACCCGGGGCGATGAGGGGGGAAACCATCTTGGGGTGATTCTTGACCTCACGGGTCTGGACGGTGATCTCATGCAGTCGATTGCGGCTCATCTGGGGTTTTCCGAGACTGTCTTCGTGGATGCGTCCGACGACCCGCCGCTTTGCCGGATCTTTACGCCTACCGCCGAGCTGCCATTCGCCGGACATCCGCTGGTGGGAGCTGCCTGGTTGCTCCATCACCTTTCTCCGTTCTCGCCGACCCATCTCTTGTGTCAAGTAGGCGCGATTGCAGTCGATTCGGATGCCGTTAAGACACGAATCACCGCACCGGGAGATCAATCCTCTACTCAGCTGTCCGTTAGAGATCTCGATGGTCTGGCTATCGACCGCGTCGTATCGGCTTACTCGGTAGCCATGCCTTTGCCTTACACCGTTGTCGAAGTGGGCTCAGCGGACGAGGTCGCCCGGTACGTACCCGATGAGCCGCGGCTCGCGGCTCATCCTCACGGTGACATGTTGACGATCTGGGCACGAGACGAAACCAGCATCCGGCTACGATTTTTTGCTCCCGGTCACGGCATCCTCGAAGATCCGGCGACCGGTTCGGCAGCGGTCGCACTGGCAGCGGCGCTGCGTCGGTTAGGCCAGCCGCGGGGGTCCTTTATGATCCATCAGGGTGACGAGGTAGGTATGCCATCGGCAATCATGTTGGAGTGGCAAGGTAACTTCACCTCAGTAAGTGGCGAGGTTCGCCACGACGAAACCCGGGAACTGGAGATTTAGCGGTGGCAGCTAACGGCTCGAAGACAACGGTAATTGCTGCGTTGGCCGGCAATGGTGTGATCGCTGTTGCGAAAGTAACGGTGGCAATCATGACCGGATCCGCCGCAATGCTGTCAGAGGGTTATCACTCGATTGCCGATGTCGGTAACCAGTCGTTGCTGCTGTGGGGGATGGGTCGTGCCAAAGAGGCGCCCACAACCTCGCACCCGTTCGGACAAGGGAAAGAAATCTACTTCTGGTCTTTCATGGTGGCGGTCATGCTGTTTGTCGGTGGCTCGGTTCTGGCTGTCCGTCATGGGATTGAAGCCATCAGGCACCCCGAAGAGATCACTACGCCGATCATCAACTTCATCGTTCTAGGGATAGCTTTTGTCACCGAAGCGGCGGTGTTCTGGATAGCACTCAAACACTTCAATAAGGAGCGCGGCAGTCGCTCGGTTTGGCGATCGGTCCGGGTCACCAAGGATACGTCGACGCTGGTCGTGCTCCTTGAAGACTCGGCCGCCATGTTGGGTCTGCTGCTCGCCTTCACTGGGATCGGCCTGTCTGTTCTCACCGGGAACCCCATCTGGGACGGTATTGGATCCCTGGCGATCGGGGTGTTGCTCGGTGTGGTCGCCTGGGTTCTGGCTGTAGAAACCAAAGCGTTACTCATCGGGGAGGCGGCGAGCCGGTCGGATCGGGCCTCCATGCGGTTGCGGATCTTGTCGGTTCCGCAGGTGGAAAGCGTCGGTCGATTGCTGACGATGCATATGGGGCCTGAGGAGATTCTCGTCAACATCGACGTCGATCTGGTCGATGATTTATCGGATGATGACGTCGAAAGTGCCATAGACAAGGTCGAAGCGGCAATCCGCGAGGTCTTGCCAGAAGCCAATAACATTTTCGTAGAACTGGAGAGCGACCGTGGCTGAAGTCTCAGCGCCAGCCTCATCTGGCAATCTCGGTCCCGGATTCGACATGATGGGCCTGGCCCTTGAGCTCCGGTGTCACGTTATCGCGCGGGCATCCGACGTCTGGTCGGTCGACCACGTTGGGGCCGAGCGGTTGCCAGAGGGCGAAACCGACGCAGTACTTGTTGCGGCGCGGGCGGCCGTCGGGGAAGCGTCTCCGATGCAGCTGACGGTCAACAACGATGTACCCCTTGCCCGGGGGCTGGGGTCCTCGTCGGCGGCGAGAGCGGCAGGCGCCGCGGCAGCCTTCTGCGAGCGGGACGGTTCTTTCGATCCCGAGCGGGTGTTTGAGATCGTTTCGGAGTTTGAAGGGCATGGCGACAACGCGGCCGCAGCTGTCTATGGAGGTCTGGTCGCCGTCGACGCCCTTGGTAGCCCCATCTCGTTGCCGATTCATTCCGAGTGGAAAATCATCGTCGCGATCCCCAACTACGAACTGGCGACTTCCAAAGCCCGGTCGGTCTTGAGTCCTCAGGTCAGCCGCGCGGTCGTCGTCCGCAACGCGGGACGCCTGGTTGCTTTGATTGAAGGTTTGCGGAGCGGATCTGCTCCCACACTCAGGCTGGCGGCCGGAGACGAACTTCACGAACAGCCCAGGGCGACGTTGCACGAGCGGGCCGTAGAACTGATGGCAGCCGCTCGCCGCGGTGGAGCCGCTCATGCGGCCTGGAGCGGGGCCGGGCCGACCATCATGGCGTTCACCAAAGCCGAACATGCCGGTGAGGTCCGCCAATTGATGTCCGTAGCGATGGCCGATCAGGGCGACGTGCGAGAACTGCCTATCGCCACGGATGGGTTGCGGCCGCTCTAGTCGGCGGTGAGGGGCGGCCAGGCGGTGCGTCAGGCGGGCTGGGTTTGCTTGTTGGCCCGGAACCAGGCAAGCTATTGCCCCGCCACGTTCACTGGCATATAAAGACGTAACGATTGAGGTATTTCGATGGGCTCGCTGGTAAAGAAGCGACGCAAAAAAATGTCGAAGCATAA
>JAGXFS010000014.1 GCA_024637275.1 Acidimicrobiia bacterium
GAGATCTGCCGGGAAATCGTTCACAGGTAGACGCCGGGATACTGTGGCGTCTCGGGCGCTTCGATGGCGGCCCGTTGGCTCATCTCCGACAGCTGTGACTGAGCCGCCAGTTGCTGGCTCATCAAACTGGCCTGGATGCCGTGGAACAAACCCTCGAGCCAGCCGACTAGCTGAGCCTGGGCGATCCGCAGTTCTGATTCGGTGGGGGTTGGCGAGGTGAGCGGCTGAAAGATCTCCGTGAACTCGTCCTTCAAGTCGTCAGATAGAACGTCGGCGAGCTCTTCGAGGGACCGCTCGTGAATGTCGAGCAGTCGGCGTCGTCCGGCCGGATCGAGGGGAGCATGACGCACTCTTCAAGCATCGCCCGGGTCATCGAGGCGATCCGAATGATCTTGGTCGGCTCGGTAAAGGGGCGTTGTGGAGCGTCAGGTTGGTGGTCGCCCTGCTCGTTGGCTTCTTCGACGGCGTCAGGTCGCATGGGTTCGGTTTCTCGGGTTGGTTCAGCTTCGGTATCCATCCCGCCAGGCTAGTTGCCATGAAGCGTTGGCCCGACGGGATGGATAACTTGGGCCTTGGCTCTAGCGGCCGGATTCGTCGTAGCGGGCCAGGATGTCCTGCATCTGAGCGATCTCTCGTTCCTGGGCGGCGACGATGTCTTCGCATAGGCTGGCGATCTCCGGATCGGTGATAGCCGATTCCTCGCACATGAGGATGGCACTCGAGTGATGGGGAATCATCGACCGGAGAAACTGCTCATCCCCAACTGCGGTTTGGGTGCGGGCCATGAAAAAGCTGGTCACGAACAGCAGTCCAAATCCGATGTAGAGCATGGCGTTCATTTTCGGGTTTTTGTACATTGAGCGCATCATCACGAGCATGAGCAGCGCCATGGCGCTCACCATGATGACGGCCATGTAGGCCCGGTTTATGTTTGGAACGAAGTGGTCGAAGGTCGCAATCAGCGAGTACGTCAAGACGAACATGATCACCGCGTTGATCGCCAACGTGGTGCCAAGTTTCTTGTAGTTCGACACTTGCATGTCGTCCATATCGCGCATCTTCATGTTTTGCATGGGTGATCTCCCGGTTGTTTTCAGCTGGGCTAGTTGTACCCGTTGGCCGGAACACCTAAACCTCGGGCGTTATCGGAAGGTGGGTCAGGTCTGCCTGCCATAGCCAGATGCCGAAGCCGATCAGGCTGGCTCCGATGAGGAATTCGCCTCCGTCGTCGGGGAAGATCGATCCAGCGATGATGCCCAGCAGGAACAGCCCGGACCAGCGGAGCTGACCCCACCACAGCAGTGCGACAGCCGAAGCCACCATCAAGCTGATCGTTCCGATCATTCCCCCATACGAGAACAGAGACTCCCCGAAGCCAACGTCGAACACGTCTTCGAGAAGGTTGCCGATACTTGAAACCAAAACTCCGACCGCCGCCAGGAGCAGGAAGACCGCCCCGCGCCGGTTGGCGTTCATTCTCCACCAGAGGAAGAGCGCTACAGCCATCACGCCCCAGGCAACCGACGAGCCGATGGCGGCGGTGTAGTCGAGTGGCGTCACCGGGTTGTAATACGCCGGCTCGGCAAGTTCGATTCCCGCCCGCCCGATCGTGAGCAGGCCGGCGGCGAAGAACCAGGGGGTGGTGGATCTCAGCTTCGTCAGCGACGACCACCCTTTCCTGGTCCGACGCCATCCCAGACGGTTGCGTCATCTGAGTTGCTCCACTCCGACCAGGCGTCGGCGTATGCGTCGCCCAACTCGGTTGAGCGCAGCAACCGGATCGCTCGGCGGACGACGGCCGACCTCAAGTCATAGCCTTGGTTATTGGCGTAAGGGTCGAGGAAGTCGGCATCGTCGTCAGCTAGGCGCAAGCTCAGTTTCATGCTCCAACTGTACCAAAAACGGGCAAGACACCGGGTTACAAAATATGCTAAACTATCGTTGTTATCCGTAACTGCCACCTAGCGTTGCCGAAATACGACTGAGGAGTCAACCGCATGGATTCCGAATACCCGCCGATTCTCGATGCAGCCCAGGTCGCCGAACTGCTTTCGATGAACGTCCAGATGGTCCGCAAATACGCCCGCGAGGGTCGGATTCCCGCCTACCGGCTTCCCGGCGGCAGGGCATTCAAGTTCTTCCGTGACGAGATCTTCAACTTCGTCAAACAGCATCCGGTCGACGTTGAAGGTTTCAGCGAAGAGGAGATGGTCGCCGACTGAGGCGGCGCTCTAACGGGCCTGCACGACGAGAGCAATAGCGGGGAGGGGGATGTACCAGTCGATACTGCCGGGGCCGGTCATGACAATGTGGTCGGTTCCGACCACATTGATCCGTCCGAGAATTACGTCTGCCGTCGTTGGTGTGATGATGCCGACCGGCTCGCCGGTCAACTCAAATTCGGATAGTCGTGCCTTGAACGACCCCGAGCCTCCCGAGCTACTTGAGCCACCCGATCGCGCCGACTGCTCCCGTCGGATCACGACCGGGCCGGCCAGGTTGGCCGAGATTGTCGCCTCGCCAGAATCCATGATGGCCAGGTCACCGCGGCAATGCGTGAGGAGTCCGGTCACTGTGAGTGGAGGCGTCACAAACGACACAGTGTCTCCCCGATGTAAGAGTTCGGCAACTGCGTCACTCAGGGATCGCCGGCGCAGAGTGAGTTTGAGGGCATCGGACTCTACATCTTCGGCATCCCAGCGGATTTCCCGACTCACGGACTGGCGTAGCTCGGCGGCGAGGTCATCGAGATCTACATTCGGTCTGTCAGTCATTGGTCCTGATCCAAATCTCACTGGCGGTGGCCGTTTTCCGACCCTAACATATGGTCTCGAAGGGGAGTAGGGATGTCTACGCCGGGAGACACACAGACGATACCGATCGCTGCTCCTAGGCGCGGGATGATGAGTCGGTTGAGCACCGGTCACGTCATTATGATTTTGGCCGGGCTGCTGGCTGCCTTGCTGAATTTCACACTTCTCCAACAACGCGACGAGGTATTCCAGGTCGTGGTCGCTAGCCGAGCGCTCCTGCCGGGACAGACCGTGGCTCTCGAGGACTTTACGTATGCCGAGATTCGTGCCAGTCAGGCGTTGCTCGACACGCTCGTGCTTTCGGATTCGGCCGAGGTTCTCGACGGCCAGGTAGCCGTGCGGTCAATTGCTGCTGGCAATGTCGTATCCGTCGAAGATTTCAGTCCAGTGGCGGCGCCACTAGAGCAGCGGGCGATGAGCCTGCCGGTAGACAGCGACAAAGCGGTGAATGGGTCGCTCACCACCAATGACATCGTCGACATCATTTTGGTCGATGATGGCCGGGCGTCGTACGTCGCGCTTGGGATTGAAGTGTTGGCGGTTCCCGCCCCACCAGAAGGTTTCGCCAGTACAGCGAGCTACGCAGTGACCATCAGCGTCGATGACGAGACCGCCCTACGGGTGGCCTCGGCTATTGACATCGGCGAACTACATCTCGTCCGGTCAACGGGTTCGCAGCAGGCCGACATCGAGTTCTTTGATCCCGCCGACCAACCGCCAGCGGGAGTCGAAACCCCCTCGACCGGAGGGGGATGACCGTGGAGACAGAACTTGGCTTGGTCGTCTCTGCCCGAGACTGGTCAGAACGGGTGCACCGCTTCACAGTCGACCACGGTGGAGCGCGCGTCCGGGCCCGGATTCTCAAGCCAGAAGATGCCGTGGCGGAGGACTACGACGTCCTGCTGGTCGACGACGTCACCTCTTTCCTCAGCCGCCGGCTAGTCCAGCAAGTGCAGTCGACGGGTCGAAGTGTGGTTGGCGTGTTCGACGCGGTCACAAATCCAGCAGGGCAGGCGTTTCTTGAAGGTTTGGGAGTAGACGGGGTTGTTCCGTCTCATGCCACCGCCGAGGAGTTCATCCGGGTGGTATCGGCGTTGGGCACAGTTGAACGCGCCGCTCGAGCTGTGGAGGTTGTCAAGCCGGGGACCGGCTCGGGCGAGGATCGGCGGGGGCAACTCGTTGTCGTCGCATCCAGTTCAGGTGGGACCGGCGCAACCGAGATAGCGGTCGGTTTGGCGAACGCGTTCACTACCGTCAAGGACCGAACCTTGCTGGTCGATGCCGATGACGTGGTCCCGGCTATCGCTCAACGTCTCGGCCTAGCCCTTCACCCCAACATCCGTACTTCAATCGATGCGCTTCTCCATCAGCCCGATCGCCTCGACAAGACCTTCCACAGCCTGCGACGTGCGCCGATTGATGTCGTCGCCGGTATCTCCAACACGCAGGACTGGATGGAACTTCGACCGGGTGATGTCGTGAGTCTGGCCACAGACGAGACCGTGAAGCGATCCTTTGTGATCGCCAACGTGTCGAGCCGCATCGAGGATCTCGCTTTTCACGGCGGAGCGCCGCGGTACGGACTCGCCCGCTCGATGATCACCGCAGCCGACCAACTGGTCGTGGTCGCCGCCCCATCCCCGATTGGCGTGGCCCGAACATTGGAGTGGATCGCCCAGGTGCGGGCGCTGGCGCCACATCGTCCGGTACACATCGTGTTCAACAAGGCCCCACGGTCGGTATTTAAGTTGGGCGAGCTCGCCCAGGAAATCACCCGTACCTACGCTCCGTTCTCCTTGACGGTCGTGCCCGAAGATCGGCGCGTATCTGAGGCCGCTTGGGACGGCGACCTCGTGAAAGGTGGGGCGTTTGTCAAGGGAATCGAGCAGCTAGCTGGAGGCCTGGCGAGCCTCTCTGCGGCGAGAGCGGCTTCATGAACGCCTACGACGAGATCCGGCAGGCGGCAGTTCGTCTGATCGAGGAGCGGAAGATCGACCCGCTGAAATCGAAAGACCTGACAAGAGCCCTGGCGGTCGAAGTGGTGGACGACTACCAAAGGCGAGCCCATCTCGGAACGATCCGGGCACTACGCGATCCGGAGGAGATGGTTAACCGTGTTCTCCGATCGATTCTCGAGTTCGGCCCGCTAACCGAGTTGTTTGACCGCCCCGACGTAGAAGAGATTTTTATCGAAGGGTCGCGGGTCAGTTATATCGACGGGACGGGATCACTCAAAGCGCTGACCGTACCAACGACGGAACGAGAGAATCGCCAGGTCATCACCCGACTCCTCGCCGAAACCGACCGTCACCTCGACACAGCCAACCCCATCGTTCAGGCAAGGATTCTCGATGGGACCGCTCGTCTGACCGCCGTAATCGGCCCGATCGCCGACCAGATTTCGGCCACGGTCCGTCGGTATGCCTTGCGAAAGGAAACGCTCTCGTCGATGGTCGAGTTGGGTTCGCTGACGCCAGCCGCAGCAGGGTTTCTGTGGGCCGTCATGCAAACCAACATGAGCGTGTTGATCTCGGGTCCGCCCGGTGCGGGAAAAACGTCGATGTTGGCGGCAATGCTGACGGCCGCACCCTCAACCCACTGTCTGCGGTGCTGTGAAGAAGTGCGGGAACTTCATGTTCCGATCACGCACGGCTCGTACTACGAGTCTCGGCCGGCGACACTCGACGGCTCCGGCGAAATCAGTTTGCGGGACCTCGTCAAAGTGGTGCTAGCGACATTGATATTTTCGTACTATATTTACCCGCATGGTAGAACCGGGTACAGCGGTGGTTTCAGCTGCCATCTACTGCCGTATCAGTCGCGATGCGGGCGGCCTCGGTTTGGGCGTCGCTCGTCAGGAGGAGTTGTGTCGGGGCCTTGCCGACGCGAAGGCTTGGCCGGTGGCACGGGTCTATGTCGACAACGATATGTCCGCCTATTCGGGGGCGCCTCGACCCGAATATGAACGGCTTCTTTCAGACCTTGAGGCGGGGCTCGTGGACGCGGTTCTTGTCGTTGATCAAGACCGGTTGACCAGGCATCCCCGGGAGTTAGAGGAGTTCATAATCGTTGCTGATCGGCTGGGTGTTCCTTTGGCGAACGTTGCTGGTGAGGTTGATCTTGGGAGTTCTGATGGGCGATTTCGCGCCCGGATTATGGGCGCAGTGGCTAGACAAGAGTCGGAGAAGAAGTCCGAGCGGCTTAAACGGCAACGTGATCAGCAGGCTCGGATGGGACTCTCGACAGGGGGCCCCCGCCGGTTTGGTTACGCGCAGGTTCGGGATGCGGAAGGTCAAGCTACGATGTCGGTGATTGAAGACGAGGCCATTCGAGTTCGAGAGGCGGCGGATCGCTTTTTGGCGGGGGAGTCGCTGCGTCAGATCGCCTCGGACTTCAATGATGGAGGTATTTCCACGGTGACCGGCGCTCCATGGAAGGTCACCACGCTCAGGACGCTGCTCGCTGGTCCACACGTGGCCGGTCTTCGTGTCCACCGGGGAGAGATCATCGGCGAGGCATCTTGGGATGCCATCCTTGAACGGAGCACTTGGGAGAAGATTCGAGCTGTGCTTGGTGATCCACGACGCAGCCAGTCTGGACGTCCCGCACAGTATCTGCTTACGGGCATGCTGGTTTGTGGTCGATGTGGCGCCACGTTGTATTCCTCGCGGAGAAAGGATGGGTCTCGCCGTTATATGTGCAATCGTGGGGCGAATGAAGGCCCGTGCGGTCGGATAGCGGTGGTCGCCGAGCCGGTCGAGCGGACGGCTGCAACCCAGCTGCTAGTAGCTCTGGCGGGGCCAGATCTGTGGGCGGCACTCGAGGGGGTGGACCATATCGAGAGCGAGCCGATAGCCCGCCAGTTGATTGCTGATGAAGCTTCGTTGGAAGAGCTGGCCAAAGATCACTATGTTGAGCGTGTGATCAGTCGACGTGAGTTCCTTGCGGCCCGCGATTTGCTGGAGGCTCGGATCTCGAAAAACCGTGCCGCGTTTCGACCGCCGCCGACCAATGCTGACCCACTGACAGGACTCCCGAGAAGTTACGAGGCTTTGGTGTCGCTTTGGAGCGATCTCGACATTGAGCGGCAGCGCATGATCTTGAAGTCTGTCGTTGAAGAGGTAGTCGTTCACCCAGGCAAGCCGGGCAGAAGGTTGTTCGATCCCGACCGCGTCGAGATGCGATGGCTTGTCTAATACCCACGGTCCCTGGCTCACGCTTGCTGCTGCTGTGATACTCCGACGCCGGATGAAGCCAGATCCACGCCCCCTATAATCAGAACCGCGATTCTCGCCAAAGCAGCCGGATCAGCCACTGTCTCGGGAAGACCGACAGATAGACGGGCCGTTGCGACCTGGTTTCGTAGCGATCGATCAGGAGCGGTAGAGGTCAACCCGACCGGAGGGTCGACGTTCGAACTGATAGTGCTCGACGTGACGACCATTACAACGGGTCCACCGAGAAACGGACACAACTTGATTTCATGATCGTTCGATCATTGGATCGCCTTTGGCTGGCAGGACCCGCCGGGGTTGTTGTCTGATCTCATGGTTGGTGTGGGGAGTTGGAGGCCTGTTGACGCTCTGGTGACCGGGTCCGTCGGTGATGAGCCCGCTGACGTGTTCCCAGTGGGAGGGAAGATCCCCTTGGACCAACCCGACTGGCACTTCGGGGAGGGGTTCACCTTGGGTTTGGACAAGGTCGAAGACGCGGACAACCCGGAAACCAACCACTCTCGCCGCTCCTCCTCGGCGCCGTTCTCAGGCCCTGCCAAGCCCGGACAGTCGGCCACCTGACTCGGCGTGAACCCCCGGGCCAACGATTGTGCCCAGATCAGTCGGGTGTTGGCGAACGAGTAGTCGTGGAA
>JAGXFS010000099.1 GCA_024637275.1 Acidimicrobiia bacterium
CCCGTTTGAGCGAGGTGCCTGGTCCACATACCAGCGGCAAGCACCACTGTTTCGGCTTCAACGGATCCCTGCTCCGTATGGACGCCGCGAATACGGTCGTTCTCGACGTGGAGTGAGGTGACGGCAACCCCTTCGACAATCCGCACCCCTTGATTCTTGGCTCCTTTGGCCAGTGCCAACGTAGTGTCGACCGGGCTGGTCTGAGCATCGCGCGGGATGTAGACGGCACCGACCACATCGTCCATATTGAGAGTCGGCCAATGGTCGAGCGCTTCAGCGGGACTGATCTCATAGGCCTCCACCCCAACCGTTTTGGCCATTGACAGGCCGCGCAGGATCTCTTCCCAGCGTTCAGGATTATCCGCAACCGAGATCGATCCGGTTACCCGGTACCCGGTGGCCTGTCCGGTTTCGGCTTCGAGTTGCTCAAACAACCGGGTCGAGTAGGTAGCGATCGAGGTGAGGCTGTGGCTCGACTTCAACTGGCTTACCAATCCGGCGGCGTGCCAGGTCGTGCCACCGGTCAGCTGGCCTTGTTCCAAAAGCAAGACATCGGTGATGCCGCGCTTGGCGAGGTGATAGGCGATCGAGCAACCGACAATACCACCACCCACGATCACGACCTGGGCGCGGTCCGGGAGCTGTGCCATTTGCGAGCCTCGTGTTCCAACCAGTGAAATGTTGCGATGGCTAGAATAGTGGCTATGCAGGCCGTGGAGCGGGTGTTCTCAATACTTCGTGCGTTAGCGGCCCAGGAAGGCCGCGGCACCGTCGGCTATGTGGCCGATCACACGGGCCTCCCTAAGAGTACGGTCTCGCGACTGTTGTCGGCCCTAGAAGTCGAGGGTGCCGTCGAACGTCTCGATGACGGGGGCTACGCCATCGGCCTGGGATTGACGAGCCTCACCCAGCAGATGGACCAGTCCACCATGCTGCGCCAAGTTGCCGAACCATATCTGCGCGAGTTGGTTGCCGAGTTCGGTGAAGGCGCCGGCCTCTCGGTCGTCGACGGCAACCTGAGCCTCTACGTATTGCATGTCGGATCGGGTGGCTCGGTTCGAACCGAAGACTGGACCGGCCAGGCTTTCCCGAGCCACACTGTTGCAGGCGGCCTGGCGATGTTGGCCACCTGGTCCGACATGGAGTTGTCACGCTACGCCAAAGCCGGCCTCCAACGGTTGGCACCTAACACGATCACCAAACCACGCGACCTTCACCAACGGGTCGCCCGGATTCGCGCCGAAGGATATGCCATGACTGTCGGCGAGTTCGCTGCGGACATCAACGGATTCGGAGCGGCCATCACCGCAAACGCCGGCACCGCCTTTGGGGCGATCAACGTTTACGGACCGGCGTTCCGATTCCCAGGCGGTCGTGACCCGGACCAGATCGGGCAGCGACTTATCGACGTTGCGCGAACCATCGCCTCCCGTCTATCCCACCTATAACGGCCCAAATAGATCCAAACTCAAACAGAATTCCGTGATTCGCTTGACTGTCCACGCCACAGTCAGGTAGGTTGGCCTCAGCCTGCAATCGATTGCAGGACTCGAGATCGTATGGTCTCGACTTATGAGCGGAGGAGAGACCCGATGAGATCCTCATCCTGGAGGTGGGCCGCGTTATTGCTGGCCCTGACAATGGTGGCCGCGGCTTGTAACTCTGCGACCAGTGACACGACCCAACCCGGCAACACCACTGAAACCACGGCCGCGCCGACCAGTGACACGACCCAACCCGGCAACACCACTGAAACCACGGCCGCGCCGACCGGAGGCGACGAGGTCAAGAACCCCGGACTCCTCGTTCATGCGGCAGACGACGAACCAAGCACCCTCGACCCCGCCCAGGTAGAACCGGGCGAAGGCGGAGAAACCGTTATCTTGCAGGTCTATGAGCGTCTGCTCGAGATTGGCTCTGGCGGACCTGATCTTGTGCCAGGGCTCGCCACTGAAGTTCCAACCGTTGACAACGGACTCATCTCGGCCGACGGCCTTACGTATACCTTTAAGCTCCGCGAGGGCGTCAAGTTCCACGACGGCACCGATTTTACGGCGTCTGATGTGAAGTATTCGTGGGATCGAGTCATGGAGATGGATCTCCCCGAGGGGGCAGCAGGAGTACTCAGCGACATCGTCACTGAAGTTCGAGTTGTCGATGACTTGACAGTGGAAGTGGAGCTACAGAAGGCAAGCGCGGCATTCTTGAACACCGCCGTCGTGGCCATGGTCTCATCGATTGTCAGCGAAGACGCCGTGGAAGCCAACGGCGGCATCGTTGCCGGTGAGCAGAACGATTTCATGCAGGGAAACGTGGTCGGGACAGGTCCCTACACACTCACTGCCTGGAATCGTGGCGAAAACATTCAGCTCGAGATCTACGACGCCTACTGGGGGACCCCCGCGTTTCTCGATGTCCGAATCGAGATCGGGCCAACACCCGACGTTCGGGTTCTTGGCCTCCGGGCGGGAGATTTCGACACGATCGAAGCCGACCCGTCGTTTATTGGCGACATTGAGGGCGCCGAGGGAGTCACGATCTTCGGTCAAGGCTTGACGGTGGAACCGATCCACATCGGCTTCAACCTGAACATCCCCGAAGGCGCATTGCCGGCGGAAGACACCATCCCGACGAATTTCTTCCACGACCCTCTCGTACGCCGAGCTTTCAATCATGCGTTCAACTATCAGGGGTTCATCGACGGAGCCTTAGGCGGGTTCGGCGACTTCAATCCGCACTACATTCCGCAGGGAATCTTCGGATACGATCCCACCGCTCCGGTATATGGATCGCAAGATCTGGTCAAGGCGGAGGAACTGTTCACCGAGGCCGGCTATTGCCCAGACGGGTTTGTAGTCTCGGTGATCACCGAAGAGGCCAACCTCTTTGAGACTGCCGCCCTGGTGCTCAAGGACTCACTTGAGTCACTCCCATGCAATATTGAGGTGCGAGTGCTGGCTGTGGCAGAAGCGCAGTTCGATGATGCCCATGCCCAGGATCCGATCGAGTACGCCATGTGGGTGAAGAACGCTGATCCGTTTGCAGATCCGCATTCCTACATGTCGTCTTATCAGCATCCGGACGGCGAGTGGGGTGTCATCCACGGCTTTGCCAATGGTTACGCCGATCCGCAAGAGGTTGCCGACTTGATTGACGCCGCCGAAGTGGAGCTCGACCCGGACACAAGGGCTGCGATCTACTCGGAACTGCAGTTCATGCTGTACGACGACCCGATGTGGCTGATCGCTGGCCAAGAGGGCGTCGTAGCCGCGTATCGCACCTGGCTCAAGGGTTGGGAATCGAATCCGCTGTGGCCACGTCCGTCACTCAGGTTCGCCTTAATCGACAAATAGACCAAGCGGGTGGGGTCGGCCCTAAGGGACCGACCCCACCTGATGAAGGGGACTGACCACGGTGCAGATACGCGACTACATCTTGAGGCGCCTGATTGTGCTGCCGTTCCTGATAGTCGGCGTGTCCATAATCGTTTTCGGACTGACCCGGATCGGCGGCTCGCCTGTGGCGATTTACCTCTCCCACGAGATGTCGTCGGAAGAGGTGGCCGAAATCGAGGCGAGATTCCATCTCGACGAGCCGGTTCCGGTGCAATACGCGTATTGGGCACGGGGAGTGTTCCAGGGTGACCTCGGATGGTCGGGAGTGGCGGCTGCTCCAGTCACCGCCGTCTTCCCCAACAAGTTGGCAGCGACGATGGAACTCGCCGTTGCGTCGGCGGTTGTGGCCGTGTCCCTCGGTATTGGGCTCGGAACCTATGCCGGAGCGCGCCGCAACAAGCTGCCCGACCACATAACTCGGATCATTTCGATCAGCGGAGCTGCGATGCCGCTGTTCTGGTTTGCGATCGTCATGCTTATCGTCTTCTGGGTATACCTCGGATGGTTTCCAATCGGTCGCAGCACCCCGGAAGTGTTCGCGTCGATCTCGCACCCGACGGGCCTCTACACGGTGGACGCCCTTTTGGCCGGAAACTTCAAAGCGTTCCGCGACGCCATTTGGCATCTCGTACTTCCAGCCATCACGTTGGGGTATGGCGCCACGGCGATTATTGCCCGCATGATGCGATCGTCGCTGGTCGAGGAGCTTCAAGAAGAATATGTCGACGCCGCTCGCGCCAAAGGCCTCGCCGAACGCCTCGTGTTGCGTCGCCATGCTCGCCGGAATGCCCTCATGCCGACCGTAACGGTCATCGGTCTCAGCTTCGGATTCCTACTGCAGGGCACCATCGTGGCGGAGATCATCTTTCGGTGGCCTGGCTTAGGACGGTGGATGGCCGACTCTGTGCTGCGAGGCGACCGAGCCACGATCATGGCGTATGTCCTGTTCACGAGCGTCCTTTTTCTGGTGGTCAACCTGGTCGTGGACGTCGTGTACGCCTATCTCGACCGGAGGGTGGTGTTGGGCTCATGAGCACTACCTCCACATCACCACCGCTCACCACTAGCCACGAGAGCGCCTTTCGGGTCCGGTTGCGGAGGATGGGCGAAACATCCGGCAGGGTCTTGTCCAACCCCACCACGCTCGGCGGCCTGGTCATTATCGTGGTCATGGTGGGCATGGCTGTGCTCGCACCCTGGCTCGTCGAACCGAACACACCCAATGCGTCGCAAATGCCCCGCGACTGGGGAGCGATTGCCGTGCCACCCGGCTCACCGGGTCACCTTCTTGGAACCACCAACACCGGTGGCGACGTGCTGTACGGAGTGATCTGGGGTGCCAGAACTTCCCTGCGCCTTTCCCTGATCGTTGTCACCGTCACGGTGGCAATCGGCGTGGCCGTTGGCAGCCTGGCCGGATTTCGGGGCGGTCGACTCGACGAAATTCTCATGCGAATAGTCGACGTGTTCCTCTCGATTCCCGAACTCATCTTTGCTTTGGCAATTGCGGCCGTACTCGGACCGTCTTTCCGCAACATCATCCTGGCGCTCGCCATCGTGTTCTGGGTGAAATACGCCCGGATCATGCGCGCTCAGGTGATGCATGTGAAGCAGAACGACTACGTCGACGCTTCCCGGGTAATCGGTGACAGCAGTTGGAACATCTTCCGAAAAGATGTGCTGCCCAACTCGATTACTCCCGTCGTGGTGCAAGCGACGCTCGACATGGGCAACATCGTCTTGGTCGGCGCGACCCTCAGCTTCATCGGTCTGGCTGAGGCAGGTCTGGCTGAGTGGGGAGTTCTCGTCTCGGAGGGCCAAGCCGGAATCTCGGGAGGACGCTGGTGGGCATCGACCTTCCCCGGGCTCATGGTGTTCTTGTGGGCATTGGCATTCAATCTGCTCGGTGATGGCATCCGCGATGTGCTCGATCCAAAGACCGAAACCCGATGACTGCTCCGGCGACCAACCTTCAGAAGACAGACGCTCCCGTCGTGGCGAGCGTGCGTGACTTGCGAGTTCACTTTAAGTCAAAGGCCGGGATCGTGCACGCCGTCGATGGCGTCGACTTCGATGTTCGGGACGGCGAAACGCTGGGCCTGGTCGGCGAGACCGGTTGCGGCAAGAGCGTCACAGCCCGGTCTTTTCTCCGCCTGGTCCCGATGCCTCCCGGCATTCCCGTGTCGGGCTCAATTATGTTTCATCCCCGCCAACGATGCACAGCGTGCGATGGCGCGGGCTGCGTCGCATGTGATCACACCGGCCGGGTCGTCTCTACCTGCCCGGCATGTTCAGGGACGGGTTGCAGCACGTGCGAGCAGACTGGCGCCGAGACACTCGACCTCCTCACAATCCCAGAGCGCGATCTCCGAAGCATCCGCGGCAATCGCATCGCGATGATCTTCCAAGATCCGGGCAAAGCGTTGAATCCCGCCTTGTCGATTCGCAAACAAGTGGCCGAAGTGTTCTATGCCCACCGTTCCGACGAACTGCTGGCGAGCGCCGGCATCGATCCGTCGTCTCATTCGCTGCCAACGGGACTATTGCGGAGACGAGCGACCCAGCAGTCGCGAACTCTCGAGAACGTTCTGCTTTCCTTGCCTCCGTTACGATCTCGCCGCTCGGCCATAACGGCGGCAGCCGACGACCGGGTAGCCGCCGCGCTCGCTGAAACCCAGATCCCAAATCCCCGGGCTGTGATGGATCGATATCCTCATGAGCTATCAGGTGGAATGAAGCAGCGGGTGATGATCGCTCTGGCTCTGGCCTGTGACCCTGACCTCCTCATCGCCGATGAGCCAACCACCGCTCTCGATGTAACCGTCCAGGCCCGCATTATTGAGTTGATCAAGGAACTCCAGCAACGCCACAAGACTGCGGTGGTGTACATCAGTCATGACCTGTCGCTCGTACGCCGGGTCGCAGATCGAACCGCCGTGATGTACGCGGGGCGTATTGTCGAGGTGGGTGATTCTGAGCAGATCTTCCATGAACCTGAGCATCCGTACACAAGGGGTCTCATCGATGCCATACCTGGAGCCCATCACGAACGGGGTCGTTTGGCCGCCATCGAGGGGACGGTCCCGGAACTGATCGACCCCGATCCTTCGTGCAGGTTCGCTGGCCGGTGCGACTTCGCAGCGGAGGTTTGTTGGACACGCGATCCCGCTCTCGAGCCTGTCGGTGACCGCCAGGTGGCGTGTTTCATCCACCATCCACCAGAGCATGGCGAGGCTCCAACGTTTGATCGGACGGCCCGATGACTGCGGCTACCGACCAACGGACCGTCCTGGCGGTGCGTGACCTGAAGAAACACTTTCCGATCAAAGACGGGGCGCTCCAGCGCGTAGTCGGCCAGGTCCGGGCAGTCGACGGGGTGAGCTTTGACCTGCTGCGCGGCGAGACCTTGGGGCTGGTAGGCGAGAGCGGGTGCGGCAAGACAACTCTGGGCCGGGTCCTGGCCGGTTTGGAAAAACCCACCTCTGGTGGGGTGTATTTCGATCTGTCAGAGCAGCAGCGAACCGAACTCGACCAGGCACTGCGAGCCGGTCAAGGGGAAGACCTCGCGCAGCTAGAGGCTGCCCACCGCGTCGACCGACTCGACGCGACCAACTGGCGCAGGTTTCGGCGAAACACCCAGATGGTCTTTCAAGACTCGTTCTCGTCGCTTAATCCTCGCCACCTGGTCAGCGACATCGTCGGACGCCCGTTGCGGGTGTACAAGGAGGCATCTGGTTCGGCCCTGACCGAACGAGTCGTGGGCCTGCTCGAGCAGGTTGGGCTTGGCCGTCAGCACCTATACCGCTATCCCCACCAGTTTTCGGGCGGACAACGTCAACGTATCTCCATCGCCCGCGCCCTGGCTCTCGATCCCGAACTCGTCATACTCGACGAACCAACCAGTGCGTTGGATGTCTCCGTCCAGGCGCAGATTCTGAACCTGTTGCACGAACTTCAGCAGAACCGCGGGTTCACCTTCCTGTTCATCACCCACGACCTGTCGGTGGTGCGCCACATGGCCGATCGGATTGCGGTCATGTACCTGGGACGGATCGCCGAATCCGGGGAGACCACCGGACTCTTCGACGACCCGATCCACCCCTATACCGAAGCACTCCTTCGAGCCAACCCCGACCTAACGGGAGACGATGAAGGCTTCCGGGGACTGGAGGGTACGGTCCCTGATCCCGCTCGACCACCCCAGGGCTGCAGGTTCCATACCCGGTGCGAATACGCCACCCCCGACTGCGGCTGGGAGATCGACGATGTCGTGCTGCAACTCGAGGACACCCCGGCGCTGTTCGACAAACTCGTCGGCGTCGAGCGCCGGTCGCCCTTCGATGCCGACCTCGAGTTTGTCGACGCCAGCGCGGCAGCCGCTCTTGAGACGGCGTTGCATGGCGACGAGGTCCCATCCTCGATGAAAGCCGCGATCGAACAAGTATCGGTCGGGGCGCAGACCGTCTCGATCAAGTTTCGGGAGGTCAACGAGGTTCTGCTTACCCCACGGGGAAATGACCGACTCGCCGCTTGCGTACTGGACGCGCTTCCCAGCCGGGACTAGGCAACAGGACCCTCAACGGCGTGTCCTAGGGCTGGCGTTCGACGAGCCAACGATGGATCGGGCTAACCGCGACGAGCCGTTTCACACACCAGTCAACGAATCCGGGTTTGTGGATGATCGCCGGGGTTGACTCGGGCCAGCGCACTTGTAGCGCCTTGTACTTGAGGAGTTCGGCGCGTGGATGGTCCTCCAGATACGGGCTGGGAACCCGTTTCAAGCCTTGGCCATCGATATCCAGCTTTCGGCCCTTCGCGACACCGGCTATTGCAGAGGTCAGGGACCCGCCAGTTGTCTCGTTATCGACAAGCTCCCGCCAGCGGTCCAGGGACTTGATCTGCGTTCCGGAAGCGAAGCCGACGCTCTCCTCACTCAGTCGGACGAACAGGGTCGGAGCCGCCTTCTTCTCGGGCCCTTCCCAGAACCGGAACAACAGATGGTCCTTGTAGGGAGGCGCATCTTTCGAGAACCGGACGTCGTTATTGATCGGGGAGATGGAACCGTTGGTCTTCGGGATCGCCGTTATCTCCGGTGAGATCGTATCGGCCAAGGCCTCCCCCATCGCTTCGACGAAGGCTTTGGCTGGTTCCGCTACCTCTGACTCATAGGTCTTCCGGTTGGCGTCGAGGAAGACTTTGTTTTTGGAACCCAACTCCGTGAGGAACGCCAGGACTTCCTGGCTAAATCCACCGAAGGTCATGGCAGCAAGCGATAATTTCCAACCAGCGTGGCCGGCTGAGCGTTCGGTCCGTGACCTTCCTCACACCGCTCACCGATGCCCTCCTGGAACCTGGCGAACGCCGCTACCTGCGACAACGGGTTCGGGTCGGCTTCGACATCGGCGATGTGCAAAAAGGATCCATCTTCGAGTCTGAACGTGGCGTACCGGACACCGCCCGGTGTCGAAGCGTGCAGCTCAGCGAAGACGTCCTCGACGAGTGCCTGGTTGTGGTCGGCCTGGTCGGCCTTGGGACGGTATTGAACAACAATCACGAACAATCCTTCGGTTGGGACTTTCACCATACGACGATTCGACAGGAGCCGATTCGACAATCCGGGGGGAGCGCCTCGGTAAAGACCTACGCCGAGAATCTCTACGCCTTTACAAAAGGTAAAGGCGTATGATCGAAAAGCCGGCACCCCATGGAGGAGAAGCGGTGGCGAAGTTCATGATTTTGTACAAGGGCGAAGCAACCGACATGTCGGACATGTCTCGAGAGCGAGCAGGCGAAGTGATGGCCAAGTGGGCGGCCTGGATGGGCAAAGTTGGACCGGCCATGGCCGATATCGGCACACCTCTCGGGGCCGGGACTTCGGTACTCGACGATGGTTCCGAAGGAACCCCCGGTTCGCTGACCGGCTATTCGATTCTTGAGGCCAGCGACATGGCCACCGCCCAAGCACTCACCGACGGCCATCCATACCTGAGTGACAACGACGGCCTGTACGCCATCGACATCTACGAGATGATGCCCGTCCCCGAAATGTAAGACACCACATCTTTTCCAGAACGACCAGAGCGGGAGGGGCATGCGATCGTGTTTGGAGCCTGCCCCACTTTCGCGACACCACCAGATCGCGGTTCTTTTCAATCACCCGGTCCATTGACGAAGATGTCTCGATACTCGGTATATATCCACAACTGACCGCGTTCTCGCCCCGTGGCTTCAACCAACAGACCAAGGTCACCGAACTCGGTCAGCAACCTGTTCGCAGTTGGTTGGGACACTCCAAGGACCGCCTGCACGGCCTTCGCATTCACCACCGGGCTCGAGAGCAGATGATCATGGAGCAGGTACCCGTTTGCGGCTCGACCACGCAGCTTGGCTATTCGAGCACGATCTCTCTCTCTGAGCTGAAGTATGGCCTGAACGGTCTTGGTGGCATTAGAAGCCGTATCGCGCACCCCGTCGATAAAGAAGTACAGCCACTGCTCCCAATCGCCGTCATCGCGGACCCCCTGAAGCCGTCGGTAATACTCATCCTGGTGTGCCTTGAAGAATATCGAGAGATACAAAAGCGGGCGAGCGAGGATCCCCCACTCTGTCAGCAGGAAGGTGATAAGCAGTCGACCGACCCGGCCGTTGCCATCTATAAAGGGATGGATCGTTTCAAACTGACTGTGAAGCAAACCGATCTGAACGAGAGGTGGATATGCGCTCCGGTCGTGTGCAGCAGCTTCCCACTCGTCAAGGGCCCGCTTCATCTCGTCGACAGGAGGCGGCACGAAACGCGCATTACTCGGTGAGGACCCGCCAATCCAATTCTGCGTGCGCCGAAACTGACCTGGCGTCTTCGCTGGTTCTCCGCCTCGCGAAGTGTCCATCAACTCTGCATGAATCTCGCGGACAAGACGCAACGACATCGGCAGATCAGCAAGCCGGTCGAGTCCGTAATTCAGAGCGAGCACATAGTTCTGGATCTCCTGGACGGCATCCCTACGCTCGGCGGGAGGGGCTTCAGCCAGGGCTTCGACGACATCACCAAGGCTGGCTTGAGTGCCTTCGATCTGGCTCGAAAGGGTCGCCTCTTGATAAACATACATACGAATAAACAAGTCAACGTCGGGCAGCACTGAAGCAGCCCCATCGAGTCGAGCTAGAGCACGATCAGCACGGCTAAGTTCCATAACAAGCTCGTTGCTAAGAACTAAATCATTGGGCGGAAATGGCGATGGTATAAACGCGCGATAGCCACTCGGTTGGGCCTTGTACTCACCTGCACGGTTACTCAAATTCACTCCCCTCGCCTATCGGGAACCTAACCCGAGTTCTGTCGGTCAAAATAAGAACACGACTACAAGGGTCACTCTAAGATAACTTATAGACAGAATATTTATACTAACCGCTCCAGATCATAAGCAAGTCTTTGATACCGGATGATTCGACAACTACGGCGTTACCAGCGGCCGGTGTCGCCTCTGACCTCAGCGGCGGGGATCTTGATGTCGAAGGTGGCACGGATCTTGTCGTCAGTTTCGTGCGAAACGTGAGTTGGGAAGTGTGTGCGAAGCGTCTGGCGGACGATCTCATGGGCACGCTCTTTGGCATCCTTGCTCCCGGCTTCCTGCCAGTCACTGGGGTTCTGGCGGTCCCCGACGGCCGGGTAGATATACTCGGATTGCATCACCGACAACGTCTGATCGGACCCAAGGAAGTGCCCCGCCCCAAAGATGGTGTCACGGATGACCTCCTTCGAAAGGGTTTCGTCCGAAACATCAATACCGCGGATGGTGCGGTTGATCGCTCCGAGCATGTCATTGTCGATCACCATCATTTCGTGCGAATAGACGAGCAGCGACCCGAGCATTCCGGCCGATTCATACACGACGTTGGCTCCGGCGTGGGCCGCAAGAGTCACGGTAAGCGCCTTCTCATGGCCGGCCTGGGCGTCGGGGATCTTCGAGTCAGCCATGCCAGCCGCCACGCTCGACGGTAAGCCCATCCAGTTCAGGAGTTGGGCGGCGGCCGCATTGAGGACCGCTTCTTCGCCGCTCCCGCCGGTCATGGATCCGGTTCGCAGGTCGGACACGAACGGCCACATCCCCATCAAACACGGATGGCCAGGGTTCATGAGGTTGACGCAAGTAAGCGCCCCGAGACATTCGGCCAAGGCTTGCACCAGCGACCCGGCCAGTGTGGCCGGCGAAGTCGCACCAGCCTGGCCGGCGGACAGCAGGTTGATGGGAAACCCGGTCTCGACCTGGGCGACCATACATTCAGCGGTTTCGTAGGCGAACTGCATGGGCGGGACGACGAACGTGGCGTTGGCCGTCATGAACGGGCGCTTGCGGAACTCACCTTCGCCGCCCATCACCATGTCAAACATGGCCACGGCTTCGTGGACATGTTCGGGACGAAAGAACGAAGTGCCGCTGGGCTTCGAGGTTCCCATCATCACGCTGTAGGCCGTCATGAGGTCGAGGTCGCGGGACTCGACCATGTCTCGGGCGACGATGGTCCGCAAGTAGATATGGATGTGCTCGAGGGTGTCGGCAAGACGAGCCGAGTCATAAATGTCGAGCGCTGATGGAAACTGGAACTCCTGGGTCGCGTGATCGAGACGGAGCACAGCCGCTCCCGCCGTCGAGAAATGGACCTTCTCTCCCCCCATCTCAGCACTCAGGGATTCGTCGAAGCCATGCCACACCCACTCCTTGGTGGCGGTGTCGATGATCTGCTCGACGACCTTACGGGGGAAGTGCAGGCGACCGTGTTCGTCCATCCATCCACCAGCATCGGTCACGACCTGAATGAACTCTGGGACAGGTCCACCCATGCCGACTTCTTCGAGCAGATCGAGAGCAGTGTCGAGAACCCGTTGCATCTGGTCCTCCGTCATCGGCTTGTAGGCCCCACCCTTCATGCCCCCGAATACCGGTGGGCTGAGGACATCGGCACCTGACGCCCTGGCCGCCATCCGACTCTCTCGTCCCCGGCGCGGCATCAGACGCGCAGCCTTGCGCTCGTGGGGTCCCAGGCGGGTTCAGCGAGGACGGTGGCAGTTCTGACTTCTCCCATGAGGCGCACACCAAAAGTCGACCCCGGCGAGCTGAACGCTGGTTCGACGTAGGCAAACAAGAGGCTCTTGTCGACCGAATGGCCGTAGGCACCACTGGTGGTGATGCCCATGATGCGATCCCCGTCGAGGGTTGGTTCGTTACCCGCCACGTCGGTGTCGGTGGCGTCGATCTCGGCATACACGCAGACCATCGACAGGTCTTGACCGTGGCGCTCGACGGTGGCTTCTTTACCTTGAAAATCCTTGTCGAGATTGACGAATCGCAGGATGTTCGCTTCGACCGGGGTGATCTCTGTGGTCAGTTCCGAGCCCATCGCCTTGTAGGCCTTTTCGATCCGCATCACGTTCATGGCCCGCGACCCGAAATGAACCATGCCGTGGGGCTGGCCGGCTTCGATGATCGCCCCATACAGTTCGATCATCCGATCGAGGGGATGGTGGAGCTCCCAACCCAGTTCCCCGACGTAGCTGACCCGCAGCGCCTTGCAGGGCACGCCGGCGACGATTGTCTCCTGAGCCGTCAACCAGCGGAATTTCTCGTTGGTGAGGTCGGTGTCGGTGAGTTGGTCGAGCACGTCCCTGGCGCGGGGTCCGGTGACGGCCAAAATGCCGGTCTCGTTCGTGACGTCGGTGACAATCACTTCTTCACCGTCGGCGATGTGCTGAGTGAGCCAGTCGACGTCGTGCTGCTCCATCGTGATGCCGGAGTTCAGGTAGAAGCGGTCTTCGGCGAAACGGGTGATGGTGACCTCGGTTTCGATGCCGCCCTGGGTGGTCAACATGTGGACGAGACGAATGCCGCCGACCTTGGGCAGTCGATTCGCCGACAGCCTATCCAGCAAGCTGGCCGCGTCCTTTCCGGTCACTTCGAGTTTTGTGAAAGCAGTGAGATCAGCGACGCCAACCCGCTCCCGAACGCCCTCAACTTCCGCCTTTACGATGTCGAAGGCGTTGGATCGGCGGAAGCTGTAGATCTCCGGTTCGCCGAAATACTGGGGACGTTCCCATCCGTACACTTCTTGCCACTGGGCACCGAGCCTGTCGAACGTGGCATAAAGCGGCGTGGTCTTGGCTTTTCGGGCGACCGGTCGGTATTCGCCAGGCATACGGGTCTGGTACATCTCGTGGTACTCGTCGAGCACTTTTTCGGTGGTGTAGGACTGGGTGGCGTACGGTCCGAACCGGCGGGGATCCATGGACGCCACATTGATCTCGGTCTGACCATGGACCATCCATTGGGCGAGATACTTGCCGGCGCCTGGCCCTTGAGTGACCCCAATGCTGGCACCCACCGCCAGCCAATAGTTCCTGAGACCGGGGGCAGGTCCCATCAAATAGCCGGAATCAGGCGTGTGGGTAATCGGCCCCGAGACAACTTTCTTGATGCCGACTTCTCCGAAGCTGGGGAGCCGCTCGGCGGCCAGGCCGAGCCAGGGCATGAGCCGGTCGAGTTCGGGTGGCGTGAGGTGAAAGGTCAATCCCCAGTCGATCCCGTTCGTGCCGTAGGTCTGCGAATCACTCCGCTCGTACGGTCCGATGATCAGGCCGCCGTGCTCCTGGCGGTAGTAGCAGCTGGACCGCGGGTCACGGGTCACCGGTAGTTCGTGGTCCACGTCTTGAAGGGCGGGGACCGATTCAGTGACAAGGTACTGGTGGATGACATTGACGATCGGAACGTCGAGGCCAACCATCTTGCCAAGTTGGGGGCCGTACGACCCGGCGGCGTTGACAACATGCTCGGCAACGACCCGACCCTTCTCGGTGATGACCTCCCATCGACCGTCGGGGAGCAAGCTCATGTCGGTCACCCGGTTCTTGCGGGAGATCTCAGCACCCAGTTGTCTGGCTCCGGCGGCCATGGCATTAACCGCCGCACTCGGATCGGTCCATCCGTCGAGCGGGGTGTGGAAGCCGAGCTTGACGTCCGATAGGTCTTCGATGAGCGGGTTCAGGCGACGGATCTCGTCATGGCCGATCAGATGGGCTTCGACCCCGTTGAGATCCATGACGTTCTTGACGTTCTGGAACCAGTCAGCCTGGTCGTCGTTGATCGCCAAGCGGACTGCGCCACATCCATGCCACCCCGAATGCAAGCCCGTCTCCGCCTCGATGCGCTTATACAGCTGGATCGTCTCGTTATGAACCTTGGCCACGTTCAAGTCGCCAATGAAATGAGGTATGAGGCCGGCTGCATGCCACGTGGATCCCGAAGAGAGCTCGTCCTTTTCCACGAGGATCGTGTCGGTCCAGCCCTCGTGGGCGAGGTAGTACAGCAACCCAACCCCCATGGCGCCGCCACCAACAATCACACACCGGGCTTCCTCACGCATGTTTTGGTCCTCTTCGTTGCGATCTCAAAGACATCAGCCGGTGTTCCATTCAGTGGGACGTCTTGCTGGTAGGGATGAGTCTAGAACCATAGGCGACCTTGGGGCGGTCGATCCGTGGTTCACGCCCTAAAAGGCCTGGATCGGACCGTATGTCGTGCTGATGATCGGCTTCTTTATCGCGGTCTGGACGGGTATCTAGCTCCTCCGTTTCAGCCGGGTTTTTGTCACAGCCGGGTTATACGATCGATACATGATTAGAGGGTTGGAAGAGTCCACATTTGAGGATGAAATCCGTTCGGTGGAGGCGGCCCGTGGGGGTGCTGATGTGCCGGCCGGGTTGGATGTTTTGCCGGCGGGTCCGTTCCTGGCAGCGCTCCTGTCGTCGATTGAGGTCAGCGATCTGTCTGGTCATGATCGGGTGGTCGTGTTGCGAGCCCGACGACGGATGGTGTCGCATTACCAAGCCCAGGTATACGCCGACATGGCCTCGGTCTCCGACTTTCTGGAACAAGATTTTGCTGGTGATCTGGAACTGGCGTTTGATGCCACCTCGGCCGAGATACGCGCCGCCCTGTGTCTGACCCGCCGGGCCGCCGATCACGAACTCGACCTGGCCGTCACGTTACGGGATCGTCTCCCGAGCGTGTGGGCGGTGTTTGAGCGGGGTGACCTCGACACACCCCGAGCCAAAACGATCATCCGAGGAACCGAACATTTGTCCGAGTCGGCCGCTCGGATGGTGGCCGATCTGATCCTGGTCGACGCAGTGGACCTCACCACCGGACAGATCGCCGCCCGACTCCGTAAACTGTGTATCGACGTCGACCCCGACGACGCCGCCGGCCGCTACGACACCGCCGTCGAAGATCGCCATGTGGAACTACGACCCAACCCCGACAGCACCGCCTGGCTAGCTGGCTTCAACCTGCCACCAGATCGGGCTGCCCAAGCCGTCGACCGCATCAACCGTCTCGCCCAACACCTCCGTGGCAGAGACGAAACCCGCACCATCGACCAGTTACGCGCCGACATATTCTTGGACTTGTTGTGTGACGGCTTCCATCCTGCCGATACGGGCAAGCAGCGGGGCGGGTCGGTGCATATTCGCGTTGACCTCACCACCCTCACCGGACTGGCTGACCGGGCAGGCGATTTAGCCGGGTACGGACCGGTCATTGCCGATATTGCCCGCCAAACCGCCGACCAGAACCGAAATGGTATCTGGGAATTCGTGGTCACCGACCCTGATACCGGCCAACCCGTCGGCGTTGGAGTCACCAGACGACGTCCCACCGCCCAACAACAACGGATCATCCGAGCGCACAGTCCCCACTGTGTCATGAAAGGCTGCCTCATCCACGGCATCCACGCCGACCTCGACCACACAGTTGACTGGGCCAAAGGCGGACCAACCACAACATTCAACATCGACCCCAACTGCCGCCACGACCACCGCATCAAACACCAATGCGGCTGGACCTACCAAAAACTCCCCAACGGCCACCACCAATGGACCAGCCGCCTCGGACACACCTACACCAACAAACCCGAACCGCCCTAAAACCACCCCACGGTCATCAGCCCTAGCGACCGAACTCCGTGACGGTTAGTCGCGCCGCACCTCTCGTGAGGAAACGCCTGTTCGGAAGGTCAGCGACTCGCCGAGTAACAGTCGCTGGGTTCCGTTCTTGGCATCCGGAACCCAGAACACGCCGACCGTTGGGGAAGTGAGAGTATCGGGAGTCACAATTAGCATTCGGTTCGCATTCAGTCGAGCCAGCCATCTGCGCCATCGGCGGGGTCGGGTCGGGCCAACCTGAACAACCGAGACCGACGCCCCCAATTCTTCGGATGTCTCGATCAGTCGTTCAGTGAGTGCGTCGGACTCTTCCCTCGACTTGCCGTAGGGAGTCAACACCACCAATTGACTGCCCTGCTTGATCAGTTCGGACACGTCAAGCAGGCTCGACTCGTTCTCTGCGGTGATCACCTTTGCAGCATGGAGGTATTTCCGGTTTGCTTTGTCGGCTGCTGCCATAACCAAGCCTCTTTCAGTTAATGAGCTAGCGACCTCGCACTGATCGGAGGACCACATCGACCGGGGTGGTTGCCAGGTCGTCTTCTAGGTTCTGGACGTATTCGTACCCGAAGCGTCCCTTGATGCACAGGTGGCCGTCGGTGACCGAATGGTCCATGGGTGAGGTCACCTTGACGATGCGGTTGTCCTGGGTGTGCAGTTCCAGGTTGCAACCAACCCCGCAGTAGGAACAGATCGTTCTGGTGACGTTTTGTTCGTCTTCGTTCCACACGTCGGCCTGGCGGAGTTCGTACTCGGAACGGAACATGAGTGCTCCGGTCGGACAGACGGCGATGCAGTTGCCACAAAAGACACATGCCGATTCGGTGAGGCCAACATCGAACTCGGTTGAGATGCGGGCATCAAAGCCCCGGCCGGCGACGGCGATTGCAAAGGTGTTCTGGGCGTCCTCGCCGCAGGCCTCGACGCACTTGTAGCAGAGGATGCATTTGGAGTAGTCCCGCATGTACAGGCCGTTGTCGATCTTGGGCGGTTGGGCAACCGTCTCGGTGACCTCTCCGCTGGCGGCGGCATGATGGCCAGCGTGGCGGTGATCGCGGTCTTCGGTTGGGGGAGCGGGCGTCCCATAGCGGGACGGATCGGCACCATAGGTTTCCATCCAACCGGAAAGGGCTGAGTCGGCGGTCGAGAGATCGACGGACGAGGCGAGGAACTCGAGGACCATTTTGCGCGAATGTTTCACACGATCGGTCTCGGTCTGAACGACCATGCCATCTTCTGCCGGCCGCGAACAAGCTGGCACCAGAGTGCGACTGCCCTCCACCTCGACCACGCAAACCCGGCAGGCGTTGACCGGCGTGAGGTTTTCCAGGTAGCAGAGCGTTGGGGTGTCGATCTCCTCAGAGCGACAGGCATCGAGCAGCGTGGCCCCGTCCGGCACGGATACCGACTGGCCGTTGATGGTGACGGTGACGCTCATATGAGTCCTAGGTCGATGAGTGAACGTATTGCGGTGGCAGCTGTATGACCGAGGCCGCAGATCGACGCATCTTTCATGGCGACGTCGATGTCGTCGATGAGTTGGAGATCAAGTTCTCCATGACCGTTCAGTTTCCGAGCGAGGTTCTCTTCGATCCGAGCGGTTCCAACCCGGCACGGGACGCACTGGCCGCATGATTCATCCCGGAAGAATTGAGCCAGTCGTCGGGCGACATCGGTCATGTCCGTCGTGGTGTCGAACACCATGATCACGCCAGAACCGAGAGACACCCCGGCGGCGCGGGAGCCTTCAAAGGTCAGCGGTATATCGAGTTGGTCGCCGGTGATGAATGATCCAGCGGCTCCACCGAGCAAGATCGCCTGGATATCGCCAGTCGCTCCGCCCGCCAGGTCGAGGAGGTCTCCGAGTGTGGCTCCGAACGCCACCTCGTAAACGCCCGGCTTTGCCACGGCGCCCGACAGGCAAAAGAGTTTGGGTCCGGTCGAATCGGCCGTGCCTGTCTGTGCCCAGGTTTCGCCGCCGTGCTCGATGATGTCAATGACGTTGACGAGCGTCTCAACATTGTTGATGACAGTCGGCTTGTCAAACAAACCGGACACCGTGGGGAACGGCGGTTTGTTGCGAGGCTCGCCGCGCTTGCCTTCGATCGAATTCATGAGGGCGGTTTCCTCGCCGCAGATGTAGGCGCCCTGGCCCCGGCGAAGTTCCAGATCGAACGCGAAACCGTGACCGCCGACATCTGAGCCGAGCAGGCCCGCCGCATAAGCCTCGCGGATCGCTGCCTTAAGGCGGGTCGTGGCGAGCGGATACTCGCCTCGGATGTAGATGTAGCCCCGTGTCGCACCAGTGGCGAACCCGGCGATCGTCATCGCCTCAACGAGCGCGTACGGGTTCGACTCCATGAGATCGCGATCTTTGAACGTGCCCGGCTCGGACTCGTCGGCGTTGCAGATGACGTACTTGTAGTCGGAAGCAATACCCGCCACCGCTTCCCACTTGATGCCAGCGGGAAACGCCGCCCCGCCTCGCCCCCGGAGATTCGAAGCTTTGATCTCGGCGATAGTGCGATCCGCGCCCTGCGAGGCGGCGATGGCCAGAGCAACGTACCCGCCGCCCTGTTGGTAGGCCTCAAGCGACTTGCCGCCTGGTCGTCCGAGCAGCGTTGTCGATGCCGTGGCGACTTTCATCGGTTCGATCTGACCATCTACGGCGGCCAACACCGAAGCCGGATTGGCAGGGGCGATCACCAGGTCGTCCTGGCCGGCCCGCTGGATGTATACGGCCGGTGCCCGGTCGCATTGGCCGAGGCAAGGGCTCGTCATCCAGGTGGCTGGACCGTCGGCGGATCGAGCCTCGCCAAAGACCGCCCGGAGAGCGGCAACGATCTCGACGGCACCCCGCTCACGACAGCAGATGTCGTCGCATACGTGCACGACGATCGGAGCCAGGGGAGTAGTCGATATCAATGCGTAGAACGTGGCCACGCCGTACGCCTCGGCGGGTGGAACGATCAGCGTGGCACAGATGTAATCGAGCGCCCCGGGACTAACCCAGCCGATTTCGGACTGGACCGCATCGAGCGCAGGTAGCAGCAGATGGCGCAGTTGCTGGGAACGATGCAGCCCGGAGAACGCCAATCGTCCCTCAAGCGGGTTGCCATCCCATCCGGCTGGCAGCGAATCGAGGAGACCGTCAACCGCCGCCCGCTCGGCGTCAGTGGCCGGTTTGTTCATCAGTTTGATATCGATGATCTACACCTTTTCGATTCGGATGGCGGTTGCCTTGAATTCGGCCGTTCCCGACTTTGGATCCCAGGCGTCGAGCGTGAGTTTGTTGACGTCTGCTTCGTCCGGATGGTGGAAGGTCATAAATGTGAGGCCAGGCCGAAGTGAGTCCGCATAAATGACCGGCACCTCGATGGCCCCCCGACGAGAGCTGATCTTGACCGTGTCTCCCTCGTGAATGTCCCAGTTGGTTCCATCTGCCTCGCAGATCTCGAGGACGGCGCCCTTGCGGATCGGGGAGCGGTAGCCGCCAGACTGGACTCCCGTGTTGTAAGAATCCAGGGCTCGTCCGGTCGTAAGTCGAATCGGGAAGTCGTCGGACAACGGATCGACCGGTGGTACCCATTTCACCGGGATGAATGGCGCCGGCCCGCGCGGTGGCAGAACTTCGTCCCACAACCAGGCGTGGAGAAACAGGGTTCCAGGATGGTCGAGCGATGGGCACGGCCATTGCAGGCCGCCTTCGCTTTCGAGACGTTCGTACGACATGCCGGCGTGCATTGGGGACAGTGCTCGCAGTTCGTCCCACACTTGTTCGGCGGTGGGGTAGCCCCAACCATGCCCCATCTTCTCAGCCAGGGCGCTGAGGATGTCGAGATCGTCGCGCGCTTCGCCGGGTGGGTTGATCGCCTTGCGAATGCGCTGCACGCGCCGCTCCGAAGATGTCGAGGTTCCTTCACCCTCAGCCCATCCGGCGGCCGCCGGGAAAACGACGTCGGCCAATTCGGCCGTGGCGGTGAGGAAGATGTCTTGAACGACGATGAATTCCAAGTTGTTGAGGAGCTTTCGGACATGCTCGGAGTCAGCCTCCGATTGAGCGGGGTTCTCGCCGATCACATAGAGAGCGGTGATCTCTTCCCTCTCCATGGCTTCGAGCATCAACGAGATGTGCAGGCCTGGCTCGGCCGGGACCTCAACGCCCCATAACTCGTCGAATTTTCCGCGAGCCTCGTCGTCCTCGAGGTCCTGGAACCCGGGAAGTTTGTTGGGGAGGGCGCCCATATCGCCGCCACCCTGGACGTTGTTTTGTCCCCGGATCGGCACGAGGCCGGATCCGTAGCGGCCGACGTGGCCGGTCAGCAGAGCCAGGCTGATGAGGGCGATGACATTGTCGGTTCCGTTCTGGTGTTCCGTGATCCCAAGCGTCCAGCAGATCTGGGCAGTCTCGGCTGTGGCATAGTCGTGGGCGAGTTGTTTGATGATCTCGGCCGGTACGCCCGTGACTTCTTCGCCTCGTTCCAGGGTCCACTCCTCAACGCCGGCTTTGTACGCCTCAAAGTCCATCGTCGAGTGGGCCACAAACGCTTCGTTTACCAGGCCGGCAGCAATGATCTCTCGTCCGATCGTGTTGGCGAGGGCTATGTCTGAGCCGACGTCGATGCCTAACCAGACGTCGGCGAATTTGGCCGACGAGGTGAGACGCGGATCAACGGCATACATCTTGGCGCCGTTGCGGACGCCTTTGAGGAGGTGGTGAAAGAAGATCGGGTGGGCGTTACGCGCGTTCGAACCCCACAGGACGACGAGGCCGGTGGTCTCGATTTCTTCGTACGACGAGGTACCCCCGCCTGCTCCGAGAACAGCCGCCAGACCGGCGACCGAAGGAGCGTGTCAGGTTCGGTTACACGAGTCGATGTTGTTCGAACCCATGACAACTCTGGCGAACTTCTGAGCCATAAAGTTCAATTCATTGGTTGCTTTTGAGCACGAGAACATGCCGTAGGACGTCCCAGAGTGAGCCGCCAGGCCAGTGGCCGCCGCGTCGAGTGCTTCGTCCCAGCTAGCTGGCTCCAAAACTCCGTTGCGCCGGACCAGGGGAGTGGTCAAACGTGTCTTTTTCATCTCACCTCCTCTCCGTCGTGCGAACGATAGCCATGTCGGTCCCGTCCTGTGAGTTGTTACGGGGGCTTGAACCCGTGATCTCAGCTCCTATATGGGTTCGGGTCGTGGTCGGCAAGAAGAGCCTTGACGCCCACATACTCAGTATGTATTATTGGTACATACCGAGTATGTATGGAGGATTCGTAGTGGGGATCAAGGAAGGTCTGCTTTGTCTTCTCGTCAAGAACGAAGGACACGGCTACCAGCTCAAGCAAGACCTCGAGTCGGCCACCAGCGACACCTGGCAGCTCAATATCGGGCAGGTCTACACGACATTGCAGCGGTTGGAGCGTGACGGGCTTGCAACGAGCCACTCCCCGGATGCAGACGGTCGGGTCACCTATTCGGTCACCGACCATGGCCGAGCGGCGGCCAGGGACTGGATGGCGCAACCCGTCGATCTTGCAGCCGCGGGTCGCGACGAGATCTCGCTGAAGCTTCTCATGGCGTTGGTCTCTGGTGTCGAGCATCCGCGCCGGGTGATCGAGGTTCAACGTGGCTCGATCATGGGTTTGCTTCAGGACTACACGGCGTTGAAATCGGACAACGCCCACGATGATTTTGCCTGGCTGCTCTATTTGGATCGGCTCATATTCAGCGCCGAGGCCGAACTCCGCTGGCTCGAGCGGGTCGAGTCGAGGCTGGACGACCTACCGGCGTTTTCGCCAACCGTAGGAGAAAAGCAACCGGCCGAATCGATGGAGGTGACCCCGTGACAGAGCCAATCCTTTCGATGCGTCGACTCGGCAAAACCCACGGCGTGGGTGCCCAGCGAGTCGATGCTCTGGTCAGCGTCGACTTGGACCTTCTGCCCGGGGAACTCGTTGCGATCACTGGTCGATCCGGGTCCGGCAAGACAACGCTGCTCAACATGGCGGGGGCCCTCGATGAACCGACCACTGGAGAGGTGATTGTCGACGGCCAGAATCTCGCCACCCTGTCGAAGCAAGAACTGGCCCGGGTCCGGCGGGTATCGGTCGGCTACGTGTTCCAACAGTTCAACCTGCTTCCGTCTTTGACGGCTGCCGAGAACATTTCCCTACCGCTTGAGCTTGACGGGATGAAGCCGGCCCTCGCTCGGGAATTGGCGGAAAAGTCGCTGGACGAAGTAGAGCTGGGCGGCATGGCGGACCGCTATCCGGACCAGCTATCGGGCGGTGAACAACAGCGAGTGGCGATCGCCCGTGGTCTGGTCGGCCCTCGTTCGGTGCTTCTTGCCGACGAGCCGACCGGCGCCCTTGACGAGGCAACCAGTGAGTCGATATTGAAGTTGATTCGGAGCCGGTGCGATGCCGGAGCCGCCGCCCTGCTGGTCACCCACGAACCCGCCTACGCCGCCTGGGCCGATCGGGTGGTTCGTCTCCGGGATGGGCGGGTGGAAGGAATCTCGGTCCGGTCGAAGACGCCGTCGAGCACCGCCGACCTCTCATGAATGGGAGACGGGCCGCCTTCAAGGTGGCGACCAGAAACGCCCGACGCAACCGAAAACGTACCATTTTCCTGGTCCTTCTCGTGGCGGTTCCGGTCGGGCTCGGGGTGGTCGTGGGGGGAATTGTTCGGGCCAGTTCGCTCAGTCCGCAGGAGAGCGCGCAGACCGCTCTCGGGGCGGCTGACGTCCAGGTGTATCTATATGCGGCTGTTCCAGGAGTTAGCGAGTGGGTCCGCTCCACGGTCGGCGATCTGTCACCGGCCACCTCCGTCACGGAGTTGCGCCAGGCCGGGGTCAGGATCCCCGGTGTTGGCTTCGCCCAGGTTTGGGATCTCGACGGGTCCGACCCTGCCACCGAAGGGCTCCTACTCCTACTTGATGGGGACTGGCCGCGGGCTGACGGTGAGGTGGCAGTATCGCCGACCGTGGCGGAACGGTTGAACGTTGACGTCGGCGATGTGGTCGAACTGCAAGATCTTTCGACCAACGAATTGGAGGTTGTGGGACTGATCAGTCGACCCTTCTCTTCTGAGGGCTCTGACATCCTTATCCAACCCCGCGGTCTCGTTTCAGTCGAGGGCAGCCTCGATGTCCCGGTCGAGTCGAGTCTCCTGTTGAGCGGATCGGAAGCGGAGGAAGTTGCCGACCAGCTTGGAGCTGCCTGGTACAACGAGGGGCAGCAGTTGTACTGGCCTGAACCAGCGGTGGATCCTAAACCGTCAGAGCTGGCGTTTCTCGACGACCAGATGTACCTGTTATTGGCCGAGGCTGAGATCTATGAATTGGTAGATCTCCTTGAAAGCCAGGAGGCTGGTAGCGATCCGGTTGCGGCGGTCCAACAACTGGCCAGCGAGATGGTTTACGGATCGGGGTCGCCCAGGAGCCTGCCCGACCTCTATTTCAATACTCGCACTCAGTGGCTCGCTCAGGGGAGCGTCATAGACGACCCGGGATTCGTATCGACTGGCGCATCAACTTTGCTCCTCGTGGAGGTGGCCTTCATCACAGGTGCGGCTTTTGCGGCCGGGACCCGGCGCCGTCTTCGTGAGATTGGCTTAATGGGGGCGAATGGGGCTTCGGTTAAACACATCCGAATCACGGTGCTCGGCGAGGGTCTCTTGATTGGTTCGGTCGGGGCTTTGTCAGGCGTGCTGGTCGGTCTCGGAGTGTTCGTATTAGCCCGGCCACTGATACAGCGTTATGTCTCAAGGGTACTGGTGGGAGTGGGGGTTGCCATCAGTGACGTGATTGGTCCTGTGGTTGTCGCCCTGGTCTCGGTTCTGTTGGCGGTGTGGATTCCGGCCAGGACAGCCTCAAAAGTGCCGATCACTAGCGCCCTTCAGGGACGGATGCCCGCGCTGGCACCGCGTAAATGGGTGATCCCGGTCGGGATCGGTTGTGCAGCGGTCGGTGTGCTCTTGGTTTCGGTTTCGCTCGCCTCGGAGAGTGGCTTGGCCAACGTGCTCGTCGGGGTCGGAGCGGTTCTTCTGGTTGGCGGGGTGGCGCTGACTGCCAGCCCGATCCTGGCCTCGGCAAGTAGATTGGCCAATCAGGTCCCCGCCGCTGGTCGACTGGTCCTCCGGGACTCGGGTCGGAATCGGACTCGATCGGCTGTGGCGGTCGCCGCCATCATGGTGATTCTTCTCGCTCCCATAACGGCGGTGACCGTGGCGGCTACCACGACTGAAAAGGACCTTGTGTACGGCCTACCGTCACCAGGCAACCATCTGGTGCTGGCATCTTCATTCAGTGTCGACCTCTCCGACTACTCAAATCCGATCAGCGAACAGGACGTGGCGGCCGTCGAGGCCATCGTCCCCGTCACCAGAACAGCGCTGTTTGACACGCTGGATTTGCGGGTGGCAACCAATGAAATGATCGAGGGTCAGGAATCGCAAGACGGCGGTCCGGTATTCGTCGCCAACTTCTCAGACGGCGATGACGTTGCGGTCGGAACAGAGGATCTTCTCGCGGCCCTCGGCGATCCTGGCGTCACGGCGTCCATTGCTGCCGGCGAAGTAGTCGTGCTGGGCATCGAAAGCAAAGAAACCAGGGTGAACCTCAACGGCCGCGAATACCCCGCCCATGAATACCCGGTCGAGGTCGTGAAGTGGAGTATGCCCAGGGTGCTGATCCCTGAGGCAATGCTGGGGCTGTTCCCCGACGTGCCCACTCGGCCGATCGCACTCCTGGTTCTGGAACGGTCGCCAACCAACGATGAATACAACGAGATTTCGAGCCTCGGCCTGGCGTTCAACGGCGGTCGTAGCCCCATGAGCGATAGCACCGCATATCTGATCGCCTCGGGGGTGTCGTTGCTGGTGGTGCTCATAGTGGTGTCATTGGTAACGGCCGTTTCGGCTGCCGAGGTTGACGAAGAGCTTCGTACGATCGTGGCGGTAGGGGCACCCGGGTCGTTCCGTCGGAGGTTCCTTGGACTGTTGACCGGTTATCAGACACTGGTAGCCATGTTGCTGGCGGTTCCGCTCGGTCTCGGATTGGTCTGGGTGTTTAGTTCGGCGCAGGACTTCGTCTACGCAGGACCCTTTGGTCTTGTGCAAGCATCGGCGGTGACGGTTCCCTGGCCCCAGATCGCCGTATTCGCAGCCGTTCTTCCCATCTCGATCGGCGTCCTGACTTTGACTTCGGTCAGGTCGGCCCCGGTCACACCTCCCCGTCGGGCTTCCTGACCAGATAGTGGTCAGGCGAGTCCGGTTGAAGGTTGTCGTGAAACGCAGAACTCGTTGCCGTCCGGGTCGGCGAGCACTGTCAGCGCGTAGGTCGGCTTGTCCACGGTTGAGACAATGGACCCGCCGAGGCCGACGACTCTGTCGATAAATGGCCCGGGCTCGTCGCTTGTCAGATCGAAATGCACCCGGTTCTTCACGACCTTCGGATCAGGGACGATCTGGAGCACGAGATGGATCTCGTCGACCTCGAAGAAGACAAATTCGTCGAACTCGAACGCGACCTCGACTTCGAACACGCCCGACCAGAACGCCGCCGCTCGCTCACCGTCCGAGACATCAATGATGATGCCGCTGATATGGGGCGCCGCCATCGGTTAGAAAAGCCCGACGACGGTGCCGTTTTCGTCGATGTCGACGTTCATGAAGGCTGGCGTGGCGCCGAGGCCCGGCATGGTTCGCATCTCGCCAAGCAGGGGATAGATGAACCCGGCTCCGACCGAGGCCCGCACTTCCCGCACCGGCACGGTGAAGCCCTTCGGCGCCCCCTTCAGATTCGGGTCGTGGCTGATCGACAAGTGGGTTTTGGCCATACAGATTGGCAAGTATCCGTACCCGGCTTGTTCGAACTCGGCGATCTGCTTCTCGGCCAGCGGCGAATACTCGACTCCGGCCGCCCCGTAGATCTCTTTGGCGATCGTCTCGATCTTTTCTTTGATCGACCGGTCGAGTTCGTACAGAAACTTGAAGTCGGACGGGGAATCCGCGGCCGCCACGACGGCCTTCGCCAACTCGACGGCACCCTCGCCCCCGTCGGGATGGTGCGAACTGGTCACCGCGGCGAACGCCCCGTGCTCCATGGCGGTTTCCTTGATGAGCTGGATCTCGTGCTCGGTGTCGGTTGGGAAAGCGTTGACAGCCACCACAACCGGGACGCCGAATTTCTTGACGTTGGTGATGTGGGTGATGAGGTTGGCTAGACCCGCTCGAAGAAGGGGCAGATTTTCCTCGGTGTAGGCTCGGTCGAGCGGGCGCCCGGCGACCACCTTCGGCCCCCCTCCGTGGGTCTTTAGGGCACGCACCGTGGCCACAAGTACAGCGGCATCCGGCTTGAGGCCGGATACGCGGCACTTGATGTCGAAGAACTTCTCGGCCCCCATGTCTGCCCCGAACCCCGATTCTGTTACGACATAGTCCCCGAGTTGGAGGGCGATCCGGTCGGCGAGGATCGAGCTATTGCCATGGGCAATGTTGGCGAACGGCCCGGCATGCACCATGGCGGCTTGACCCTCGAGCGTCTGCATGATGGTCGGGTGAAGCGTTTCCTTCATGAGAACGGTGACGGCGCCGGCCACGCCGAGGTCCTCAAGCGTGATCGCTTTGCCAGCTTTGCTTCGACCGACCACCACCCGTCCACATCGTTCGCGCAGGTTGCGCAGCGCCTCGGCATAGTTGGAACCATCGACCAGCGCAAGGATGGCCATGAGCTCGGAAGCGACGGTGATGTCGTAGCCGGTCTCGCGCGGTCGCCCCTCGAGTTCTCCACCCAGACCGACGATGATGTTGCGTAGCGCGCGGTCGTTCATGTCGACTACCCGCCGCCAGGAGATCTGGTTCGGGTCCATCCCCAGTCGCTTGAGACCGAGGTCGTGGAGCTGGTTGTCGGTCATTCGACCTTCGTGGAACCAGCGGGCGTCTATCGCGGCCGCCACCAGATTGTGGGCAGCCGTAATGGCGTGGATGTCGCCGGTGAGATGGAGATTGAACTCGTCCATAGGAATCACCTGGGAATAGCCGCCGCCAGCTGCGCCGCCCTTGATCCCGAAGGTCGGACCCATCGACGGTTGGCGGATCGCGGCAATGGCGGTCTTGCCGATCTTCCCAAGGCCCTGCGTGAGACCGATCGTCGTTGTCGTTTTCCCTTCGCCGAGGGGGGTCGGCGTGATGGCGGTGACGTCGATGTACTTGCCCGGCTCACGCCCGCCAATTCGCTTGAGAATGTCGAGGTGGACTTTGGCCTTCGTGGCACCATGCAGAATCAACTCGTCCGGTTCAATGCCGATCGATGCGGCGATGGCTGCTATCGGCTGAGGCGTGGCGGCCTGGGCGATTTCGAGGTCGGACGGGAATGGCATGGTCAGTCTTCCTTAGGCAGATGGCGCGGGCGCCACGATAGACCGATCGCCCTGCATCCGGTTGGCTGTGGCTGATTTTCTCCAGGTCGTCGGGGCATGAGCTAGGAGGGTGTACAGTTCTGTCGTCTCCGCTTCACGCGGACGAGATCCTCTTTTTGGCATCGGCGTTTCACCGTGACGGCACAAGCCCCACAAGCAACCACCCTTTCTCGCACGAGCGCTACCTGGCCTCTGTTTCTTGCCGTCCTTTTCATGATGATCGGCAACGGCCTTCAGATTTCGTTGATCGGCGTCCGCTCAACGTTGGAAGCCTTCCCGACGACGGTCACGGGCGTGATCATCGCCGCTTACTACGTAGGATTTCTGTTTGGATCTTTCCAGGTACCGAAGGTCCTCAAATCCGTTGGTCATATACGGGTGTTTGCGGCACTCGCTTCGGTCGCTTCGGCAGCAGTGCTGTTCAATGGGCTGTTCGTCAACCCAACGGTTTGGATCGTGATGCGCGGCGTTACGGGGCTGGCAATGGCAGGCTTGTACATCACTTCGGAGAGCTGGTTGAACGCTCGCGCCACCAACGCGACCCGGGGTCGACTGCTCGGCACCTACATGATCATGTCCATGGGCGGTGTTTCGATCGGTCAGGCGTTGTTGGGCCTGGGGGATCCCCTGAAAATCGATCTGTTTGTCATGGCTTCAATCGCTGTGTCCCTCGCCCTAGTCCCACTGACTCTGACCAACATTGCGGCACCGGACCTCGGGATCTCGCGGTCGATCAACATTGCAACCCTGTGGAAGCTCGCCCCATTGGGAATTGTGGCCGGGTTTCTTACCGGTATGGCCAACGGTGCTTTTTCGGGTCTGATCACCGTCTATGCGACGCTCGAAGGCTTTCCGATTCGCAGCATTGGTCTCTTTGCGGCGCTCGGGGTCCTCGGCGGAATCGCGCTGCAGCTTCCGATCGGACAGCTCTCGGATCGGGTGCCCCGCCGGCGGGTCATCTTCGCCTGCGCTCTGGCCGGGGTCATCATCATGTCGGTCGCGGCCACCCTCAACCCCGGCAGCCCGCCCATGTACCTGTCTGTGTTCCTGTTCGGCGGGATTCTGTATCCGATGTACTCGCTGTCCGTTTCTCATATCAACGACGTACTCGACCGCGAGCAAATGCTCGGAGCTGCGGCCGCCTTTATGTTCATTTTTGGGGTCGGGGCGATCATCGGCCCGATCGTGACCGCCGTCGTAATGGATCGTTTCGGTCCGAGCGGGTTTTTCATCACCATTGCCCTGTATTACCTGCCGGTGGCCGTATATGCCTTGTGGCGGATCGTCACGAGGAAGGTACCGAACCGTCCTGACCGGTCGGGTGTGGCCAGCCGGGCCATCGCCGGTAGCTGGGCGCCGTTCCTTCGCAAGAGAGCGAACGGTGACGTGGTTTATACGGAGCGCCGGGGCCGACCGTAGCTGGTGATGGTCGCTAGACCTTGAGGCGACTGAGGTCGCTCGAAACCTGGGTGGCCTTGGCTTTGACCAATTCGGCAATGCGGCTTGCGTCGTCGCCGAGCGGAAAACGATAGGCAGGTCCATGTACGTGGATGGCCGCGATGGGCCGGTGTTCCCGGTCATACACGGGAGCGGCGACTGAGTTGATGCCTTCGGCAAACTCCTCATAGACCCAGCAGTATCCGTCGGTACGGATTTGTTTGAGTCGGTCGCGTATGTTGTCCGGATCAACGACCGTGTTGGGCGTGAAACGCTGCAACGGTCGGCTCAGGTAGCGGTCTAATCGCTCTGTTGGCCAGTTGGCCAACAGTACCAATCCTGAAGGTACGCAATGCATGGGAATGAGTTCTCCGGTCCAGTCTCGAATCTGCACGGGATTGTCCGAGTCCGACTGGTTGATGTAGTGGACCATGTAGCCGTCGGGAATCGATACGCCGGCGTCCTCATCGAGGTCACGTGACAGTGACACCAGATGGGGGCGGACCCGGGCGATGAGATCGGGGCCGCTCGACATGCTCCCGGTGAGCTCGGAGATCTTGGCTCCGATCGTCAGCATTCCATCATCTGATCGCCTCACGGCTCCCAGAGACTCAAGGGTGCTCACCAAACGGGCCACGGTGCTCTTGGGCAGTCCGGATCGGATCGCCAGGTCGGTCACCCCCATCGGGTCTGAGGCGAGAACCTCAAGCAGCAGAAAAGCTCGTGCGATCGATTGGACGTTAGACACGTGTTGGCTCTCCCGGGGATTGCTTGCGCCACAATACAGGACTGTCCCGCATCGTGGAACTCGGAAGATGCCGCAGGCGGCGGCCGGTCGGATTCGGGGAAGCTACGCTCTGTTCGGATGAGCAGTATTGGGGATCGTTTCTCGAAACTCTGGGGAGCTGCAGCCATCTCGAACTTTGGCGACGGCCTTATGGCGGCGGCTCTCCCGCTATTGATGGTCCGCCTCACGAATGACCCTGTCGTGGTGGCTGGTACGGTCGCGGCCGGAACGCTCCCGTGGTTTCTCTTTGCACTGTTCTCGGGTGCCCTGGTGGACCGCCTTGACCGCAAACTGATCATGGTTTCGGTCAACCTGGCCAGGGCGGTGGCGGTTGGCGGGCTGGCCTGGACCGTGGGGCACCAGACGGTGTCACCGCTAATGGTGTACTTCGTGGCTTTCGCGCTTGGTTCCGGCGAGACGCTTTTCGATTCCGCTTCCGAAGCCCTCGTCCCGAACGTGGTCGATACCGACAACTACGACGTAGCCAACAGTCGTCTGCAGTCGACCGAACTGCTCGGCGACACGTTGCTCGGGCCACCCGCTGGTGCGCTCCTATTTGGCGTCGCGGCAGTGGCCCCATTTGCCTTGAACGCAGTGAGTTTCGTCGCGGCAGCCATTCTGATCGCCGCGATTGGCGGATCGTACCGGGCCGATCGGACCGAGACCGCTCCGATCGTCGCCGAAATCAAGGAGGGTCTCTCATGGCTGGCCGGCCAAAAGGTCGTTCGGTCGCTGGCCCTGATGGCAGGAGCTGCCAACATTCTCATCACCGGCGTGCTGGCCATCTTCGTGCTGTACGCCAAGGAGTTACTTGGTGTCGGTGACCTGGCCTACGGATTGTTGTTGTCGGTCGCGGGAGTGGGCGCCTTCGTAGGAGCCATGTCTGTACCGGGCTTTTCGCGGTGGTTGGGCATCAGGTTTTCCATCAGCGCGATCCTGATGCTCCAGTCAGTTGTGTCGCTCGCTTTCGTGCTGTTCCCAAGTCCGTTTCCAGCTGCGGCTGCCATGTTCGGATTGGGTTTTGGAGTCACGTCGCTGACCGTGATCAATATCACCGTCCGACAAAAGCTCACCCCTGATGAACTACGTGGACGGGTGGCAAGCGCGGTCCGGATGGTGGCCTGGGGGTCTCAACCGATTGGCGCGCTGTTGGGCGGATTTGTGGCGAGCCAACTCGGTCTCCGAGCGCCGTACTTTCTGGCCGGGGTCGGATGGATACTGATTCTCGTCCTGCTCAACCCGGCCATCGAGGGTGAGTTCGAACCGGTTGGCTATGTCGGGCGCCACCGTCGGACGGCTACGTAAGTAACAGGCGGTGTAGGCGCCGGCCAACAACCATCGTTCCCAAAGCGCCCATGCCGATCAGGACGGCGATGTGGCCAACCAGGCTCCAGTCGAATACGCCAAATGTGAGAGCTCTGATGAGCTCAACGGAGTGATAAAGCGGTGAGAACCGGGTGAGTTGCTGCACGACCGGCGGATATACCGACAGCGGGTAGAACGTCGCTGAAAACAGAAACAGTGGCAGGGTGACAACAGTTACGTAGTCGAAATCTTGCCAGGAGCGCATGAAAGTCGAGCAGGCCATCCCGACTGCTCCGAACGCGAATCCAATCAGGACCGCGGCGGGAACCGCCAACAATCCCCACCATGATTCGACGTAACCGAGGCCAGCCATGACGATCATGAACGAGGCGGCATATAAGGCACCTCTGACCAGTGACCAACTGATCTCGCCAACGGCAATGTCGGGCACTCCGATCGGGGTCGACAGCATGGCGTCGTAGGTCTTCTGATACTTCATCTTAAAGAAGATGTTCATGGTCGATTCGAACACCGCCCCGTTCATGGCTGAAGAAGCCAGCAAGGCGGGCGCGACGAAAGCCGTGTAGCTGACCAGTTCACCTCCAGGACCGGTGACATCTCCGATGTATCCGCCAAGACCGACACCAATTGAGAACAAATAGAAGAGCGGTTCGAAAATGCCCGAGAAGATCACCATCCAGCCGCGTCGGTACACCATGACGTTGCGCTCGAAAACGTACTTGGCTCGCTGAGCCGAGCGGAGCGGTAGCGGGATCACCCGCATCAGCAAAGTTGTCATACGTACAGTCGCTTGCGGAACTGGCGGACGGCCATCGCCGCTCCGATGATGATCAAGGCGATAAGGATGGAGGCGTGGACTAGCAAGCCGAACGGCGGCTCGGTCCCGAGAGCCACAGATCGGGTCAGTTCGACCCCGTGCCAGAGCGGGGTGAGATAGGCGATCGGCTCCATCCAGTCCGGCAGTTGGGAGATTTCGAAGAACGTGCCGGAGAACAGAAACAGCGGCATGATGCCGAACCGAAAGAGGTTGGTGAGACCGATCCCGTCCTCCAATGTGGCGGAGAACCAGGTCACGAATCCGGCGAAGGCCAGGCCGGTGAGCACCGCCGGGATTACAGCCAGCAGTCCGTCGATCAAGGGCATTGCGCCCAGAGCGGCCGCGACGAGAACGTAGATGACCGACACGAGTGCTACCCGGGTGGCAACCCAGGCCAGGTGGCCGATCACCAGGTCCCGGGTGGTGAGCGGCGAGGCGAGCGCCGCCGGATAGGTCCTCTGCCATTTGATTCCGGCCAGGACCGGCCAGGCCGAATCCCCGGCACCGGTTTGCATGGCCGTGGCAGCGAGCAGACCGGGCGCCAGAAACTCAAGGTAGGAGACTCCGGCGACACCGCCGGTCTGTTCGTCGACCAGGCTCCCGAGAAACATCCCCATCGCTATCAGGTAGAGAAACGGATTGACGAAGGACGAAAAGACGCTGCCTCGCCAAACCCCCTTGTACACGCGAGCTGAACGCTCGTACATACGCAGTGAGGTATTCATTCCGCAGTGCTCATTTCACGATGCTCATTCCACGAGGCTCCGGCCGGTCAGCTTGAGGAAGACGTCTTCAAGCGACGAACGCCGACTCACCTGAGCGACGGGGCGGATTCCGCGGGCGTGCGCTTCGGTCGAGGTGGCGTCGGCGTCGGGGGTGTAGAGGAGCACCCGATCAGGCAGGATTTCCATTCGCTCTGCCAAACCGCTGAGTTGGGCGATATTCTCCTCCTGGGTGCCAGGCGGGAACCGCATTTCCAGGACCTCGCGAGTCGAGTGCTGGACGATCAAGTCAGCCGGGGCACCTTCGGCGACGATTTGAGCCTGATCCATGACCACGAGTCGATCGCACAACTGCTCCGCTTCGTCCATGTAGTGCGTGGTCACAATGAGTGTGACACCGTCCTGTTTGAGGCGATAGAGACGATCCCACAACACATGGCGGGCTTGGGGATCGAGTCCAGTAGTTGGCTCGTCAAGGATCAGCAGTTCCGGTTGGTTGATCAATGAGCGAGCGATGGTGAGTCGACGCTTCATTCCACCAGAAAGTTTGTCAACCTTTTCGTCGCGCTTGCCGTTGAGCTGAACAAAATCGAGGAGCTCCTCGATGCGAGGACGGATCACCGAGCGGGCCAGGCCGAAATAGCGTCCGTAGATCATCAGATTCTCGGCGACCGTCAGCTCGACGTCGAGCGAGTCCTCCTGCGGGACAACGCCGATTCGTGACCGGAGCTCGGGGCCCTGCGTGGCAGGATCGAGGCCGAGCACAGACAAGGAGCCAGACGTGATCGGTGAGACGGCCCCGATCATCCGCATCGTGGATGACTTTCCGGCCCCGTTCGGGCCGAGAAATCCGAACGCTTCTCCCTGCTGGACCTCGAAGTCAATGGAATCCACCGCGGTAAAGTCGCCGAAGCGTTTAGTGAGATCGTGGGCGGTTACGAGGGCATCAGACATAGACCGAACAGCCTATCTGGTTTCTGAGGCGCCACCGAGCAGATATCTGAAACGGTATGAGTAGATTCGGCGTATGAAGTTCGGGTACGGCCTCATCACGTGTCAACGGCATCCGAACGATGCGCGATCGGACCGCCAGCTATATCGCGAAGCCCTGGACCTGGCTGTGGAGGCTGAAACGCTGGGGTTTGACTCGGTCTGGACGAGCGAGCATCACTTCCAGGACGACGCCTACATGCCGTCGGTGATCCCGATGTCTGCGGCTATCGCAGCACGGACCGAGCGCATCGAAATCGGCGTTGGGGTGGCTCTGGCACCGCTGTACGATCCGGTCCGTCTCGCCGAAGATGCTGCCACAGTCGATCTCCTGTCGGACGGGCGCTTTATCCTCGGACTGGGACTCGGTTGGCTCGATTGGGAGTTCGAGGCATTCGGGCAGGTTCGTCGCCAGCGAGTGCCCCGAACCGAAGCAACGATCGCAACGTGTCGCCAGGCCTGGGGTTCGGAATTGCTGCAACCCCAAGGCGTATCGGTTACTCCCAAGCCGCACCGATCAGGTGGACCACCCATCTGGATCGGCGCAACCGCCGAGCCCGCCATCCGTCGGGCGGCGCGGATCGCGGACGGGTTTATGGCGTCCGAGCCAGGCGCGGGGGATTGGGCCGCCCAGGTCAGTTGGGTGCGCGATGAACAAACGCAACATGGTCGCAGCGGAATCTCGCTATCCGGGTATTGGCCGGTGTTCACGTCGATCAACGGAGACGCCTGGGACCGGGTGAGATCGCATGTGCACTACATGGCCTGGAAGTACGAAGACTCGGAGTCGAATCGAGGCCGGATCGGGCCACTGCCCCATGCTCCCGCCTCGGACGCCGAAACTGAGGCCCTACTGCGGGCGACCACGATCTGTGGGACACCTGACGAGGTGGTCGATCAGATACGGGTTCTCAACGATGTGGCGGGGGCTGACGACTTCACGTTTGTCGGTCGGTTCTACTACCCGGGAATGGACAGAGTCGAGATGGCTTCTGCCACGCGTCTGTTTGCTGAGCGGGTCATACCGGCTTTTCGCTAGCGGGTGGCGACCGCCCAGTCGGCGTGGAGTGAGGCGTAAACCCCGCCGAGTTCTATCAACTCGGCGTGGGTGCCGTCTTCGACGATCTCGCCAGATTCGAACACGAGGACCCGATCGGCCGCTTCAGCAGTCGAAAGCCGGTGGGCGACCGTGATCGACGTCCGACCTTGGGCCAGGCGCTCAATCGCATCGCGCAACCTGAGTTCAAGAGCTGGGTCGACGGCTGAGGTGGCCTCGTCCAGGATGAGCAGGTCCGGATTGGCGACCCACGCACGGGTGAGGGCGACCAGTTGCCGTTCGCCGGCCGATAGGTTTTGTCCGCGCACTCCCGCCATCGTCGACAAGCCGTCCGGCAGACCCTCCACCCAATCGACGAGTTTCAGGTCGGTGATGGCGTCGGTGACTTCCTGATCGGTAGCCGCCGCGCGCCCGTATCGGATGTTTTCGATAATCGAAGTGTTGAAGAGGAATCCCTGCTGAGGCACGTAGGAAACGCGGGACCTGAGTTCGCTAAACGAGACATCCCGAACGTCCACTCCTCCAACCCGGATCGCCCCAGCCGTCGGATCGATGAGTCGGGCGACCAGCTTCGCAAACGTCGTCTTGCCTGACCCGGTCTGCCCGACGACGGCGACTCGCTCTCCGGGCGCGATCCTCAGATGCAGATTCCGAATAATCGGTGGCCCGGTTGGGTACTGGAAGGTTGTGTCTACGGCGGCAACCTCCAGGGACCCGGCGGGCAATGGTTGAGGATCGGTCGAGTCCGGCAAGTCGACTGGTTCGTCGATGACGGTGAGGACCTTGCGCAATCCAGCACCAGCTGCCTGGGCGCTGTCTGATGCTTCCACGATCATTTGAACCGGTTCAGTAAGCAGGTTGACCAGAAACAGAAACGCCAGGAGCGTGCCCGTGGTCAGTTGCCCTCTGGCTCCGAATATCACGCCGAATCCGATGACGGCGGCCGTGATCAACCCGGCGAATATCTCGGCCGAGGAGAAAAGGACGGCCCCGAACCGTGCGGTTCGGAATCCGGCAACGAACTGGCGTCCGAGCGCCTGATCGACGCGGCTCAGGGTCTCGGCCTCGGCCCCGTGTGCCCGGATAATCGGTAGTCCGGTGATCGATTCCGAGACCGCCGACATCGAGTCTGAGATCGTGTTGCGGTGGGCGCCATGGGCCCGTTTGAGGAGCTTCTGGAACCACAACAACAGCGTGCCGTAGACGGCGACCCCGGCGATCACGATGAGAGCAAGTCGAACGTTGTAGAACAGCATCGTGGTCATCGCCAGCACTAGCTGCGTGATGCCGATGAGCATGCCGATGCCCGCCCATTCCATGAAGTGTTCGAGAGCCGCGACGTCGGAAGTGACGCGCGCCACCATGGCGCCACGCCGGTTCGTCTCGGTGTGAAGCGCCGACAAGCGGTGCAGATGCGAGAACGCTTCGTTCCTGAGCTCTGCCAGTCCGGCCGGTACGAACTTGGCGATCCGCATGAGGGAGGTCCAACGAGCGATCGAGGCCACGATCACCGCGCCGACAGCCACCAAACCTGAACGAAGGACGGCGCCAGTATCGATCCTGTCGACGCCGACGAGTTGCGTGTCGACGATGCGCTGCAGCGTGATGGGTACGACTAGCGACATTGCCGTGCCAAGCCCGGCTAGGAGCAGCGTCACGACGAGACCCTTCCGCAGGGTCGGCGCAACCTGGAATGCTCGCCGTAGCGCCTGGATGACGGTGGAATCAGACATTGGCATACGCAGTCAAAATGTCGGAATACACCGGCTGGGTGGCCAGGAGGTGTGCGTGGGTGCCCGTTGCGATGATTCTCCCATCGTCCACGAGAATCACCCGGTCAGCCAACGTGATTGACGCCTGGCGGTACGCCACAAGAACGACGGTCGACGGAAGTTCCGCGTCACGCAAGCCGGTCAGGATGGCCGTTTCGACACTCGGGTCGATGGCCGAGGTGGCATCGTCGAGTATGAGCAGACGCGGCTTCCGGACGATGGATCGGGCCAAGGCGATTCGTTGTGCCTGCCCGCCGGACAGTGTGGCGCCTTGCTCTCCCACAACGGTGTCGAAACCCTGTGGGAGTTCCAGGACGAACGGAGTGGCCTGAGCCAGGTCGGCGGCTGCTCGAACTTCCTCCTCCGAGAAGTGCTGCCCGAGGGTGATGTTTTCCCGCACGGACAGGTTGAAGAGGAACGATTCCTGAGGAACGATGGTTACTTCGGACGACACGCCCCGCTCGGCGAAATCTCGCAGATCCCGACCGTCCAGCTGGATCGTCCCATGATCCGGATCCCACAACCTCGCCAGCAGTGAAACCATCGTGGACTTCCCGGACGCAGTAGGACCGACGACTGCGACAGTCTCGCCTGGCTGGATGTGGAAGCCCAAGTCGGACAACACCGGTACCCCACCCGGGTATGAGAAGGTGACGTTCTCTCCAGAAACCTCGGTGCCGGTGGCCTGACCGGACGGGTCCATCTCGCCGTGGTGAATCAGATCGTCGGCCTCGACGATCCGGGCGATCCGTCGCCAACTGGCCAGCGCGAACGTGGTTTCCCACGTGACGAATCCAATGAGTCGAATCGGGAATGACAAGAGCGACATGAGATAGAGGGCGGTGACGACCTCGCCAGGGGTGATCGCGCCTGCCTCGATGCGGTAGCCACCAACCACAATCACGGCGATGAGGCCGAGGGTCGGGATGATCTCGGAGACGGTGCGGAAGCTTTCGGCTCGAACCGAAACCCAGGTCCGTTGATCGCGCAGCGCATTGGACACCCTCGAGAACCGTTCGACCTCGAGGTCTTCGGCGCCGATAGCCTTGACCGTGAGAGCGCCATCGAAGCTTTCGTGGGCGACTGCGGAGACGTCACCGACCATCCGTTGGAGCTTTTCGAAGCCGCCAAAGATGAACCAGGCCGAACCGACGTCGGTCGTGACAACCAACCCGAAGCTGATCAGGGCCACCAAACCCAGCCACACATCGATACTGGTCACGAGGACCAGTGCTCCAATGAGCAGCAGGCTCACTCCGGTCGCATATGGCAAGGGGCCCAACACGAACGTGGCTTGTCCAGCGTCGTTGTCGGTGATAGCCAGGAGGTCCCCGGTGTCCTCGCCGTGGTGCCACGGCATCGACAGCTTGTATTGGTGGTGAATCAATCGTGAAACGAAGTCCATCTGGGACCGGATCTGTAACCAGGACGCACCCACCCTCCGGATGATGATGCCCACCGCCTTATACAGCGCGATCCCCGCTATCAGCAGAACCGCCGGCCGCAGTAGATCGGCGTACGGTTCGCCCCCGTCGAGGACGGGGATGATGACGTCGTCGGTAATATTGCCGATGACGACGGCGGCGATGGCGATCGCCGAGACGAACATGGTTGAGCCGAATACGGCGATCGTGAAGGCGATCGGATGCGCTCGGATGAGGCGCCCCACGTGGGCGCCACCCTGGCGGAGCACTGTGCCCATTGATTCTGTCGTTACGCTGCGCACGACGGTGAATGGTAACTGGCCTGCGAGCGCACTGATCGCTGATTAATCGGCCGAGCCTTCGTCACAACTGGTAAGTTCGAACCCATGATCCACACGAGCCCTTTCCCAGATGTTGTGCTGCCAGACATGCCGCTTACCTCCTATGTCCTCCGCAATTCTCTCGCCGACCCTGACCGCCCGGCGCTGATCGACGGACCGACCGGCCGGATCATCACCCACGGGCAACTGGTTGATGGGATTGCCCGGGTGGCCGGCGGGTTGTCTGCTCGCGGGTTCGGTAAAGGTGACGTCCTGGCGATTCTCGCTCCGAACATCCCTGAGTACGCCCTCGCCTTTCATGGAGCGGCCACCACTGGCGGGACGGTCACGACGATCAACCCGACGTACACCTCCGATGAGGTCGCTCATCAGCTGAGCGACTCCGGCGCCAAGTACATCGTGACGATTCCGATGTTCCTTGAAGTGGCTCAATCAGCGGCGGACACAGCCGGTGGCGTCGAAGAGATCTTTGTGTTCGGCGAAGCGGAGGGCGCTTCGCCATTTACCGATCTATTTGGTGACCCGTATGTCGGGCATGCCGATGTGGACCTCGACAATGATGTGGTGGTGATGCCGTATTCATCGGGCACCACCGGACTTTCGAAGGGTGTGATGCTGACGCACCGCAATCTCGTTGGGAATCTCGCCCAGGCGGAACCGGTGATCAGCATTACTCCGGATGACGTCGGAATTGCTGTCCTGCCGTTCTTCCACATCTATGGGATGCAGGTCCTGATGAACGGTGCGGTGGCCAACGGTTCGACCCTCGTCACGATGCCGCGGTTCGACCTCGCCGAGTTCCTGAGGATTTGCCAGGACCACAAGGTCACCCGCTACTACCTGGTGCCACCGATCGTGCTGGCTCTGGCCAAACATCCGCTGGTCGACGACTACGACCTGTCCTCAGCTCGCCAGGTGTTCTCGGGTGCCGCCCCACTATCGGCAGAAGTTGCGGCGGAAGCGTCCGCCCGAATCGGCTGCGAAGTGGTGCAGGGATACGGCCTCACCGAGACGTCCCCCATCACCCACGCCACCCCTCCCGGCGGCTTCAAGCCCGGATCGATCGGAGTGTTGGTGCCGAACACACGATGCCGGATTGTTGACCCTGAAACGGGTGAAGATCTCGAACTCGACGTCGACGGCGAGTTGTGGATCCGGGGCCCCCAGGTAATGAAGGGCTACCTGAATAACCCTGAGGCTACGGCCAGTTCGGTGGATTCTGAGGGGTACTTGCACACCGGCGACATCGGCCATGTCGACTCGGATGGACACTATTACATCGTGGACCGACTGAAAGAACTCATCAAGTACAAGGGCTTCCAGGTGCCCCCGGCCGAGTTAGAGGGCCTTCTGCTGACGCATCCTGCCATTGCCGACGCGGCAGTTATTCCTATTCCGGACATCGAGGCGGGGGAACTTCCCAAGGCCTACGTGCAGCTGAAGCCGGGCCACGAGGCCACCGCCGAGGAAATTATGGAGTTTGTGGCAGGAAAGGTGGCCAATTACAAGCAGATTCGTAGGGTTGAGTTCACCGACGTGATACCCAAATCGGCTTCGGGCAAGATTCTCCGTCGCATCCTCAAAGACAAGGAACGCGCCGAAGCCGCTGATAGCTCAAACTGAGCCGCTGAAGGGCCGCGTCAATGCGGCGGTCACAGAAGCCATTCTGGCTTGATGCTTCGCAGCCTGGTTGGGGTCGGATCGGATGACCGGAACCTTCACTCCCGACGGGCTAGTCAGCTGGTCCGGATTAGGTCACTCTCGTTTGCTGCTCCCTGGCCCGGCTTGCTCCTAGCCGCCGAAATCGCTGCGACAATTCCAGCTCCAACTACAGCTCCGACAATGACCTTCTTGTTCATGACGATCCTCCAATTGGGACGACAATCCGACTCTCCGGACTGACACACCGTGGAGGGAGCCCGCACCGGACTCTTCTTACGAAACCACAAACTGTGCGATGAATGAAGGGGCGAAGGTCCCTCCGGTCGCTCGCAGCACCGAGAAGGGATTGACGGGTTGGGTCCTGGCGCGGCTCTAGGCCGGGTAATAGAGGTTTCTACCAGGCCGACCTTTCTAGGCGTCGCTCCGCTCGCCGATTGACCGGAGAGCGGCCGCCGCCGCGTTCCACCCGGCCATACCGTGCACGCCGGCTCCGGGGGCAGTTGAGGCACCACACAAGAAGACCCCTTCGATCGTGGTCGCATACGGGTTCGGTGACAGCCTGGGTCTGCCAAACATCTGGCGCGGGGTGAAGGCTCCCGCTCCGATGTCGCCGCCTACATAGTTGTCGTTGTAGTCGGCGTACCACCCGGGTGGTTTGACGTGCCGGGCGATGATCTGATCCCGAAACCCCGGAGCGAACCTTTCGAGCTGAGACTCGATCCGGTCGACCATGTCGACTTCGGAATCATTGGGTACATGACAATATCCCCACGCGACGTGTTTGCCACTGGGGGCACGGCTGGCATCGATATTGGTTGGCTGGGTCACGAGGACATAGGGCTTCTCGGGATGGCGGCCTTGGTGCACTGCCGCTTCCGCCGCGGCGATCTCTTCGTAGCTGCCTCCAACATGAACCGTCGAAGCTCGACCTACTTCAGTATTTGTCCAGGGTATGGGACCTTCGAGAGCCCAGTCGACCTTGAACGCCCCTGGCCCGTAGGTCCATCGTGGCTCTGGCAAGTCGAAGATCGACGCCAGTGCGGTGGGAGTCGACGACAACAGCTTGAGGCGAGCGGCGGGTAAATCAGACGCCTTACGAATTCGCCGATCGGTTTCGATAACACCACCCAGCGACGCAAGGTACCGGGCCATCGATGAGGTCACGTTCGCCGCGCCACCCTTGGGTACCGGCCAACGGTAGGCGTGCGCCGCAACCATCATTGCCAGACCGACGGACGCCGAGGTTGGCCGGGAGAACGGTTGAACGGCGTGGGCGGCGACACCAGCGAAGAGCGCTTGCGAAGCGGGGTCGTTGTATCGGGCCGCAAAGCGATCTGCCGACTTAAGCGCGACAAGCCCGAAGCGGGCCAGTTTCAAAGGGTGCTGAGGAAGGTGAAGCATCGGACCCATGGCGTACTTGAAGATGTCATCGGCGTCACGCACAAGCTGGCCGAACAGTGAGGAATAGGCGCCGTTGTCTTTGCCGAGGCCTTCGGCGGTTTGCGCAATGTCGTGGTAGATGAACCGGGCGTCACCCCCATCCAAAGGATGAGCCACCTCGCTATCGGAGTACAGCCATTCCAGTCCGTGTTCCCGCAGTGGCATCGCTCGAAACGCAGCTGAGTGTTCGGCGAATGGCATGACGGCGGAACAGACATCGTGGAGAAACCCCGGTTCGGTGAGTTCCACGGTTCTGGTACCGCCACCAATCTGAGGGTTGGCTTCGAGCACGAGAACCGACAGTTCGGCTTGGGCGAGTCGGATGGCGGCCGCCAGACCATTCGGTCCCGACCCAACCACCACCGCGTCGTAGGTCATTCGGGGGAAACGAACGTTCGGGCTTCGGCGATGAGAGCCGACCAGGTCGATTCGTCTTCTGTGGGAATGACCACCCATTCTTTGAAGGTGCGACCAGCCGGAGCGAAGGGAAGTCCGGTCCCAGCGTGGATCAACTCCGACACCCGGTTCGCGGGGAGCTTGACGATGAGATTTCCGGATCGGTGGTCCAGCGACGCGAAAAACGCTCCATCAACGCGCACACAGGGCAATCCCATCATGGTGGAGCTGCTCACGTGATCGTCGTAGAGGGGCTCGACAAGATCCCAGAACAGCTCCGTTGTTGATTCGGTCGACATGAAGCGACACTACCTGCGTATGATCTGAGTCAGGGACGCGAAGACATATTCACTACGCGGTTTTGGCGGGCAGGTATGAAGATTGAAGTCACAGCACACGGCCCTTACGAGGTGTCCGGGGGCGTTCCCTTGCGTCCCAAGGACGAAGTTATGTCCGAGTACGGCGAACCGCTCACCTGGAAGAGCGATCCTCCGGTCGAAACGCCAGGCACCTACTTGTTGTGTCGCTGCGGAAAGTCCGACAACAAGCCGTTCTGCGATGGGTCCCACAGCTTCGATGGATTTGGCGGCAAAGAACGCGCTCCGGCCGACCGACCTCCCGAGAACATCAAACGCCATGAAGGCACCGGCATGGTCGTCGTTCATGACGGTGAGCTCTGCGAACACGCTGGTTTCTGCGGGAACCGCATGACGAATTGGTTCAAAATGCTGGCCGAAACCGACGACACCATCGTGCGGGGCCACCTGATGTCGATGCTCGAAAAATGCCCGTCGGGCGCGCTGGCGTACGAGATCGATGGCGAGCTGATTGAACCGGCGCTCGCCACGGAGATCGCCCCGGTCCCCAACGGTCCGCTGGCCGTGACAGGTGGGATTCCGATCGTGATGACGGACGGGACGGAGATGGCCACTCGTAATCGGGTAACGCTTTGCAGGTGTGGAGCCTCGAAGAACAAGCCACTCTGTGACGGTACTCATGCCGAGATCGGGTTTGAAACCTGATGCCAATCGAAACGGTTAACGAACTGCACTCGCACCTTCGGCTGGCTGGCATTGTCGAGCTCACGACCATCCCGACCTACCTCTATGCGATGTACTCGCTCGACGACCCATCTTCTGACGCCGCCAAGCTGATTCGGAGCGTCGCAGTGGAGGAGATGCTCCATCTGGCATTGGTAGGAAATCTCCTCCTAGGCACGGGTGGTGAGCCGAAGTTCTATTCGCCTGACAGCATTCCCAGTTACCCGCTTGCGCTTCCTCACCATATCCCCGAGACGATCGTGAGCTTGGAGCCATGCTCGCGGGACATCATTCGGGACCTCTTCATGGTGATCGAACAGCCTGCCGACGTCGGAGCACCCCCCGAGGCGGATGAATTCGAAACGCTCGGTCAGTTTTACGCGGCGATTGAGGAGGCCGTAAAGCGCCTGGAACCGTTTGACAATCCACGTCTTGAGCGACAGCTTTCAGATCCAGCGTTCTACAACCCGGTCAAGTTTGATACTGCAGATAGCGGTGGCCTGGTGGGAATCCACGACTGTGACACGGCCCTGGAAGCCATGGAGATCATTATCCATCAGGGGGAGGGAGTGGGTGATCACCGCTATGCCGACCCTGATCACCGGGAGCTGACGCACTATTACAAGTTTGAGCAGTTGGCCGAGGGGACCGTCGACATCGGACTCGTTCGTCCGGTGATGTCGAACCCTCATGTCACCGACTTCCCGCCGTACATTCGCCCGGTGGCGACTTTGGCGAATGCGCTCTACTCGTTCGTGTTGTGGGTGATGGATGAGATCTACGCACCGGGGGCGGATGCCAACGCATTGATCTCTGACCTTTACGGTTCCATGGCCGGCCTCCTTGGCCCCGTCGCCCATTACCTCACGACGCTCGACGTTGGAGGTGATTACGTGGCATCTCCGACGTTCGAGTTTTATGAATTCTCGGGCGATCCGCGTCACGAAATCGTCGGAATCGCCCGGGGCTTGACCGAGGATCACCCCGGGTTGGAGCCAGTTGTTCACCAGATCGTGAAGCGCTGGAGCTGAACTATGAGTAGGTCCATTCAGCGATGTGGCTGATGGTCACGACAATCCATGGCCCGTCCGGAGGCCGATCCGCGTATTGCGGATACTTGGTGATGAGTGCTTCCACCCAATCGGGACCTGCCTCGTCTCTGACCTCTGCGGTTCCGTCGACGCGTACCCACCAGAGGCGAGTCCAATCCTCGTCCTCGTTGGACACGAGCACTGATACGTTGGGGTTGGCTCGGATGTTGTCAAGCCGAACCAGACGCCGGCTGCGCTTTGGTTTGTGATCGATGGCGGTCACTAATGCTCCATCCACGACTGCGAAGACGATCGGGACCGAGTGCGGCCGCCCGTCGGGGCGGACGGTTGACAGAGTTCCAAATCGTGCATGAACGAGCTTGGCGAGGGGCATGTCATCAGCGTACGCGGTAGCGTATGCGCATGAACGTTGCAGAGGATCTAGCTACCGGCTTTCTGAGGAATACCGGGTACCTAACCCGGCAGATTGAGTCGATTGATCACGACGGAAGCCTCCGCCAGGTTGAGGGAGTCAACTGCCTCAACTGGACGGTTGGGCACATCGTTCACTACCGGAATGTGGTCCTGGAAATGCTGGAAGCTCCGCCAATCGATGGACTCGGACCACGCTATGACCGCGAATCCGACCCGATCTTGTCCGATGGGCCGGGAGTCTTGGCTTTCGATGTGCTCCGAAGCCTGCTCGAGGCGTCCGGCGAGGCGGTGGCCGCAGCGCTGCGCGGGAATGATGGGAACCTCGATCGTCTCGTGATGTCCGGCGATCAGGAAGCCGCCGTCGGATCGCGAATCCAGTTCTACTTCTTCCACGACACCTTGCACGTCGGGCAAGCCGACGTCCTTGCGGCGATGGCCTGACATGCGGGTGTTTCTGGCAGGAGCTACCGGGGCTATTGGATCGCCGCTCGTTGGGCGTTTGCTGGCGGACGGTCACACCGTGGTTGGTCTGGCGAGATCTGGCGCCGCGGCCGATCGCCTCAGTCAGGCAGGTTGCGAGGTTGCTCGGGCTGACGCCCTTGACCCTGACGCTCTGAAACGTGCAGCGGTAGAAGCGCGACCTGACGTCATTATCAATCAACTGACCAGTCTTCCGAAATCGATGCTCAATCCGATCGAAGCCAACAAGGACGGCAAGCTCACGAACCAACTGCGGGTGCTCGGGGCACCAGCCCTCGCCGAGGCCGCCCGCGATACCGGTGCCCAGTTGATCGCTCAATCGATCGCGTTCGCCCAGAAGCCGGGGAGCGGAATACGTAAAGAGGCTGATCCGCTCTACTTGACCGCGCCGGCCGGTCACCGGACAGTCGTCAAGGCGATCGGCGTGCTCGAGGATGCCACGATATCGGCCGGGGGAGTAGTGCTCCGCTACGGCCACTTCTACGGCCCGCGGACGTACTTTGCTCCCGACGGGGCGTATGTCGAGATGCTGCACAAGCGCATGCTCCCGATCGTTGGGCAAGGGCGGGGTTCATTTCACCTGCTCCATCTCGACGACGCAGTTGATGCGACTATGAAAGCCATCGGCGCACCGACCGGCATTTACAACATCACCGACGATGTGCGGGTTACGGCCGGTGATCTGCTGCCGTGGATCGCCAGAGAGATCGGCGCTCCTAAGCCGGTTACGGTGCCCGGCATAACGTTCTCCATCGGTCCTCTGACCATTCTCAGGTACCTGATCGATGAGCAGCCAGCGGTTTCGAATGCGAAAGCGAAGGACGTTCTTGGATGGCGTCCGCAACATCCTGACTGGCACGAACCGCTCGCGGCGGCGCTCCGCGGCTAGTCGAGCGGTCGAAGCTGGCTCAGCGGCGGGCCGAGAACCTCCATCCAGGAGTTGTTGGCGATCTCCCGGTAACGATCCGGGTCCACCGGCCCGGCGGGCAGCTCAGCATGTTCTTCGAAGAATCGTTCCATTCCCGACGGCGTAAACATGACGAGCAGTTTTCCCTGCGAGTCGCCGAGGTTCTGGAAGCAATGGGCGGTTCCGCGGGGTACGAAAAAGAATGATCCCGGTTCAGCCATGAAGATTTGGTCGTCAGCGATGAACCGGAAGTTGCTTTCGAGGATGTACCACATCTCATCTTCGCGTCGATGGGAATGAAGGGGCGGTCCTTCCTTTGGCCCGATGCCTACCTCAAGAAGGGTGAACGATCCGTTCGTGGTTTCCGTTCGAGCCTTGACGGTTGCCGGTCCACCCGCCGGGCCACGAATTATGTGGCCTTCCCCGGGTTCGACCAGGAACGCAGATACCTTCGGACCGGACACGAGCAGCCTCCTGGGCTTGGGTCGTCGGTGTGGCGGCGACACCAGAGGCTACCCGCATCCGGAACTCCGAATGGGTAGCGTTCGGCTATTTCGATTCAGCCCTGACCAGGGTTCGGATCAGCCAGGCCAGCACCACCAAAGGTGCGGCGAAGAACAGGATGACCAGCACGGCTTGGATGGCGCCGTTGCTGGCTCCCTCCTCGAAGGGAGCCGACGATCGGACCGTCATCAGTGGGAGCAACAGGATCACAAACCACCCTCCTGGCCACACGAGCGTCGCAGTTGTTTTCTGAACTTTGGACCAGACCGGCGACATCCACACCAAAACGATGCCGACCACCCAGCCAATAATTGGGATGAATAGAGAGCCGACGCTGAGCCCAACGAGACCGACAATCTCCTTGATTCGGGAAGGTCCTTTCTTCACCGAGACGGGTGCATCGGCGGCGCCTGCTTCGGCGGCGATGGATTCAGGTGACCCCAACCGATCGAGAACGGTGCGGACCTCAGCTTCGCCTGCATCGGCGGGCAGCGCTTGCTCGATATGAGACTCAAGGTCCTCAAC
>JAGXFS010000100.1 GCA_024637275.1 Acidimicrobiia bacterium
CCAATTCCCGAAGTGAAATCAAGGTAGGCCCGACCTTCGGCGTCGAACAGGCGGCTTCCGTCGCCGCGAACTGCGAGTACGTCGGTTGACTGCTTGAGAAGCGGAGAAAGACTTGCCGACATAATCAGTCCTTATGCGAGGGTGAGACGACGATAGCGAGAAACCTGTGTAGGAAGATTATCCGACTTCGCCGCTCGACGGTGGGCACAGAACTTGCCGGAGCGAGATCTAGCAGTCGCGTCGACGGTCGAGGAGCAGGTGACCGCCATCTGCGCGCTTTAGTGCCCGGTCCCGAGCGACGCGTTGAGGCGTAGTTGCGCCTCGGTGAGCGCCGCCAGGATCGTGACGTAGAGCGGCATCCTGCTGGGTGCGCAACACCCGACCTGAAGCCTGCCAACTTGGGCGCCGGCCGACTCAAGATGAGCAATCGCTTGCTTGGCCAGACCGGGATTTGATGGAATTGCGTCGAGTCGCCGTCGAGCCTCGCCGAGCGTTTTGGCTAGCTCGATCATCTGCGGGCTCCGTCCCGGGTCACAACAGGTTTTGTTCAGCTTGATCAATGCCGCGTCACAGTCGTCGAGCGCGTCGGCAACCGACAAGATCGGGGCGGTGGGGTCATGCATCGAGCACGAGCATAGTTTCTATCGGCCCGAAGAACTCAAATGGGCTGCGAGGTCGGGGCGGTCGGTGATGAGGCCGTCGACGCCTAGGTCGATCAAGCGCCGCATCTCGTTCAAGTCGTTGACCGTCCATGGCATCACAAGGAGCCCCGCCTCGTGAGCGGCTTCGATGTTGGCAGCGTCGACGGTACGGAAGCTCGGGGACCACACCTCTGCTCCGCGAGCGGCCAGGTCGGCAAAGTCGGGGACTTCACGAGCAGCGGTCAGCGCCGAGAGTCGGACGCGGGATCCGGTCGCATGAATGGCCCACAGTGAGCGGTGGTCGAAGCTCTGTACCGTTGCTCGGTCAAGCATCCGGCGAGCGTCGAGGAGGTCAAGCAGCGTCTGCTCGAAACGGCCGACCGTCACCCCGTCGAAGTCGTCGCCGATGAGGTCGGGGCGGTTGGGCACGCGCTTCGTCTCGATGTTGAAACGTACTTGTGACGCATTCGCTCGCTGTTCAGCGCCCTTGGCTTCCGACGCTGCGTAAAGCCCCACGAAGTCGAACAGGTCTTCCAGAGTGATGATCTCGAATCGAGCTCCAGCGAGGGTGGTGGCCTCGGTGTCCTGCGCCGGGAAGGCCGACGGGTCGGGGTTACGGTCGCAGCGATACGCGGCGAGCTCGTCCAACGTCATTCGGCTGATCTGTAGGTCCTCCCTCGGCGTGGCCGGGTCATCGGGGTCGGCGGCACCGGCTGGCGCCCCAGGCCGGAGCCCGCACTTGGCCGGCTCGACGAATGGGTCGTGCCACACGACTAGCTGGCCATCGGCCGTGAGGTGGAGGTCTAATTCAAGCGTCGTAACAAGCTGGTCGAGCGCGGATTCAAATGATGGGAGGGTGCTCTCGGGTTTGAGGCCCCGGGCGCCCCGGTGGCCTTGAAAGACGACAATCGATTCGATCGTTGCTGAGACGGTCTCACTAGCGTCCGGCTTTGTTGGATTGCCACAGGCCGAAAGCAGCAGAGACAAGCACACCAGGGGGGAGCCGAGCTGGAGCACATGGCGCTTGGTATCCATGGGACCGGAGTCTCGCAGGCTCTTGTCCAAAAAACCCGCGGCCTTCCAGGCCGTGGATGCTCAGCCATTCGGACTGGTTCTAGCCAGATCCCCTGAGGCGGGTTGGTGTCCGCTAGGCCATGGTTTGTCTATCTGGTCCTTAGCCACCGACCGATCCCAATCGCCCCGTAGGCGCTGACAAGTACCATCGTCGTTGTTCCAATATCGAAAGCGTCCGCATAGTCGCCATACGAGTCGACCGGACCGAGCTTCATCGCATCCAGAATGATGAACAGGCCAATTCCCCCGAGCATTCCGAACCCGAAAGCGATAGCCGCCGACCGTGGGCCCTTGCCTTGGCGGATGAGTGGAAGGCTGAAAATGAGCATCCCGATGCCCATAAGCCCGCCCCATAACGGAAAGGCCCAGGCCGCCAGCCCGGCCACAGTCCCCAGTCCAACCAGCCCGATTCCCAGCGCGCCAGCCTTGCCTAATCCGAGTTCGTGGCGCATTCCCACCAGCAGTGTCAGCGTCAGCAGTCCGGCGGTGATGATTGCGACGGTCATCACGCCCCAAATTGCTCGTTCCGTATCACCGAACGTTCCTGACTGTTCTTCGCTAATCCTTGCCGCGATGGTAAGCGCTGCAACCGCAATCCACAGCAGTCCTGCTCCAATCCCGGCCGTCCCGAATCTGTGGATGTCCGATTGACTTTCTCTGACCTTGGTCACCATGTCACGCCTCCTGGATCGAACCTTTCGATATACAGACGCCTGACGGCAGAAAATGGGTGACAGGAAGCTCTGGTTAGGCCAGATCTGGTTCGGGAGGATTGGCCGCCAGGTATTCGAGCGCCCCGTCTACTGCCCGGCGGGCTTGCCTCTGGAAGAGCGCGTTGAGGAGGGGATGGAGCGGGGTCATCCAGGTTGGAGTTCCGGTCTGGTTGTGGAACGTGAGCTGGGTTCCATGCCTGGCCGGTCTGAACGTCAGCGTATCGACGGACCAGAACGGACCGATGGGACCCTCATATCGGACGGTCCGGCCAGCTTCGACCGCTACGAGGGTTGATCCGGCGGTCAACATGATGGGACCGCGGGTCAGGGTCGACTCGTATTTCGAGTTGAGTTCAAGGCGATTCCCGTGAGTTTTCTTCGAACTCGTCACGCTGGGATTCCACTTATCGAGGTCGTCCATGTCGGCGAGCATCTCGAAGACGCGCAGGGGCGGCTGACGACCTTCGACTTGATGGGAGAACCCGATCACATGGTCATGCTAGGTCACTCATCCATCGAAATGTCACATGACATGATCGTACGAGTGGCCGGTTCTATGATGCGATCGTGACACTAGGGTCAGGCATCGTCGAGCGTATGGCCGGGCAATCCCGGCCATTGATAATCGTCGAAGCTGCGCTCCTTACGGTCATCCTGGGAGCCGCCGATGTTTGGACTGGTTCCGAGTTCTCGTTCTCGATCTTCTACCTGCTGCCAATCTCGCTGACCGCCCTTAGTTTGGGTAAGCGGTGGGCCCTGGCCAACGCGGTAGTCGCTTCACTGGTCTGGCTGGCGGCGGATTACGCGGCGGGCCATACCTACTCGAGCCCGATCATCCCGTACTGGAACGCCACCGTGCGGCTCGGGTATTTCGTGCTGTTTGCGGTTCTTTTTGCTCGCCTTCGATCGGCCTTGGAAGAGGAGAGCGGCCTTGCCAGGCTCGATCCGCTGACCGGGATATTCAACCGGCGGGCCTTTGAGGAATTGGCTGCGGGCGAAATCAGTCGGGCAGCTCGATATGGTCGGCCGCTGTCTCTAGCGTTTGTGGATCTCGATCACTTCAAGCAGGTGAACGACGATTTCGGGCACGAGGTAGGTGATGAAGTGCTCCGTCAGGTGGCCGCCACGCTGGTCGCGACGATGCGCTCGGCTGATACCGTCGCCAGACTCGGCGGTGACGAGTTCGCCGTGCTTATGCCTGAAACCGACCCGCAGGCAGCGATGACTGCTCTCGAAAAGAGCCGGGCTGCTCTGAAGGCTCGCATGCTGATGAACGCATGGCCGACCACGTTCTCGGTGGGCGTGGTCAGTGCAAAAGGCTCCCAGTTGAACGTCCCCGAACTCCTGGCTGCAGCTGATCGGCTGATGTATGAAGCCAAGCGAACGGGGAGGGATCGAATCGTCCAGACCACCGATCCCGGCGTCGAAGCGGTGCTCGACGTTCGGGTCGACCTAGCCGCCCGAACCGACGGTAGTGGTGGTGGTGCTGGTCGACTCATCGGGTGACGTCGTCGTATCGACCGACGGTGAACTCACCACGACCTGGGTAAGCAGTACTTGCCAGGCGATATCGAGATCGTTGGAAGCCGGCACCGGTAGGAGTGGGAGGGCGGCCAGCGTCTTGTCGACCCGGAACAAGGCTTCCGCTACGACCTCTGGTTCCCAATCGGCATAGTCCCTCTGGACGCCGGCAAGAATCGACCTGGCGGTTTGGACGTCGGCTTTTGCGAGGCCGTAGTTCGCCTGGAAGAGGAAGAGTCGGGCACGTGACAGCAACTCCATCGAACGCAGGAGCTCGACCTGGCGCACAGTCTCGGCGTTGGCGGTATCGAGGCCCGTGGTGAGTTCGGCCTGGATCGTGTCGAGGTCGTCCAAGCGGGCGGTGTGATCGTCGATCTGGGTCGCCATCGACCCGACCTGAGCGTCAAAATCCTGCTGGGCCGCCTCGATCGCGGCGAGACGCTCTGGCATGCCTACTTCGGCCTCGTTGAGAGTGGCGACCTGCGTTTCCAGCTCAGTGAGTCGGGCGTCCGCGGTGTTGAGACGTTCGGCCGCGGTTTGTGCCGCTGCCGAATTGGAGGCGATGGGATCTAGATACCGGTCCTTCACTATCGGCCATCCGTAGTAGATGGCGAGGCCGATTCCGGCCAGGATGGCGAGGATGAGGACGATCTTGATCAGGCGCCAGAGCTGCGTGAAGAATCGACGAAAAGCTCCCGGCTGGCTGGGGACTTCTGACACCTTTGCCGGGAAGGGATCCGGGGCCGAAAGGACCTTGGTATCGGTATCGGACATGTTGGTCTCCAATGGGAACGGCGCGCTAGGTCACCCCTCGTTGAGTGACCACCGATATTGACCCGGACCGTCGAGTTAAGTTCCCAATTGTCCCGGTTTTATTTCAAGCCGAGTTTGGCCATGAAGGCCTGCGACGAAGGGCTCCGGCCGAGGAACTCGATCAGCAGCTCGGTTCCGTCTTTCGTTCCGCCCTGAGCGAGGATGGTGTTCCGATACCGGCGGCCAACGCTCGGGTTTAGGACGCCCTGGTCTTCGAATACGGAGAACATGTCGTCGCCGTACACCTTCGACCACAAATAGCCGTAGTAGCCCGCTGCGTAACCGTCGGACATCATATGTCCGAAGCTCGCTCCGAAGTGAGTTCCGCGATGTCCCGGGATGACGGTTAGGTCAATGTTCTCCCAGTATGCGTCGTCAGCGTCGGTCGGTGCCGTACCGCCGTGTAATGCAAGGTCGTACTGCCCGTAAAAGACCTGCCGGAGCGTCTTGAGCGCAATGTTCTGGTTCCTCGCGGCAACCATGCTCTCTAGCAATTGTTCGGGAATTGGCTCACCGGTCTCATAATGACGGGCGAAGCGGCTGAGCACGGTCGGCTCCCACGTCCAGTTCTCCATGATCTGAGAAGGCGCCTCGACGAAATCTCGTTCAGTTTGAGTGCCAGAGAATCGGGGAAGCTTTGTCTCGGTCAGCGTGTTGTGCAGGACGTGGCCGAATTCGTGGAACAGGGTCTCTACCTCGCTGTGCTGGAGTAGCGAAGGGCTATCAGCAGTGGGCTTGGTGAAGTTGCAGGCAATCGCCGAGACCGGCAGCCGATAGCTACCGTCCGTATTCAGGCATCCTGCCCGCAGACGCCAACATGCTGCATGCCCGTACTTGCCGGGCCGGGGGTGCAGGTCGGCGTAGAAGAAGGCGATCGGAGCATTTTCGCCGGTGTTGCGGATCTCGTAGAGGAGCACGTCGTCGTCCCAAGCATTGGTTCCTTCGATAGAGGTGAACTCGATACCGAACATCTCGGCACAGATATCGAACATGCCTTGAAGGGTGGCATCGAGAGGGAAGTATTCGCTCACCAGGTTGTTGTCGACACCGAAGTCGAGTTCGGCTTGCCTGGCGTCGTAGAAGGTCCAGTCCCATGGCATGATCGCCTCGTCGGGATAATCCGAATGCATCAGCCCGGTGAGGACATTGAGTTCGGTTCTGGCAAGTTCGAGCAACCCGGGAGTTACCGACTCATAGAAGGTCGCCAGCGACTCGGGATCAGCCATTTTTGGCTCGAGAGCGAGGTCGACGAAGGTTTCGTACCCGAGCAGCCTGGCGATTTCCCACCGCACCTGTACTGCCCGGTTGAGCAGCGGCAGGTTGGCGCCTGCGGCCCGGTTCATGAATTTGAACTGCATCTTCTGGCGGAGATCTCGGTTCGTGCATTGCTCCATCAACGGGACATAGTCGGGATAGGTAACCGTGACGCGGTAGGTGCCATCGGATGACCCCGGTGCCAGCCGGGCGAGATACGCCTCAGACATGCCCCCAAGGTCGCTACCCGAAACCTCCAGGCCGTCGTCCCATTCGTCAAGATTTCGCTCGTAGGCGACCTGCAACTCGATGAGACCATTTCGGAGAGCCTGAAGCTTGGCTCGATCGTCACCATCGAGTTCCTGGCCGGCCCGTCGGAAGTCGCGCAGCCACAGATCAAGGTTTCGACTCCATTCGCCCTCAAGTTCGCTGGCGGACGCGCTGAGCGAATAGTCCCGTACCGCTTCGTACAGGTCCCGGTTGAACGCGAGGTCTGACAGCCACTTCTGGATCGTTTCGTCTGCGGTGGAACCAGCTGTACGTACCGATTCGTCGGGATGGATTCGGGCCATGAAGCCACTTATCCCATCCGCATCGCGGACCAGGTTGAGGGCCTGATCGAGCGGTGCGAGGGTGTTGGCGTAGCTTCGATCGGATGTTTCCGAGATGGCGTTGTCAATGAGGTGGTTGGCCGCGGCGATGGCCCCTTCGACGATCTCAGTGGTTTCGGAAGGCGTGAGGCGCGAATAGTCAGTCAGCATGGCTGATACAGGGTAGCTATGGATGGCTCCCAAACCCACGACGCAGCCGATGTCACCCATCCGATCATTCGGTAGTGTCGGCCAAAACCAGGACTCCGAATCTGCTGGGGGAAATCATGCGAAACCTGAACGCTCATGGCATCACACCACAGGCGGAGGTGTACTGGGACCTGCCAACCCCGGTCCTCGTGGAGCATGCGCTGGCGCAAGGTCTCGGTTTCATGGCTCACAAAGGGGCAATCGTCGTCGACACCGTGCCCTACACGGGGCGCAGCCCTAAGGACAAGTTCGTTGTTTTTGAAGCTCCCTACGACGAGGAGATCTGGTGGGGTGACGTCAATCACCCGATCGACCGCGCCACCTACGACGCCATTTATGCCAGGGTCGCCGAATACCTCGGGGAACGAGACATCTACGTCCAGGATCTTTACGCGGGTGCCGATCCGAAGCAGCGATTGGCCGTAAGGACCATCACCGAAACCCCCTGGCATGCCCATTTCGCCCGCAACATGTTCATCTTGCCCAAGCACTTTGAACTCGACGACACGATCGACTCATACATGCCTGACTTCACGATCGTGCATGCGCCGTTCTTCGAAGCCGTACCGGAGCGTGACGGCACCAGGTCCGAGACGTTCATCATCATTTCGTTTGTTGACAAAGTCCTTCTCATCGGCGGATCCAAATACGCCGGTGAAGTGAAGAAGTCGGTGTTCTCGGTGATGAACTACTTGTTGCCAAAGCAAGGCTCGCTGTCGATGCATGCGTCCGCCACCGTTGGAAAAGACGGACGGTCGGCGATTATCTACGGCCTCTCTGGGACCGGAAAGACGACATTGGCGACCGACCCGGAACGTTTGATGGTTGGTGATGACGAGATCGGCTGGGCCGATGATGGCATCTTCAACATCGAAGGGGGCTCGTACGCCAAGACCATCCGATTGTCGCAAGCCGATGAGCCCTTGATCTTCGCGGCCGCCAATTCGTTTGAGACAATCCTTGAGAATGTTGTCGTGAACGAGGCGACCCGACAGCCTGAATGGGACGACGGATCGAAGACTGAGAACAGTCGGTGCGCCTACCCGCTCGCTCACCTTCCGAACATCGTCAAATCGGGCATGGCCGATCACCCAACGGACATCGTGTACCTGTCTGCTGATGCGTTTGGCGTACTCCCTCCGATCTCGAAGCTGAGTCGCGAACAGGCCATGTATTACCTCGTCTCGGGCTACACGTCGAAACTGGCCGGCACCGAACGGGGGGTCACCGAACCGGAGGCAACGTTCTCCGCTTGTTTTGGAGAGCCGTTCCTGCCGCTCCATCCGTCCTGGTATGCCGACCGGCTGGCGGAACGCCTCGACAAGTTCGGCTGTGATGTGTGGATGCTCAATACCGGCTGGACGGGCGGGCCGCACGGGGTGGGGCATCGGATCAGCATTCCCCACACGAGAGCGATGCTCAACGCCGCACTGAACAAGGCACTTGAGTCGGCTACGTTTGTGACCGATCCGATCTTCGGTTTATCCGTTCCGACTGCTGTCGATGGGGTTCCGGACGAGGTTCTCCAACCACGCCAAACCTGGGACGATAAGGAAGCCTTCGATCGCCAGGCCGCCCGCCTGGCCGGCATGTTCCGTGAAAACTTCAAACGCTACGCCGACGGATTCGGCCCAGAGGTCATGAACTCTGGGCCGACCTGAGAGGTACCGGGTCACGCCAATAGACAGGCTCAGACCTAGGTCGCGACATGAAGTGCTCATGCTTCCTGACGCAGCGTCGACATTACCGTGTGTTCACTCGAACATGGTGGCGACGCGGAATGTGCAGACGACTACATTGCGTGGGCACATCGCGGTGATGCGTAGAGGCTCGGAAAAAGGGTGGTGCACGAAATCGGATCCAGGCGAGCCCGTCAACGTAGGAACATCGTCGGAATCGTATTCTCCGTTGGAGCACTGACGATCTTTGGCGCTGGTCCGGTGGGGGCGGATCATGGCGATGGAACGTTCTTGGTCACAACTGATCGCGATGGGACACCTGGCGACAACGCCAGCCGTTCGCCGTCAATGTCAGCAAGTGGAACCCGAATTGTATATAGCTCGTGGGCGACGAATCTGGTTGACAACGACACCAACGGCTTGCCAGACATCTTCCTCTATGACATCCCCACAGGTAGCACGACCCTGATCTCGCAACGCTCCGACGGTGGCGCGTCCAACGGGCAGAGCTCGCAACCGGCGATAACAGCAGATGGCAGCAAAATCGTGTACTCGTCGTCTGCAACAATCCTGGTCGACAACGACACCAACGGTTACGCCGACGTTTTCCTCTACGACGTGGATACCGGCAATACAGTCCGGGTGTCCGTCCGCAGCAACGGAGCCCAAGGTAACGCAAACAGCAACTCAGCTGCTCTATCGGCCGACGGCACCAGAATCACCTTCATTTCCCGAGCATCGAACTTTGTCGACGGGGACTCCGTCGGGTCTGCGGATGTCTTCGTTCACGACACCACCGACGCGACGACCATCCGGATTTCAGCCGGCTCGACGGCCTATTCATCGGATATATCGGCTGACGGGAATCGAATCACCTACTACACAAGCTCAGGCATATTTGCATTCCCTGCCACCGTCTATCTGTATGACATGACGACGTCCGCGACAATTCCAGTCTCCGTTGGCATCGGCGGTACACCTGGGGATGGATCCAGCTACTCACCGACTATTTCGGCCGATGGGACCAAGATCCTTTTTGCCTCCGAAGCTACGAACCTCATCGCCACCGATACGAATAACCGTTCGGACATGTTCTTATACGATGCGACAACGGGCACCATAGAGCGGATCTCAATCGGTCTTGGTGCCAGTCAGTCCAACGGTGATAGTTGGTCAGGTGCCATTTCGGACAACGGAACCAAGGCCACGTTTCGCTCGACATCCACCAACCTGGTCGCCAACGACACCAACGCCAGGGTTGACCTGTTTGTCCATGACATTGCTCGAGGTTCTACACAGCGGGTCTCCACGAGTACCACCGGCACGCAAAGCAACGGGCAGGTTTCGGAATCAGATCTATCGGCTGATGGAAGCATCATCACTTTCGACTCCGATGCCTCTGATCTCGCCAGCAACGACATTGGTACCGTCTCGACGTGGGATATTTTTCTCCGTGCCAGGGACGCGACGCCGGCGGTGGACGGTCTGGTCGTCTCATTGTCGGAGGCAGTCGGCCGGGGTTTTGTCGTCGGAACGGTCAGGGGCTCTGACTTTCCCAAGGATCCGCTCTCGTATGTCATCGTGACAGGCAACGAGTCCAAATTATTCGCCATCGATCCGAGCACCGGTGCTGTCACGGTGAGCGGAGTCTTGGATTATGAGACGTCCGTTCGACATGTGCTAACGGTGGTGGTGATGGACGCCGCCCATTCGGTGACTGCAACCGTCACGGTCAACGTGTCCAATATCAACGACGTCGCGCCGGCAGCCATCGACGCGTTCTCAACAATTCCGGAGACGGCCGCTGTTGGTGCGGTCGTGGCGAGAATGTCCGGGTCGGACATCGACGGCGACTCCCTGAGTTATCAGATCACGGCCGGCAACGGTGCAGGATTCTTTGGGATCAATCAGACCAGTGGTGTTGTGACACTGACCCGGGCAATGGACTATCGGACACCCCGCCTGCACGAACTCACAATTGGCGTATCCGATGGGCTTCATACCACCAATGCCCAACTGATCGTTGCGGTCGTTTCATCAAGCGTTAACTCGTTCGACGACGACGACGGGTCGATCTTTGAAGCCGACATTGAATGGCTAGTTAGCGCCAAAATCACCTCCGGGTGTGGGCCTCGTGTTTTCTGTCCGAATCAGCCAGTGACCCGCGGTCAGATGGCTGCGTTTCTAAACCGTGCGATGAACCTTCCGCCTACGACGATTGACTTCTTTGCCGATGACGATGCGTCAATCTTCGAGACCGATATCAACAGGCTCGCCGCCGCCGGCATAACCAGAGGGTGTGATATCGCGTCGTTCTGTGCCGGCCAAGCCGTCACGAGGGGTCAGATGGCGGCGTTCTTGGTGCGGGCGCTCAAACTATCGGCCACGAGTGGAGACTTCTTTACGGACGATGATGGCTCCTCCTTCGAGAGCGACATCAACCGGTTGGCAGCTTCGGGTATCACGAAGGGTTGTTCTCTCGATTCGTTTTGCCCGAATCAGCCCGTTTCCAGAGCACAGATGGCTGCGTTTCTAAGACGGGCGCGGTCTTGAGGACAGGCGGGAGCGTCGCCCCCTGAGATAGAGTCCTAGGAGCCAGTAGGAGTCCGGACTGATGTATGGGATCGAGCGATGACGTACGACACGCCGTGCGTTGTCGTAGACGCAGCTGTGATGGACCGAAATATCCAGCGGGCTCAAACGGCCGCTACTGCCGCGGGTGTAAGACTGCGGCCGCACGTCAAGACGCACAAGTCGACAGTAGCGGCGCGGATGCAACTCGAGGCGGGCGCCGCTGGCCTGACATGTGCCACGCTGTCGGAAGCGGTTGGATTGTCGGAAGCGGGCGTTGGCGGCGATCTGTTCGTAGCGGTTCCGTTCTATCCATCGCCCTCGAAACTGGCCCGGATTGATCGGCTGCTGGCGGCAGGATGCGATCTCTCCCTGGCCGTGGATAACCTTTCGGTGGCCGGGTTGTTGGCGATTCGATATCCCAGTGGCGGTCTACGGCTCATCGTCGAAATCGATAGTGGGTCACACCGAACGGGAGTCGACCCGGTTGACGCCTTACCGGTGGCGGCGGCGTGTGGCGATCTCTTCGGAGGAGTCTTTACCCACGGGGGCCATGGGTACCCACCGGGGATGGCGGTCGCGGCTGGCGCCGACGAAGTTCGGGTGCTTGCCGACGCCAAGAACCGCATCGAAGCGGCTGGAGGCCGGGTGGTGGTAGTGAGTGCAGGATCGACCCCGACCGCTGCACACTGCGTCGGCGAGCCAGTGAATGAGGTCCGGCCGGGGACGTACGTTTTCGGAGATTGGCAGCAAGTCAGCAATGGCTCTATGACCCTTGAAGTCGTCGCAGTGTCGGTGATGGCCACCGTCATCAGTGCGCCTTCGGCGGATCGATTTGTGCTCGATTGCGGGGCGAAGATCCTCTCAAAGGATCAGCCGGCGTGGGTTCAGGGCTACGGCCACCTCCCGCAGATGCCTGGAGCAATCATCGAGAGGCTCTACGACAATCATGCAGTCGTGTCGACTGGTGGGGATCGACCCCCAATGGTCGGTGACCAATTGAGGGTGATCCCGAACCATGTATGTCCCGTCATTAATCTCGTCGATCAGCTCTTGCTGACCACGGGCGAGGTCGTCCCGGTGGACCTACGAGGCCACCTTTCCTAGGCGCTCCGACCTCCGATTCGTCTGACGCGTGGTGCAATTGGAAGTTGCGCATCTTCGGACATGAACGTGTCCTGATCTCGTCGGGATTTTGGGTGCCTCCCGCGCTGGATTCGGTTTTCGGAACCGGCCGAACTCATACGGATCGTCGAACTTCGGCTCGGATGGGGCGGGCCTCTCGCCAACTGACAAGATTCCCGCCGCCTTGGCTCTGACAAATGCAGTATTCATTTCATTGTCCCCTTTTGAGGTGCTTTTTGAATTATCTGATTGAGTGTCTGTCGGATGGCTTAACGGCCCTGTATGAAGACTGAATGCCGTCGCCCTCGGCCCCCTAACATGCTCAGCTGTGGGATACACACGACAAGAACTTGAAGCGTTTCGAGATGCCACCGTTCCTGATCTGGTGACACCGCCGATAAAGCTCCTCTTTGTCGGCATCAACCCTGGTCTGTGGACAGCTGCGACGCAGACGCATTTCGCTTACCCGGGCAATCGGTTCTATCCCGCTCTTCTCAAGGCAGGGATCATCGACTGGCCGATCGACCCTTCAGCGGGCATGACCGACGATGATCGACATCGATTCACTGAGCGAGGCCTCGGGATCTCCAACGTTGCGCCTCGGGCGACTGCCAAAGCGTCGGAACTGTCGAACGAGGAACTGAGACACGGCGCCGAGCGATTAACAGCCAGCATTGAGTTATGGCGTCCAGTGGTCGTCGTGATCGCAGGCATCACCGCGTACCGGACCGGTTTTAAGCGGCCGAAGGCCGTCATGGGCCGCCAAGCTGAGCAGATCGGTGAAGCCGAACTATGGGTCTTGCCGAATCCGAGCGGCCTCAATGCTCACGAATCGGTTGACTCACTCGCCGCCTGGTATCGCCAGGCCGCCGATGCGGCTGGTGTCACGGAACGCGGGATCGGATGAGCCGCGACCTCGTGTATGAATTGATTGGCTACCTGGGTTCGGCCCTGGTAGTTACCGCGCTTTTGATGACGTCGCTCCGCAGGCTTCGGATGGTCAGCTTTGTGGGAGCGCTCGTGTTCACAACGTATGCCACGCTGATCGGAGCGGTGCCCCTGATCGTTGTCAACGTGAGTATCATGGTCATTAACGCTTCGTCCCTGTATCGGATGAGCCGGGTCAAGGATTATTTCTCTTCGCTGTCGACCGGTCCTGAAAGTGATTACCTCAAGCGTTTCCTCGAGTTCTACAGTGCCGATATCGAGCACTACTTCCCGAGGTTCTTGATGCCTGAGAGCGGATGTCGGGCCATATTTGTCTTACGCGATCTGGTCCCGGCTGGATTGTGGATTGGGCATGAGACTGGACCGGACCAGTGGCAGGTCGACCTCGATTACGCCATTCCTCGTTTTCGAGATTCGAAGATCGGGCGCTATCTGTATTCGGCTGAAGGGCCGCTCCCCACCGGCATCTTCGTCGTGCAAGATCCAACGCCTGACCACGTCGACTATCTCAAACGGATGGGATTCGCTGAACGCTCGGACGGACAGTTCGAACGTCCATCGCCCTGAGAGCCTTAGTTGGTGCGCACGCCGCGTTAGCGACGTACGCACCACCATCATTCGAGTGACGCTCAGCCGCCGCTAATTGATGCGAGGTAGTCCGTCACAAGCGCAGCGTGGGCGGCCCTGAGATCCGCCGTAAGCAGGTTCACTTTGCCACCGTTCGAGAAGAGTTCGTCGAATTGGTCTGGCGCATTGGTCTCGACCCATTGTCGGTAGGCAGCCACCCCGGGTCCGTTGACAAGGTCGAAGCCGGGCGGTGTACCTTCCGAGAACTCAATGCTCCAGATGTACCCGTCGGCTCCGTTCCATACCGTCTCGAACGGGTCGCTGACGGTGCCCGGCACGAGTCCGGGCATTGACCGTTCGGTACACCGAACCAGGGTGTAGCTCACCACGTTGCAGTCCACTTCGGCGGCTGAGCCGGTGACCTCAGAGAACCACGCAGCCTCTGCGTCCGTGCCAGACGTATAGCCAGCGCTCGGGTGGAAGAGGGCCTCATAGCCATCGACGTCCCCGGCGACGAATCGCTGTCTGAACACGGACACCACGTCTGCCAATGGCATGTCCGCCGGAAGCGCTAGCTCGGAACGAGGCCCGACACTTACGAGGTACATGGCGATAAATCCCTGGTGTGCCGTTCTCGCGTCTTCGGTATCGACCTTGATCGCCGATCCGTTCGAAAACAGGTCGGGGAAGGCGTCGGGGAACCGGGCCTCAAGCCAGTCTCGGTACTCGGGAACTCCCGGTCCATCAATGGGATCACCCAGGGCCGGTTCGGGTAATCCATCGGGGAATTCCACGGTGTAGATGTACCCCTCGGCTCCGGTCCACAACGTGGTGTACTCGTCGGTGCTGACCGTGGGGTCGAGGCCCGAAGTCCCAAGTTCGGTGCAGCTGACCTGGGTGGTCGAGAGCGCGACACAGTTCCGTTCTGTGGTCGTGCCAGTTGTGGCAGCAAACCAGGATCCGTCTGCGTTCGACCCACGTACATAGCCGTTTTCTGGGTGAAATAGAGCTTCAAACCCTTCAACGTCACCTCGGTCGGATCGCTCCTGGAACGCCGCCACGACCTCCAGCAGTGGGGTGTCTGCCGGGAGTGCACGCGCATCTCGCTCAGCCGGTGCCGGTACTACGGGCGTCGTGATCGCCGGCTGGTCGACTGGCGTCAAATCGTTCCCGAATGACCCGCTGATAGCCGCGATACCCACAACCACAAGGATCGCTGTGGCGACGGCTAGCGCCACCAGCGGCCCGCGCCGTCTGGTGGGAGGGCCGGGGAGTTCGGTTTCGGTCTCGTAAATTAGATTGCTGCTCATTGCCATCTTCCTCTCGTCGATGCGATAACGAAGGGCGGACGATGACACGGCACCTGGCGGGAACGAGTCCATCGACGGGACTGCGTTAGCGGACTTGATCCGTTCCACGGTTCTCTGTGCATTTGTCATAGCGTCGCCTCTCCTTTCTCGGCCGAGAAGGGACCGCTCGTTGCGGCATATTGACCGCCATTCAGGGCTTTGGACAGTTTCCTGATAGCTCGGGTGTAGCGACCTTCGACGGCTCTCGGGGTGATGCCGAGGATTCTCGCGACCGAGTCGTTCGGCAAGTCTTCCCAGATCTTGAGTCGAACCAGTTCTTGGTCTGCGCTCCGTAGTGAGTTAATGGCGGCCAACACTTCTAAGTGCTCCTCGGATCGTATGACCACCGCATCGGGGCCGTCGGGTGGTGACGACGCCAGGGCACCGGTCCTCGCCGTGAGACGCAAGGAGCGTCGTCCGCTCCTTTTCCAATTGCGCACCACATTGCGGGCGACCCCGTAGAGCCATGGCAACGCCTCGTCTCCTCCAGGTATCTGTTCCGACCGACGGAAAGCGATAAGAAAAATCTCAGAGGCAGCTTCATTGGCATCCTCCACCGGGAGTCTGCGGAGGCAATATGCATGAAGTGCGCGATGGTGCGTGTCGAATAGCGCTTCGAACTGTTCAGTTGTGATTGAACCGCTCGACACTGTTCTCTCCACTTGTTCGTCCTGCAACCTACATGTCCGGATGCGACGCCAACCCCCGACTTTTTTCTTTTGGGGGTTCTGCGCGGGTCCGGACATACACGGGTGCCACGATCGGGCACGGGGAGGGACTGCCCCACAGGAGGTGAGGTCTCGGGCAGAGCCCGGGGCCTCGCTTTTGCTTGAAGCTGATGCGACCGGTCCTACGCGCTGAGCCGGGTGACTTGGGAGATGACTCGCTGATACGGAGCGGGTGCCTCAAATCGTGACCACGCACCGATGGGTTGCGCCAGACGGTCAGCAATGATGTAGGCGACAGCAGGATTGAAGCCCATGCCAATGTGGCTGCCGGTAACTCGCAGGTTTTCTGCGTTGGGCGCATCACGGACCAGGCACGTTTCCCAATGGACCACCCCGTCGGCGCGGGTATGAACTGCCGTCACCGGCACTTCGAGCGGATCACCGTCATCAAGCAGCGGATGGCCCGGGGTGTGAAAGGCGCCGAGCCGATCAAACAGACCCTGGGCGTTGCTGGCCTGGCGTACCTCCTTCCGCACTGGCGTTCCGAGCGTCACCACGACTCGGACCTGGTCAGCTGTGCTGGCGGCCATCTGGCGAGCGTAGATCCCTCCCAGGCTCCAACCGATGATCGAAACAGGTTGGCTGGCCGAGGCGGCCAGGCGATCAAGAAGTTGGGGCATGTCGCGGGTCACGCGCTCGGTTGGCCCGACGTTGCGTCCCAAACCCCAGCCGTGAGTGTCGTAGCCCAGTGACACAAGGAGGCGCCGTAGCGGGATCGTGGACCGATCGGTGGCCATGAACCCGGGGAGTACGAGCACACTGTGCGGCTCTCCGACCGGCAGCCGGGATCGAAACGGAAGGAGTCCCACCGAGGTTGCGAACTCGCCACCGGCGCGGATCGGTTCGGTGACCGCGCTTAGCAACGAAGGCTTCTTCACGCCAGTAGCTCTTTTAGCGTCGCGACCTCGTCTTCGATGTAGCCCATGATGTTCCAGATGTCGGGGACGAGATCACGGTCTCCTACCAACCCAAAGCACAGTTTGCCCAAATAGCTGTGCAACGTGATGTTGAGGGCGGCGCCGTCGATGATGGCTGAAACGGGGAAGTGGCCCTCCAATTCTGCTCCGGCGAAGTAAAGCGGGAAGTCGGGGCCCGGGATGTTCGAAATCACCAGGTTGAAAGGGGTGACCCGACCCGCCCGGCCGTTGCGGAACACCAGTTGTGCCGCGCGGGCAGCCACTGCCGGAGGAGCGAACTGGGCGAAGTCCTGCAGGAGGGTTGCCGGGGTGGCACTGTGCGTATCTTTGGCTATCAGCATGGTGTCGTGGACAAAATGCAGGCGCTCGACCGGATCGGCTATCTGGGTGCCAATCGGGGCAATCATGGCTGACACCCGGTTGCCGATCACGCCTTCCTCGGTGTCGGATCGGATAGAAATGGGAATCATGGCTTGCAGGGAACGCTCGGGGAGTTCATCTCGTTGGAGGATCCACTTTCGGACCGCACCCGCAGAGACGGAGACGATGACGTCGTTTACCGTGACGCCTGCCCCATTCTTGATCGCTTTCACGTCATCGAGTTGTACGACGCCCATGGCGAAGCGACGGTGCGGGGTGATGGGACGATTCAAGATGGTGCGGGGAGCCACCAGGGTCGGCCGCGACATGACTGCGTCCCGGTCTCTGCCCAACCCGACCAGGGCTGGCAGGCTCGACAGCGGTTTCAAGCCAGGGATCGACCTGGCGAATTCGTATCCGACGCGAATGGCCTTGGCTGGGCTGATCATGGTCGACAAAGTGCTTCGAGCCATGAGTTCCAGTTGGCTTGGAACCCGATCCCGTTTGGGTTCCGTGACGGATGATCCTTCATCGCTGGCTGGGGCTGATGGGTAAGCGTCGAGCAGAATCGTGAGGATTTCAGCGCCTGAGACTCCGTCGATCGCCGCGTGATGGATCTTCGTATATGTGGCCACGCGGCCACCCTCGAGGCCTTCGATGACGTAGAGCTCCCAGAGCGGTTTGGCCCGATCCAGAGGTCGCTCGTGGATACGAGCGACGAGTGTACTGAGGGATTTCCAGTCGCCGGGGGGAGGGACGCCGATATGGCGAAGGTGAAAATCGAGATCGAAGTCGGGGTCCTCGATCCAGTATGGGTGATCGAGGTCGAAGGGAACGGTAACCAGCCGACGTCGAAACGGGGGTAACAGGGGGAGGCGTTCCTCAAGCACCTGGCGGATGGATTCAAAGCCCCACCCCTCAGGGGCAGTAGAAGGATCAACAATGACGATGCCGCCAACGTGGCCCTGTTGGACGGGCGTCTCCATATTCAGGAAGCCGGCATCAATGCCGGTCAGTTGCTGCATGAGCGAGACCTTACTTCCCGGATAGTGGGGAAACGGGTCAGGTCATCACGCCTGGCGACGTTCACCCTTACGGCGGTCACCCTTACGGCGCTCGCCCATACGCTTTTCGACGTCCTCGGACGGTGGCTCAATTTGGCTGCGCCGCTCGCCTTTGCGGCGTTCGTCGGTGCGGCGGCGACTCCTGCGACGGTCTTCTTTTGGTCCTTCTCGCATCTACCTGTCCCTCACTCAGATGGCTTCCGGCTGGCTAGTCGGTCGGCGTAGGTCGGTGACTGGAAGGATACAGCGTGGTTTGTGAAGAATCAGGAACATTGGGATGAGCAAAGACGTCGTCTGCGGGAACGGGTGGAGCCGCTCGTCGGGTATGTGGGCGTCCCGCCGAAGATTAGGAACGGTGCGGCGCGGTTAGCCTGAGGCTCGTTGGGTGTCGGAGGGCACACCGACCACTGACGACTTTGATGGAGGATGTATGCCGGGACTACTACCCGATGTTGACCCGGACGGATTGCTTGAATACTCGGTCGTGTACACGGATCGGGCCGTGAACCATATGTCACAGTCGTTCCAGCTGGCGATGAGGGATATTTCAGCAACCTTGAAGTCGGTATATAACGCCCGATCAGTGGCTGTCGTGCCGGGCAGCGGCACATTCGGCATGGAAGCGGTCGCCCGTCAGTTCGCCAACGGCGAACACTGTATGGTCGTTCGGAATGGCTGGTTCAGTTACCGATGGACCCAGATTCTTGAGGCAGGCTCGATATCGGCTTCCCACACCGTACTCAAAGCTCGTCCGACTGAGGAAGGCCCCCAGGCTTTCTACGCACCGGCTCCGATCGAACTCGTCGAGGAAACCATCGCCGCCGAGCGACCCACAGTCGTGTTCGCCCCGCACGTTGAAACCTCGGCCGGGATGATCCTGCCCGATGACTACATCCGTCGCCTGGCTGATGCCGTCCACGCGGTCGGAGGTCTATTCGTGCTCGATTGCATCGCTTCGGGTGCCATCTGGGTCGACATGGAAGAGCTGGGAGTGGACGTACTTTGTAGCGCTCCACAGAAGGGTTGGAGCGCATCGCCGTGTGCCGGCCTGGTCATGATGAATGAACGAGCTAGGACCGCGATGGAATCGACCACTAGTTCGAGCTTCGCCTGTGATCTCAAAAAGTGGACCGAAATCATGGAGGCGTACGAACAGGGCGGCCACGCCTATCACGCCACCATGCCAACTGATGCCCTGATCGTGTTTCGGGACGCCATGGCTGAAGCAGAACTGTACGGATTCGACAAGGTCAAAACCGAACAGCAAGAACTCGGCGACCGGGTGCGGGCGCTCCTCGCCCAACACGGCTTCAAGAGCCTGGCCGCACCGGGCTTTGCCGCTCCTGGTGTCGTTGTTGCCTATACCGATGATCCTGACATCAAGAACGGATCCAAATTCGCGGTGGCTGGAATTCAGATTGCGGCTGGCGTGCCTCTTGCCTGTGACGAGCCCGCCGACTTCTCGACTTTTCGGATGGGTCTATTCGGACTCGACAAGCTGCACAACATTGAGCGCACTGTGGCGTTTCTCGAAGCCGCCCTCGGGCGCCTGTCCTAGCTCACTTGTAGTCTTCGATCGGTACGCAGGCACAGACCAGATTTCGATCGCCGTAGCCACCGTCGATTCGCGATACGGGCGGCCAGTACTTGCGGCCGGTGTGTGCCCATCCGGGGTAGGCACCCTGCATACGCGGATACGCTCGGTCCCAGTCCTCGCTCATCATGTCCCTTGCCGGGTGGGGTGCATGGCGCAGCACGGAATCTTCGACGGTAATCGAACCGGTTTCGACCTCGGCTATCTCTTTGCGAATCTGCAACATGGCGTCGATAAATCGGTCGAGTTCCTGCTTGGACTCGGATTCGGTCGGTTCGATCATCAACGTCCCGGCCACCGGGAAGCTCATCGTCGGAGCATGGAAGCCGTAGTCAATGAGACGCTTGGCAACATCGTCGACCGTCACGCCCGAATCATGCGTGATGGGTCGGATGTCGATGATGCATTCATGGGCAACAAAGCCGTTGGTCCCCGTGTACAGAACCGGATAGGCAACCGACAGACGCTTGGCGATGTAGTTGGCGTTCAAAATGGCGATCTCCGTGGAACGTCGCAGACCAGCCTCGCCGAGCATATGGATGTAGACCCAGGGGACTGGCAAGACGCCCGCCGAACCGTAGGGCGCTGCCGACACCGGCCCCTGTTTCGTGCCGAGGTCCAGTTCCGGATGGCCGGGCAGGAATGTCGCTAGGTGGGCGCCGACCCCGATCGGGCCGATGCCGGGTCCGCCTCCGCCGTGTGGGATCGAGAAGGTCTTGTGGAGATTCAGGTGAGATACGTCGCCTCCAAACTTGCCTGGCTTGGCAAGGCCAACCAGGGCATTGAGATTGGCACCGTCGATGTATACCTGCCCGCCATGGTCATGGACGATCCTGCACACTTCGCCGACCGTTTCCTCGAAAACCCCGTTGGTCGACGGATAGGTAATCATGATGGCGGCCAGCGAATCCTCGTATTGCTTTGCTTTCGAGCGGAGATCCTTCATGTCGATCTCGCCCATCTCGGTGGTGCTCACGACGACAACTTCCATACCGGCCATGACCGCCGAAGCAGGGTTGGTGCCGTGGGCGGAGGCGGGTATCAGACATACGTTGCGCTGGTCGTCGCCGCGGCTTCGGTGGTAGGCCTGAATGGCAAGGAGACCGGCAAACTCGCCCTGCGATCCTGCGTTGGGCTGGAGGCTGAAGGCGGCGTACCCGGTTATTGAGGAGAGCCATCCTTCGAGGTCGTGGATGATCTCCTGGTAGCCGGTCGTTTGGTCGCTCGGGGCGAAAGGATGCATGTAAGCGAACTCGGGCCAACTGATTGGTTCTAAGGCCGCAGTGGCGTTGAGTTTCATCGTGCACGAACCCAGCGGAATCATGGCGCGGTCAAGAGCGAGATCCTTGCTGGCGAGCATGTGCATATAACGCAACAGTTGCGTTTCGGAATGGTGGACGTTGAACACTGGATGAGTCAAGAAGTCGGTGGTGCGAGCCATGGAGTCGGGGATCCCGGACTTCCCGGCGGCGGCGAGTTCAACGCCGAAGAGTTCGGCCAGGGTCTCGAGGGTCTTCTCGGATGTGACCTCATCGAAGCTCAATCCGACGGTCTGCGAATCCAGGTACCGCACGTTGATCCGGTTGGCCACGGCCTTGTCCATGAACGCACTGGCGCCTCCATCGACGGTGACTTCGAGCGTATCGAAAAACGTGTGATTCCGGACGACATGGCTTGATCCGGCCAGGCTCGTGGCGATGCGGGCGGCCTTGGAATGAACCGCGCTGGCGATGCCTGTGAGGCCGGACGGGCCGTGATATACGGCGTACATCGACGCGACGACGGCGAGTAGCGCCTGGGCGGTACAGATATTCGACGTTGCCCGTTCGCGCCGGATGTGCTGTTCGCGGGTCTGGAGAGCGAGGCGGAGGGCCGGTCTGCCCTCCGTGTCTACTGATACGCCGACGAGTCGGCCCGGCATGGAACGCTTGAGAGCGTCGCTGACGGCCATGTACCCGGCGTGCGGACCTCCGAATCCAAGAGGAACTCCGAACCGCTGGGAGGATCCAACGACAACATCGGCTCCGTAGGTGCCGGGAGCTTCGATGAGAGTGAGCGCCAGAATGTCGGCTGCCACGCCGACGGTCACTCCAGCAGTGTGCGCTGAGTCGATGATCTTCTTGAGGTCTGGTATTGCCCCTCGTTCTCCCGGATACTGCACCATCATGCCGAAGAAGCTGTCGTCGATCTCGGCGGGATCTCCGACGATCACTTCTAGGCCGAGCGGCGTCGCCCGTGTTTCCAGTACCGCAATGGTCTGGGGAAAACAGGCTCGGTCGACGAGGAAGCGATCACCCTTCTGCCCCTTGGTGGAGCGGTGGATCAAAGTCATTGCTTCGGCCGCAGCCGTGGCTTCGTCGAGGAGCGAAGCGTTGGCGAGGTCCATTCCGGTGAGGTCCGAGACCATCGTCTGAAAGTTCAGCAGAGCTTCGAGGCGGCCTTGCGAAATCTCCGGTTGGTAGGGCGTGTAGGCGGTGTACCAGGCGGGACTCTCGATGAGACGGCGGCGAATTACCGCGGGTGTGACGGTCGAGTAGTAACCCTGTCCGATGAGTGAAGACATCACCTCGTTCTGAGCGGCGATACCTCGCAGCTTCTTGAGCACCCGCTCCTCGGAGAGGGCCTCAGGGGCGTCCATTGCCTCGTCGCGAATCGAAGCGGGAACCGTCTGGTCAATGAGGTCAGCAAGTGAGCGAACCCCGATCTGCTCGAGCATCTCTTCGACGTCCGAGTGGCGTGGTCCAATGTGTCGGTCTACGAATTCCATGATTTCTAACCTCGGTGGTAGTTGTGGGGAGCGAATGGCAGCTCGGTAACGGTCATGGGGATTTCCTTGCCGCGTTGGACGGCGGTAATGCTCTGGCCCGGTTCTTGGTATCCAGGGGGAACGTAGCCCATGGCGATCGGGCCATCGAACGTTGGGCCAAACCCTCCGGAGCTGACAAAACCGATTTCTGTGCTTGCTTCGTCGATGAGCAAGGATTCCTCGCGTACCGGTCTTTTGTCTGAAGTTAGGCCAACCCGAATGCGGGGCGGTCCGTCAGCGATCTGTCGCTGGATGGTCTCGGCGCCGGGGAATCCGCCTTCGGTGCGGCGCCGCTTCTGAATGGCCCACAACAGTCCGGCTTCGATAGGAGTGATATCGGGGGTCAGCTCGTGCCCGTAGAGGCAAAGGCCAGCCTCAAGGCGTAATGAGTCCCTGGCGGCGAGGCCAGCCAGCTCGACTCGTTCATCGGAGAGCAACGTCGAGGCGAGTTCTTCGGCGTGGGCCGCGTCGATGATCAGCTCGAATCCGTCTTCGCCGGTGTAGCCCGACCGGGAAGCCCAGGCGGTCGCTCCGTCAATGTGAATTTCGGCACCATAACCGAAGGTCAAGCCGTTGAGATCAGGAGCGTGGGGGAGGAGCACGTCAACGGCTTGGGGGCCCTGGAGGGCCAAGATGGCCGTATCGAGAAGGTCTGAGATGTCGACGCGGTCGCCGATTGCCGACCGTAGATGGGCGAGATCTTCGTGTTTGGTGCCGGCGTTGACGACCAGTTGTAGGTAGTCGCCCCGATTCGTCACCATCAGGTCGTCGAGCACTCCGCCTGCTTCGTTGGTGAAGAACGTGTAGCGACTTCGATCAACTGCGAGCTCGGTAAGTGCGGCAGGAACGATCGACTCAAGAGCGAGGGCACGCTCATCGCCCCGGATCTCGATGACACCCATGTGCGAGACGTCAAACAGGGCCGCTGCGTTGCGACACCACTCGTGTTCTGCGACGGCGCCAGCTTCGTAACGCATGGGCATGTCGTAGCCGGCGAACGTCCCGAAGCGAGCACCCGCCTCGCTATGCAAATTGTGAAGGGGGATTTGGAGGGGAGCGGGGTTTTCAGAATCTGACATGACGACCTTTGCGTGTGCGAACGTACAACACTCGCCCCGCCTGTCATCGGTGCCTGAGAGATTCACAAGGCGAGTTGCGTCGCCACGCTTACTCCTTCGGCGAGGACCCGATCACCAAGACCTGTCCTGCTCTCCAGTCATGCTTCCCAACGCGGTCCGTGGGCCTGAGAGGTTCCGGGGCGGTTGCTCCTTCGGCGACCACCTCGAAAGTGATCTCTCCCGCGTTGTTCACTAGCACCGTGCACCTTACTCCATCCCGCCAGCTCGGGACCCCCATAGAACGAGTGTGGTTACGGTTCGGATTATCCGGCCTGGATACACATTCGTTCAAGAAGGGGGAGAAACTCGTTGAGTCGAGGAGCTGGAACCGATACGCTAGGCCGATCGAGGGAGGAGGCCGACCGATGAGCAAGATGCCTGCCCGGATCGCCGCGTTCGGTGGGGTCGTGCTGGTCGTCTTCGGTCTGTGGGCCATGATTGGACCGAGCTCATTCTTCGAACAAGTAGCTCGCTTCGAACCGTACAACCAACACCTCATCCAGGACGTCGGAGCTTTCCAACTCGGCCTGGGGGCTGTGCTGCTGCTGGCCCTCCGCTATTCGGATTCGTTGGCGTCGGGCCTCCTCGGAGTTGGCATCGGCTCGTCGGCTCATGTGGTATCGCATGCCGTCGGTACCGACCTCGGAGGCACTCCAGCCTTCGACATCCCGGCACTTGCCCTGTTGTCCGGAGCTCTCCTGGTTGGGGGAGTCATGCGGGTCCGGCACCGCCTGTTCTGATAGTCGCACTGAGCCCTTCGCACCGAGTCGGACCCTGGCCGGTTTCCGCCTCCTGACGCTGCCGTCGGGCCTAAGATCAGCAAGCTGACCTCCCGAAAAGACTGTCACCCATGAAGAAGAACACGACCACGCTGGCGGTTCTAGTTGTTGCTGCTGTACTCGTCATGGGCACTCGCGGCTCATTTGGATTGTTCATCGCTCCCTGGGAGGAGCTGTTCTCCGTTGATCGGGCGTCGGCATCTTTGATCAGTGCGGTTGGCTTCCTGACATATGGGTTCGCTCAACCGGTGGCTGGCAAACTGCTCGAGCGTTGGTCGCCCCGGCTGGTCATCGGTAGTGGCCTGGTCCTTATCTCGCTCGGTTTGGTCGGAGCCGGTCTCAGCACCGAGATGTGGATGGCCGTCGTATCGATCGGTTTCGTTTCGGCGTTCGGAACCGGGATGTCCTCATTGGCTGCGTTGTCATACGTTGCAGGGGAGTTGGTCGAAAAACGAGGCGGGCTTATCTTTGGGTTGCTGACAGCCGGCGGTGCAGGCGGTCAGGTCATCATCCTGCCGATCGCCACTGCCGCTTTGGGTGTGTCCCTGCAGGCCTCCTTGTTTGTCCTGGCGGCGCTCTGTCTGCTCGGAGCGGTGGCCGTGGCGAGAACCGTCCCGCGACTGCCCGCCCGGCCAGCTGGAATCGCCCCGACCAAAATTGCAGAGATGGTGCGCGAACCGCGCTTCTGGCTACTCCTCATCCCGTTCTTTGTTTGTGGGTACACCACAACGGGCATGATCGAAACGCACTTGATCCCGTTCGCTCTTGACCACCACGTTGCCCAGACCACCGCCTCGGCCGCGTTAGCAACCCTGGCGGCCTTCAACGTCGGAGGCGTTCTGCTGGCCGGTGCGCTCACCGACCGTCTAGATCGAGGGAAGATGCTGGCGGCGATCTACATCATGCGGGCCGGAACTTTGCTGATACTGCCTTTCGTGACCAGCGCGTCGGGCTTGTTCGTGTTCGGAGCGCTCTTCGGGATCGCCGACTTCAGCACGGTGCCACCCACCACGTCGCTTACCCAAACTGTCTTCCGTTCCGGTGGCTGGGCCGTGGCCATCGGGCTGATCTCGGCATCACATCAGGTTGGATCGGCCCTCGGTGCCTGGCTGACCGGTGTTCTATTCGAACGTACTGGCAGCTATTCGATGGCTTTTGTATCCGGATCAGTTGCCCTGCTGGTGGCGGGCTACCTCAGTTACCGCTTACGCGAACCAACCCGGGATGTCGTGCGGGTCTAACCGGACTCACCGCTCGATTTCGATGACGATGGCCCCGACATGGTTCTTTGCCATAAAGGCTTCTTGGGCGGCGCGCATCTGAGCTAATTGGAAGGTCTGCGCCACGATCGGACGAACTTCTCCTCGTTCGATGTAGGACACAAGGTTGGCGAAGACCTGCGGAGGCAGGACCGTCGCGCCATGCAAGGTGAGGTCGTTGAGATAGAGCGTCCGAAGATCCAATTCGACGATCGGGCCGCCAATCGCTCCGGCCGTTGTGTAGTGGCCGCCCCGTTTCACCACATCGAGCAGGGAAGCAAAATGTGGTCCACCGACGACATCGGCAAACACGTCGACCTTGCCGACCAGGTCGATCACGGTCGCCGCCGGGTCATGGTCCTGCCTGGCGATGGTGACGTCGGCGCCCAGCGCTCGCACCCCGTCGAGCTTCGACACTCCGGCGATGGCCACCACCTTGGCCCGGCGACGCTTGGCAAGCTGGATAAGCGCTCCGCCCACGCCACCGGAAGCGCCGGTGACCAGTACCCACTGTCCCTCATGAACTGCCGCCCGCTCAAGCATGTGTTCGGCCGTGGCAAAGGAACAGGGAAAGCTCGCCAGTTCGATGTCAGTGAACCCGCTGTTGATGGCATGGGCGTTGATGCTCGGAACAACGACGAATTCTGCGTAGCCGCCATCTCGTTCTGAACCCAGGTATCCAGATTGCTCGAGGTCGCCGCCCGGGTCGCGTATCCAGCTGTCTACGAGAACGCGTTCCCCGATTCTGGTATTCGAAACGTTGGTTCCTACCTCGACAATACGACCGACCGGATCGGCTCCCTGGATACGCGGAAACGCCAGTCCGCCGCCCCAGGAGCCATCAGCTTCAGTGGTCGTAGCTGCCTCGCTGGTCGCTGATACGACTGATTTGGAGTACCAGCCGGTTCGCGTATTGATGTCGGTGTTGTTCATGCCGCAAGCCCGCACACCAATGAGAACCTCGTCGGGGCCGGGCCTTGGGACCGGGACGTCGTCGCGGTACTCAAGCCGGTCGAGCCCGCCGTGTCCCGTGAGGACCATCGCCCGCATCGTTGTTTTGCTCATCTTGACCTTTCAGGGGTCGGCGATCGGGGGACGCCGCTCGTGACGAGGGTAGCCGGACCGACCCGGGGCCCCGGAGGTCAATCGCTGGTCGCCTCGTCGGCCCAGAGGGTCGCGGCGGCGTCGTCGGCAAGGGCCTGTCCGGCTTCTTCGTAGAGATTGCGGGCAATGTCGACTCCTGAGTCGTGCAGTTCCGCCACTTGGTCGGGATAGGTGGCGGCCGCCGCGATTCGAGCATTGGGCAAGTATTCCCTGATGCGGCGCACGCACTCAAGGTTGGCTACGTGGTTGCTCGTTGCGGCGATAACCAGTTCGACGTCTGGATGAAACTGCACCCTCTCCCAGAAGTCACGGTCGAGTGCGTCTCCGCGAATGACCGTCCGTCCAGCCCGTTGGTGCTTCATACCGACGTCGACATTCCGATCGACTCCGACCACCGGACCGCGGTGGTTCTTGACGAGTTCGTCGTACGCGCCCATCCCAATGCGGCCCATCCCGAAAATCAGCACTCGCGCCGGACCGAACTCGATGATGGCATCGTCCGGAACTGTTGGCTGCCGTTCGAGTCTTGACAGGAAGACTGCCAGCCGGTCGTAGACGCGGTACCGGGCAGAGTTGTTCACGGAAGCGAGAACGAAGGATCCGGCGACCGCGACACCAACGGTGGCGAGCCAGGGTTGCTCGACATCGCCAGCAGCCACCGCCGCGGCGACAACAATCAGACCAAATTCGCTGTACGTCGACAGCGTGAGGGAGGCATGCAAAGCAGTCCGGGAGCGCAGTCTTAGGCGTGTGAAGAGCCAGAGCAGCGTGAAACTGCGGGTAGGAATCAGGATGGCAACTGCGAGGCCAACGATCCAGCCAGCCATCGGAGGGGTCCCCGACAGACCGATGGAGAGAAAGAACCCGATCAAGAAGAGGTCCTTGAAGCCGAGCAGGCGATCGGACATCTCCTCAGCGCGGGGGTGGCTCGCCAAAACGATCCCGATCACCAGCGCGCCCAGGTCTGGTTTGAGGCCCGCCAGGTAGAACGTCTCAGCTCCTACGCCAGCGGCGAGCGTGAACCCAAGAAGCGTCAGCATTTCACCGTGACCGCTGCGGTCGATAAGCCAGAAAGCCACCGGCCGAAACACCAGCAAAAGGGGAACCAACGCCAGTGCCCACCAGGATGGCCGTTGCGCTCCCGATACGACAAGGAACGTAACTGCCAGGAGGTCCTGAATGATCAGAACCCCGACGGCGATGCGTCCGGCCAGGGACTCAGTTTCATTAGTCCGCTCGAGAGCTTTTACGGCGAATACGGTGCTGGAAAACGAGAGGGCGAGCGCAATGATTAGCGTGGCTCGCAGATCCAAGTCCCTGGTCAGGCTTAACCCGAGAAGGCCCGAAATCCATATGCCGGACGCAGCGACTGCTGTCGCGATCGCTGCAAAGCTGGAGGCCGCGCCCCAGACTTCGGGGCGGGCGAGCGTTTTGAACTTGAGTTTGAGCCCGATGCCAAAAAGCAGGAGGATCACTCCGAGGTCGGCGATCGTCTCTACCGTTGATGTGGCCTCGAAGCCGAGAGCGTGAAGCGTGAACCCGGCAATCAGGTAGCCCACTAGCGGTGGAAGTCGGAGCAGGTTCGCGCCGAAACCAAAGGCAAACGCGACGATGAGCATGGTGACGTCCATGGCGTCGATTATCGCCGACGTTGGCGTGCCGTGGAGACCGGAAGCAGAGTCTTCGCTCTTTTCTCGTCGGCGACCAACGGCCGTCGCGTTGCGTGCGGTCGACGGGCTACTTGTTCAGGTCAACCGGGCTCAGAACGTGCCCCGAAGGGCCCTCTAGCCTTCGAGTTCGCCCAGGTACGCGTCACGAAGTTTCGGATTGGCCAGCATGGCTTCGGCGGTGTCGGCCATGACGATGCGGCCCGTCTGGATGACGTAGCCCCGGTCGGCGATGGCCAGAGCGACATTGGCGTTCTGCTCGACCACGAGCACAGTGACGCCTTCTTCATTGATCTTTTGGATCGTCTCAAAGACCTGCTGGACAAGAATCGGTGCCAGACCCATCGAAGGCTCATCCATTAGGAGCACGGTTGGCTTGGCCATTAGAGCCCGACCGATCGCCAGCATCTGCTGCTCACCGCCCGACATGGAACCGGCCTTTTGAGCCACACGTTCCTTCAAGCGGGGGAACAAAGCGAACATCCGGTCGATGTCCTCCAGGATTTCGGCCTTGTCCCGACGCATATTGGCCCCGATTTCAAGATTTTCGCGTACCGTCATCTTGGCAAACAGGCGGCGGTTCTCAGGGACCATCGTGATGCCCTTGGACACGATCTGCTGGGTGGATAATCCCTGGATTTCCTCACCTCGCAACGTCACAGTCCCGGTTCGCGCCCGTACCATTCCCAGAATCGTCAACAACGTGGTGCTCTTCCCGGCGGCGTTCGAGCCGAGCAAGCACACGATCTCGCCTTCGTTGACCTCAAGGTTGACCTTTTGCAGAACCTCGCTCGGCCCGTAGCCCGCATCGACGTCTTTGATCGCAAGCAGGCTCATAGGTGCGACCCCTCAGCGGCCTTGCCTAGGTAGGCCTCGATCACCTGTTTGTTCGTGGACACTTCCTCGTACGACCCTTCCGTGATCTTCTCACCGTGATCGAGAGCTACCACCCGGTCGGATACGCTCTTGATGACGGGCATATCATGCTCGATGACAATGACCGAGTACCCGAGGTCGGATCGGAGACGACCGATCTGACTGATGAGGCCTTCCTTCTCTGCTGGGTTCATCCCGGCGGCCGGCTCATCGAGCAACAGGAGTTTGGCATCGGTAGCCATGGCTCGAGCAATTTCGAGCCTCCGCCGGTCGGCGTAAGCCAAGTCCGACGCTAGAGCGTCCTCCCGGCCTGAGAGGCGGTCCCCAAAGAATGCCAGGGCTTCTCGGGCGCGCTCGCGAATGTGGTCTTCTTCTGCTCTCGTTCGCTTCGATCGGGTCAGGGCTCCCCACACACCAGCCTTGGTTCGGGTGTGCTGGCCGACCATGGCGTTCTCCAGCACGGTCATGGCGTTGAACAGTCGTACCGACTGGAAGGTTCTCGCCATACCGAGTCGGGTGAGCGCATTCGGTTTGAGGCCCGAGATGTTGTGGCCGTCGAAGGTCATCGTGCCTTCATCGGGGCTATAGAAGCCGGTAATGATGTTGAACAGGGTGGTCTTGCCAGCACCGTTCGGACCGATAACGCCCACGATCTCCCCGGGATCGGCGTGGAAGTCAACCTTGTTGACGGCCTGCACGCCACCGAAGCGAATTGACAGACCTTTCACTTCGAGAAGATGGCTCATTGCACACCCTCCGTCGCAGCGGCACTCAGCATGCCCTTTTCGGGTTGGTGGTCGCCTTGATGTAGCTCCAGAGCCCGCCGCTTGTCGGGGATCAGTCCTTCCGGCTTGAGGATCATGATCGCGATAAGAATGGCACCGTAGATATGGAGCCGGAACTCGCCGAACTCACGGAGCAACTCGGGGAGGCCGACGAGCACGAGAGATCCGACCACCACACCGGGGATCGAGCCGATTCCCCCGAGAACAACGACGGCCAGCACGTTGATGGAGACAAGCAGCGTGAAAGATCCCGGGTTGGCCACCGATAGTTTTGCTGCAAAGAAGGCTCCACCGAGCGATCCGACGGCGGCGCCCGTGGCGAACGCCAGCAGCTTGTACTTGATAACGCTGACGCCCATCCCCTCGGCGATGTCCTCGTCTTCGCGCATGGCGGCCCACGCTCGCCCGACCCGCGATGTCTTGAGTCGATACGAGATGAACAGTGCCAATCCCGCAAACGCGTAGATCAGGTAATAGAGGATCTGCGGGTCACGGGTATTGAGGCCGAAGAACGGAACCGATGCGACCTCGGTGAGGCCCTGAGGTCCGCCGAACGTGCTTTTGAGCCAGTCGGACAACACGAGGGTCCGGATGATTTCGCCGAACCCCAGGGTGACGATGGCCAGGTAGTCGCCGCGAAGGCGGAGTACTGGAGCGCCGATCGCAACACCAATGATGACTGCGATCACGATCGTGATCGGAATGGCGACCCAAAAGTTCGTGTAGCCGGCCGCCGCAGGACTCGTTACGGCCCCGCCAACCAACGTCGAACTGCGGGCGGTCAACAAAGCGACCGAGTACGCACCAACGGCGTAGAAGGCCACATAACCGAGGTCAAGCAGACCGGCGAACCCGACCACGATATTCAGGCCAAGTCCGAGGAGAATATAGAGGCCTACGAATCCGAGCACGTCCGATACGAAGTCGTTGACGATCCATGGCAGTACGGCCATCCCGAAGAGCGCCAGCGCGGTGATTACCCACCGGATGTTCTTCTCAGTGGTGCCCGGGACCTTCAGCAGAGCCTGGCGAGGGCCTCCAACTCGTTCCGAACCGAGTCGAGCCGCTCCGAACACCACGAAGAGGATTATCGCACCGATCAGCGTAAGGCCGTCACGTTCGAACAACCACCGGTTGGGGATGTTCAGACCGTCAAGCATCACTTTGAATAGGGGAGCGCCGAGCGCACCGAAGACTGACGCGGCGAAGCCCATCACGACCACTTTGCGATACGTGTTCGACAGCAGGTGGAGCGAACCGCCGATTAGTCCGGCTACCAGCCCGAACACCACCATCAGCAGGGCTCCGACGATCGTCGATTGCCCGAACGAGAAGAACTCGATCAGAGGGTCGCTGATGCTGGTGAACATGTTCCGCACGTTCCAGCCGAGCGTCTCGATGAGGAAGTTCACGACGAGACTGAACACGGCAACTGTGGCACCGGCGACTGTGCCCGCAGTAATCCCGGCAGTGATCGCAGGCTGGGCGGGAGCCCTGTTTTTTCCCCGGTTGCCCGACAGGTAGGCGAAGCCTACGAACGTGATGGCAATGAGCACGGTGGCGAAGTTCAGAACCCCGGTGATGATGGCTCGCGCATCGAACGCGACGAGCATCCCAACGAGTCCGAGGTAGATGACGATGGCCCCAGCGATAAGCCCCTGGCGAATGGAACGGGATCGGGCCGACATCATGCGCGGCTCTTATCGTCAGGAGCTCCGAGGAACCCACCGGGCAGGAAGATGAGCACGAGCACCAAGATTCCGAATGCAACGATAGGGATCAGCTGATTAGGTGAGGGAACGCCTGCTCCGTCGAGGAACAAGTTCGGTCCGACGGTCTCGAGGATTCCCAGGATCAAACCTCCTAGTGCGGCCCCGGTAATCGATCCGATGCCGCCAAGCACGGCTGCGGTGAATGCCTTGAGGCCGGGGAAGAAACCCATAAAGAAGTGTGCCTGGTTGAACAGGAATACGTAGAGGATGCCGGCGGCACCGGCCAGAGCCCCACCGACCGCAAAGGTGAAGACGATCGTCCGATCGACGTCAACTCCCATGAGAGCGGCGATTTCCCGGTCTTCGCCCACGGCTCTCATCGCCCGACCAATCCTGGTCCGCTCAACGATCCAAAACAACATGAGCCAGAGAGCGACAGCTCCGAGAATCGAGACGACATGCACTTTCTCGAAGTCGTAACCAAGTATGTCCCAGGTTCCCTTGATGGCGGGGATGGTCGGGTAGGCACGGGCGTTGGCGCCGTAGAAGCC
>JAGXFS010000101.1 GCA_024637275.1 Acidimicrobiia bacterium
CCCGACGGCGTCTACTACCTGGGCGAAACCCCCGAGGTGGACGGTGTCTTTGTGGCAGCCGGATTCAATTCGGTCGGCATTCAGTCAGCCGGTGGGGTTGGTTGGGTGCTCGCCGACTGGATTATCGATGGAGAGCCACCGATGGATTTGAGCGCCGTCGACATCCGTCGCGCTTTCCCGTATCAGGCAGAGGAACGGTTTCTGAAGGATCGGATCTCGGAGAGCCTTGGCCTGCTCTATGCCATGCATTGGCCGTTCCGCCAGTACGAGTCAGCCCGAGGGATCATGACGTCCCCGTTGCACGATCGTCTCGACGCGGCCGGAGCGGTGTGGGGAGAGACCGCCGGGTGGGAACGCCCCAACTGGTACGCCAGGCCGGGCCAGGAGCGGGTCTACGAGTATTCGTATGGAAAGCAGAACTGGTTCGACAACTGCGGAGTCGAATGCCGTGCGGTCCGGGAGACGGTGGGTCTGTTCGACCAGACGTCCTTTGCGAAGTTCACCGTTGACGGTCCTGGTGCTCTCGATGTATTGAATCAACTTTCCGCCAACGACGTCGATGTCGACGTGGGCAAGGTGGTCTACACCCAGTGGCTCAACACGAAGGGCGGGATCGAAGCCGACCTCACCGTCGTGCGCCTTGGCCACGACTCGTTCAAGGTTGTCACCGCCGCGGCCGGCAAGACCCGCGAATGGGCCCGACTCCGGCGTCAAGGCGTTGGTCGTGGCGTCAAGATCGCTCATGTACCCGAGCTGATGCTCGGCCTGATGGGACCTAACTCTCGGGAGTTGCTCTCGGGGATCTCTGACGCTGATTTTTCGAGTGAAGCCTTTCCATTTGCAACCGCACAACATGTCACGGTTGGCGGAGTCAAGGTCCACGCCATGCGCTTGAGCTACGTCGGCGCTCTGGGTTGGGAACTCTACGCTTCGGAAGCCGACGCGGTCGCGCTGTACGACGCCATCGTGGCGGCGGGCGCTGATCACGGCCTGGCTCATGCTGGCTATCACGCGATGAACTCGCTGCGGCTCGAGTCAGGGTATCGCCATTGGGGTCACGACATCAGCGGCGAAGACACTCCCCTCGAGGCCGGTCTCGGATTCGCGGTCGCCTGGGACAAACCAGGAGGCTTCATTGGCAAGGATGCCCTGCTCGCCCAGAAAGGTCTCCCTCTCCCGAAGCGCCTCATTCAAGTTAAGCTCGACGATCCCGACACGCTGCTCTACCACGATGAACCGATCTACCGCGATGGTGAACTCGTTGGACGGACGTCGTCAGGTATGTGGTCGTACACACTGGGGTCGGCTCTGGCCATGGGATATGTCACGAATCCAGACGGAGTCACCAAGGGCTGGATCGAAAACGGCAGCTTCGAAATTGAAGTGGCAGGCCGCCGGATCGCCGCCCGCGCCCAACTCGGCTCCTGGTACAAGCCTCAACTCCACGGCTAACGGTCCATTACCCTCGTCATATGAGGTTGTGGATTCGCCGAATCGTATCCGGGCTGGTTCTCATTGCGCTATTGGCGGCGGGGGCTTGGTGGGCGGGTCTGGATTGCGAAACTCGTGCCGTGACAACACTATCCGGCGACGCAACCCCCAATGCCCCGCGGACCTGGACTGACTTTCGCATACCGAATCTGGCTCGGGTGGTCGTCGTCGATGCTGGCTGGGACCGTTCCGTCGTTGAGCTCGAAGAGGTGCTCTGGGTCGAATCCACAGGTGGCAGTGTGACGGAGCCGATTCCGGGGACGACGATCGAGGTCGATAATCCGATCCGGCATCGTGGATGCTCTCCGAAAGCTGGCGAAAGATTTGTTGTCGCAAGCGAAGCCGGGGTGTCCGCTGTTGGCTGGTTGCGGATCCATCCTGATGGCTCGCTCACGGTTGAAGGGGGCGTCGACCCGGAGCTCGATCAACGCGTATTTGCGGCCAGTGCGGCCGACGGGGTTCTCGATCCGGAGGCGATGATTGCTTTCGCGGCAGACCTGGCGATCCTCGATCGGTCGACTGTGCGATCTCGTATCGAGGCGGGGGAACTACTTGACCGGCGTGACGGTACAACGCACGGCCCAATGGATGCGGCCATGGTCGAGAACCTGGCCGTTTTGGCTGAGCGAGACCAGCAGCCGAACTGGTGACATCGGGTATCAAACCGAGTGGACTGAATCTCCAGGGCTGATCGTGCCTCCGGTGACCACACTGGCGTACCAGCGTGAATGCCCGGGATGTTTTGCGTGAGACAGCCGGGTGAAGTCACCATCGGTGAACCATGGCGCGTTCTGCGAACAAGGTACCGCCGGCGCCGTCAAGCGACAGACGACATTCCCGATCTGAAGTTCGACACCCGCCCTTAATCCCACCCAGTTGAGTCCATGGACTGTGACGTTTTCGCCGGCGGATCCGTAGGCGATCGGATGCCCCTGTGCGGCAAACTGATCGATCACTTCGGCGCTGAAGATGCATAAGGCCTGGAAGGGTGCCCCATGGTGCTGCCGGCTGGCCTGGCGGTCTCCAACGACGCCTGACTTGTCGACTTTGCCAGAGAGAAGGGGGGTTTTCGGTAGGCCGCCACCGGAGCCCGAGACTTGTATGACCTCGCCTGTGCCAAATTGGGCATTGTCGCCGAGCCGCTTGCGGGCCTGGCCGATGGCAGCCTGCTGGTGCAGTACGGCGTGAGCCAGATGGCGAACAGCCAGGCCGATGGTCTCGTGGCCAGTGTCGGCGTCGGGAAGGGCCGCATCAAGTTCAGTGGACGTCAGCTTCCGGAGGGCGTTGCTGGCCGTAGCCCCCTCGTGATGGAGGGCATCCATAATCGACTCCAAAGAACTGTCCCGGCTCTCGTAATCGTTCGGAGTCACGATCAAGTTCCTCGTGGATCGAAGAACGTCGGTGAGCGATTCGACTTGATCGGCAATCGACGGCGAGTCGGCGTCTACGTTGGCGTCGAGGAGCACTGGTTCCATGGATTCACAAGCGAGTTCAATGAGGGCCTTCGCATGGCTGATCGTCCGGATGGAGTCCGGTACGTCCCACACTACGATATCGAATCCACATTCCGGGCATTCGTCAACAAATGGATCAAATTGAATCTGCACCCGGAAAACCTAGCCGGTTAGTTAACCGCAGTTGGATGCGAAGGCGACGGGACCCGCATCAAGAGGACGGTCGCGGTGACCGCGAGGGCTGCGCCAGTCCCGAAGGCGGCCGCCGGCCCAAGCGTCGTGTACAACGCCCCGAACAGCAGGCTGGCCGGCAGGGCAGTAAGTCCCACAGCACCGTGGAAAAAGCCGAACGCTCCTCCGCGGGAGTCCGCCGGAGCGAGGGCGGCCACCCAGGCGCGTTCGACCGGTTCGGTGAGACCGAAATAGATCCCATAGATAAGGAAGAGCCCAACAAGGGTGGCAGTGTCCGTCGTGAGACCGAACCCGAGGTAGATGCCAGCGTAGAGAAGCCATCCGGTCCCGATCAACGCCCGGCGACTGACACGATCTGACAGTTGGCCGCCATAAAGATTGGCCAACAGTTTCACGATGTGGTGTAGCGACCAGAGCACCGCCACCGATGCCGGGGCGAACCCGACGTCGGTCAATCGAAGAAGTAAGAAGGCGTCGGTGCTGTTTCCAAGGGTGAAGACGATGACCGCCAGGAGGAGTCGCCGGAAAGGTGGCTGGGTAGCTTGCCAGCCCTCGATGATGGACGGCGGCGAACCAGGAGCCACCGGCCGATCACCTGGTTCGTTGACCGCAAAGAACAGAACCAGCATGACAACAACTGCCGGAACACCGGCCAGCAGAAAGACTTCCCGCAGGCCGATCCCCGGAATCAGAAGCAGGCCGGCCGCGACCAGCGGTCCAACGACCGCACCGCCGTGATCCATGGCTCGGTGCAGTCCGTAGGCAGCGCCGAGGCGTTCGGGTGGCGTGACGTCGGCGATGAGAGCATCGCGCGGAGAGCTGCGCAGTCCCTTGCCGATCCGATCGGCGAACCGAAGGACCACGACCAACGGCCAACTCATAACCAGCCCGATCAAGGGTCGCATCAAGCCAGACAGTCCGTAGCCGCTGACGATAAGGGGTTTGCGACGTCTCATCCGATCCGCCCAGCGCCCGGAATACGCCTTCAGTACTGCCGCTGTCGATTCGGCAATACCTTCGATCGTGCCGAGGGCGACCGCTCCGGCTCCCAAGACGGTGACAAGGAACGCGGGCAGCAACGGGTAGATCATTTCGCTCGACATATCCGTGAAAAAGCTCACGAATCCGAGTGCGACGACGGTGCGGGGGAGCCTCGTCAACGGGGAACGCATCGGGGGGCGACGCTGGTTTGGCACGGGCTGAGGCTAGTTGTGCCAGCTGGCCGCTAGGCGTAGATCCGATTTGTTGGCGGCCCCGAGTTCAGGCAGTTTGGAGGGCTGCCCGCAGGGCCGATGTCTTGGCGTCTCGACACCGATCGGGGAGGGTGATCCGGAAGCAGGCGCCACCGAGAATATCCGATTCTTCATACGATGCTTGCCCGCCATGCGAAGCGGCGATCGCGGCCACGACTGCGAGACCCACTCCCGACCCCGGGATGGCCGTGTTGAACCGGTTGGCACCTCGTTCAAAACGTTGCCACATGATGTGTCTGTCGCGCTTCGGGACGCCCGGCCCGTTGTCGTGGACCTCCAACACCAGGTCGCCATTGCGATTCTGGGCAACGACGGCGATCCTTCCGTCGCCGTATCGGATCGCGTTCTCGACCAGATTGATGAGAACCTGTTGCAGTCTTCCGCGGTCGAAGTTGGCTGCTAGATCGTCGCTGACCATGATTTCGATTTCAGCCCCATCAGGGTCAATGGTGCGGAGGGTCTCGCCAATCAGGGATGACACCGAAATCGACTCCTCGACGAGGGAGATTTTGTCGGGCGCGAATCGGGTCAGCAGGATGACGTCGGCGACAATGCGGGACATGCGGGTGGCTTCGCGGTGGGTGATCGCGATGAGCTCAGTGTGCTCCTTGAGGGTGAGTCCACTTTCGGGGTCGTTCATCAACTCCAGGAAGCCGACGACAGCTGTCAAGGGAGTCCGTAGTTCGTGCGAAATCGACGAAACGAGGTCGCTGCGCTTTTGGTCAACATGAATGCGGTTGTCGTGAATGGCGAGTCCTTGCCGAAGGGTTACCAGACCACCGACCACCAAGGTTGCCACCGTCAAGAGTCCGTACGGGCGGATCGAAGCCGGCATAGGGAAGCGACACGAGGGTTGCAGCTACCAGGCTCAGAGCCACGCCGTATGGGGCAGCCGCCGCGAGACAGTGGATGGTGCGTTCTGTGTACTCCCGTGGCTTCGGCGCTGTGTCGGCGAAGTAGGCGCTTGCAGCCAGGCAGCCCGATGCGGCGATGAAGAGGGGGTAGACGGGCTGAGCCTCGGCGAAGCTGCTCGGAACGCCATTCTTAAGAAATGTCAGGTCGGCCGCCACTTGAAAGGCGGCACCGGTGGCGAGCAGGACCAGGCGAAGATCCATCCGATAGAGGGATCGGCGGCTTATCAACGTGACGAACATGATGATGGTGAGGATGTCGAGGGCCGGGTAGGCGGTCCCTAGCCAGCGAGCCCATGAGTTCGCGCCGCTGAAGTAATCCACGAGGTCACCCACTATCAGGATCCAGCCGAGAGCACTCACCGAGATTGCTCCGACTATCCCGTCGATAATGGTTCCAGCCAGGTCTCTTCGTCCAGCAAAAGCATTCGGCAGAGAAGCGGCTCCGGCCAGAACTCCCAGGTATCCCCCGATGAACAAGATATCGATCGGGCCGAATGCAGGTGGGTGGACACCGAACGCTTCGAGAAGGAAAAGCAGGCTAACTCCAGCCCCTGCCGACGTGAGGCCGCCACCGATCAGGGTCCACACCAGGCGTTCGCGGCCATCTTTCGATTTGGCGTGGCGAAGTGCCACTCGACCACCGGTTACGTATCCGATGAGGAGGCCGAAAGCACCGGTTATGTCGGCGACTTCGGGGAATATGACTGTCGAGGCCGCCAGAGTCGCGAGTGCAACCACGAACGCGATCGGTTTCCACTTCAGCATCAGCTGATCTGTGGTCACCTGACCAAGCCTGAGTGCGGTGATCTGCATTAGTCAAATATCGGCCCTGTTTAGGGGCTACTTGACTGAAATGTCTTGCTTTGTCCTGTTTTGCGATCAGATCGCGGAACGCCGCCCGAAAACCGGCTGATGCAGTTCCTCGGTGAGGTCGATGACCTCGGGAGGATTGGTGTATTCGGCCAGGGTGTAGATCAGTGCCTCGATTTCAGCTGCGGAGTGTGCGGCGGTGACGGTGAACCGGACGCCTCCTTCGCGGATCGGAACGGCCGGGTAGCCGGCCGCATTGACGAAAAACCCATTGGCCATCATGATTTTCGTCATCCGGATCGCATCGTCGGAGGTGCCTACCCGGACGAATGTGATCGGGGTACGGGCCAGCGATGGGACGGACAACCCGCACTCATCGACGAGTTTGTTCACCAGGTCGATGCGTTCGTACAACACCTCCTGTCGCTCGGCATGTTCACGACTCAGGTGGATGTCGCCGGATCGAACGCCCGCACCGAGTACTGCCGGGTGGATTGGCCCGCCGAAGGTCAAAGTCCCACCGGTCAGGAGGATTCTTTGCGCCATTACCGGGTCACCGATGGCCAGAGCGGCGCCCCCCGCTCCGAAGGACTTCGACAGAGACACGGCCACAACCTTGCGCGGGTTGAGTTGGGTGTTCTCGAGCACGTAGCCAACTCCGTGCCGTCCCGCCCATCCGAATCCGTGGGCGTCGTCGTAGTAGACGTACAGGTTCCCGAATTCCTCCATCAATAGGTCGATCTCGGCGACGGGTGCGACGTCACCAAACATGGAATAGACCCCATCGGCCAGGTACCAAACCTTTTCATAGGTATCGGCCGCCGATGAAAGGACGGAGCGGAGCGCGTTCATATCGTTGTGTCGAACGACCTTTACCGTCATCCCGCGTCCCCGCAACACGTCGACCGCCATGTGCATGGAGGCGTGAGACTGTATGTCAATTACTACGAGGTCGCTGCGCGAAACCAGCACCGGGAGGGCGGCCAGGTGGGCAAGGGTGGTGGTGGGCGCTGGAATTACGGAGTGCCCACCGAAGATCTGGGTGAGCCGCTCTTCAAGGTCGGTGTAGAGGTCTACCGATGCGTAGGCGACCGACGACGAATAACTAGGCCCGAAGCGTTCGACCGCCGACGCCGCGGCTTGCTTGAGGCGCGAGTCCTGGCCCAGTCCGAGGTAGGAACAAGATCCGAAGTTGATGAGGTCCCGGCCGTTGACCCGGATATTGGTGCCGGTCAGTTGGTCGTCGGTGATGCGAACCCTGATGACACCCGCGTCAACAGCTTCCTGCATTGATGACTGAACCATCTCTAATAGACGCGCTTCTCGCTCGCCACCCATTGAACGACCTACCCTCTATCTGTCGCATTTTGTCCTACTTTGTCCGAGGGAGCGTAGTGGCAAGACGGCGGCAATGCCAGAAGTGCGAACGATGGCCGATCGAACCAGGCGGGAGGCGATCTGTCTACTCAGGAGTTGTTGGGTCGGATCCAGGGCGGAGGGGGTGCGTCAATGCGCGCCAGGGTCGAATTGACCTCGCCGAAACGATCCGTGTTCTGGTTCTGCCAGTCAAGCCAGGCCTGGGTCAGCTCATCGCGGGTCCGAGCGACGAAGTTCCACCACATCTGGATACGCTCCTCCAATGGGACGCCACCGAGCAACATGACCCGGGCGCCGGCCTGGCCGGCCCCGATCATAAGGAGCTCAGCTCCGACCGGGACCATCCCGAGCCAGCCGGGTTCGACGATCGCTTCGCCGATCCTGACCGGTGCATCTATCGGCACTATGGCGTATTCGAATCGCGGATTGGCTGGTATCTCGACGGTGCCTGGTCGCAGCCGGAGTTCGGTACCGACAAGGTCGCTGTCGACGACCGCCGGGGACACGGCATCACCGAGGGTTCCCAGGAGCACAGTTGCTTGCGCCGTACCGAAGGTGGCGGTGGGCAGTTCGGCGTGGTGCTCAAAGCGCGATGGTCCATGCCGGGTCGCTTCCGGTTGAGCGAGCCACATTTGGAAGCCCCGCCCGGCGGCCGTGACCCCGAGTTCTGAGTGAGCAATGCCCTGTCCGGCGGTCATGAGGTTCAATTGACCAGGCCGAATGAGCTGTTCGGTCCCCAGTGAGTCGCCATGCAAGGCCTCGCCTTCGAACAACCAGGTCACCGTGGCCAAGCCGGTATGCGGGTGTGGGCCGACTTCGAGCGGATGGGGTTCGGCGAATTCGTCAGGCAAGATGCAGTCGACAAAGCACCAAGGCCCAACAGTTCGGCGGCTCCTGTTTGGTAGGACCCGCACGACCCCGACTCCGCCAACTGACGCATGGCGGCCTTTGGCTACCTCGATGCGATCGAGCGGCCCTGATGGTTCTTGGTCCCGGTTCACCGGCGTAGCCTCCGTAGCGGACTCTACGCCACGACTCCGGCTAAACGGCTAGTTGAGCGGCTACTACTTCGTGCACGATCTGGCCGTGACGGACGTTAAGGCCCCCGACCAGTTCTGGTCGGCGTTCCATCGCCGCGTCAATGCCATCGCTGGCAAGCAATCGCAAGTACGGGGTGGTCACGTTGGTCAACGCGAAGGTGGAGGTGCGAGGCACGGCGCCCGGGATATTGCCAACCGCATAGTGCACCACGTCGTCCACCAGATAGGTGGGATCGGAGTGTTTGGTCTCCCTGGAGGTTTCGAAACATCCACCCTGATCGATCGAAATGTCAACCAAAACCGATCCGGCTCGCATGTTGGTCACATCTTCTCGATTCAATAGCCGTGGGGCTCGAGCGCCGGGCAGCAACACCGCGCCGATCACCAGGTCAGCGTGGGCGGCTGCATTCTTGATGTCCATGGCCGTCGCCACCCGGGTCTTTACCGCGCCGTGGTATTGCTTGTCGATCGCTCGGAGCGGGACCGGGCTCATGTCGTAAACGTGAACATCGGCTCCCATGCCATAAGCCATCTGCGCAGCGTTGGATCCGGCGACACCGCCACCGATGATGACGACTGTGGCCGGTTCGACTCCCGGCACGCCACCGAGCAGAATGCCTCGTCCGCCGGCATAGCTTTCGAGAAAGCGGGCGCCCACCTGAACTGACATGCGGCCCGCTACCTCGGACATTGGAGCGAGCAGCGGGAGGGAGCGATCCGGCAGTTGCACAGTCTCGTATGCGATGGCAGTGGTTCCGCTCACCGTGAGCGCCTCGGCCACCTTCGGGTAGGCAGCCAGATGGAGGTAGGTGAATAGCGTGAGATCGTCGCGGAGGTACTCGAATTCAGATTCCTGTGGTTCTTTGACCTTGACGATGATGTCGGCGGTCGACCACACCTCATCCGCCGCGTCGAGAACCTTTGCGCCGGCAGCTTCGTATTCGGCGTCGGCGATTCGAGACCCCACTCCGGCACCGGCCTCGACGAGCACCTCGGCTCCGTCCTCTACAAGAGCATGGGCACCCGATGGTGTCAGCGCGACGCGATTCTCGTCGATTTTCGTTTCCCGGACGACTCCGACTCGCATCTGTTTTACCTCCAAGGCGCGTGCTACCAGCGGTTCTAAGAACGACTCTCAAGGTACACGCTGGTTGGTATCACGTAAAGAGCCAGAATGATCTATCGGTCCGGTACCAGATGGCTTTAGTTCAGACGGTCGATGACCCGGGCGAGCATGGCCAGTCCTGGTTCGATGGCCGGGAGCGGCGTCGACGCATATCCCAGCTTGAAGTGATTGCGCGGGATGGGTTGGGTAACGAAGCACGGTTCGCCTGCCTCGACAACCACACCCTGGTCGATCGCTAGCTCGGCCATGGTGGTGGCATCAAAGTCAGGTGGTCCGGTCACCCAGATGGAGAGCCCTCCTGTCGGGATGGGAACGGGCCAGGGGATGTGTGTTTCGACAGCTGCCGACATCGCCGCCCATTTCTCCTTGTAGATCTTACGAATCCGACGGACGGATCGGTTGTAGTCCCCGCTTTCGATGAACAGGGCTAGAGCCCTTTGGAGCAACCCTGGGGGATGGCGAAGTTGGTAACGGCGCAGATCGCGCAAATGTTCGATGAGTGGAGGCTCGGCGACCACAAATCCGAGTCGCAGTCCTGGAGCCAGGAACTTCGAGAAGCTGCCGAGGTAGATGACCCGGCCGGAGTTCTCAATGCTCTTCATCGCTGGAGTAGATTGCCCGAGGTAGCGAAACTCGGAGTCGTAGTCATCCTCGATGATGACGAAATCGTCGCGGGATGCCTGGGACAGGAGAGCTTGCCGGCGGCCAATCGACAGGGTGGCGTTGGTTGGGTACTGATGCGATGGCGTCACGAAAACCATGTCCACATCAGACAGATCTGACGGGATCACGGCCCCTTGATCGTCAACCGGCAACGCCCTGATGGCCGCTCCCCGGGAGCGGACCATGTGCCGGGCATCCGGGTATCCGGGTTCTTCAATCGCCACCATCGACCCGGAGCCCAGGAGCGCGGCCGCGACGAGACCCAGTCCGTGCTGTGAGCCGAGGGTTATCAAGATTTCCTCAGGCTTGGCCGTGATACCGCGGCCGCGCAGAACGTGGCGTCGGAGCATCTCTATGAGCAACGGGTCGTCGCGGTCGACGAGGTCATGCAGGCTGGCGCCAGCATGCTCGGGGATCAGGGCTGACCGCATTGCCCGGCCCCATGATTTGGATGGGAACATGTCCGTCTCTACCTGACCGGCGATGAAGGGATACGGGTAAGTCGACCAGTTGGCCGGCTTCCAAATGTGGCCGAAGTCGCTCGTATCGGTGGCAAGTCGTCTCTCCCAGCCCAATGACTCGCTACGCGGACGGGGCTGGTCATTGAGGTGCGCCTGAAAGTCGGGGTTGACCGTGTGGCCGACCCTCGGTATCGAGGTGATGTAGCCGTCCGAGAGCAGCATTTGCAGGGCCAGATTCACCGTGTTCCGTGAAAGGCCCAGGTCGTTCGCAAGGGTCCGGGACGAGGGGAGGAGTTCGGCGGTGTTGAAGTGTCCTTGTTCAATGGCTCCGACAAGCGCTTTGGACAGCTGTTTGTACAGCGGCTCGGTTGAACCAGGATCGAGCGCGATGAGCACTTGACTGACCGGCTTCTTTGTCATCGTCCACTCGCCTTTTACGGGACGCCGGATCACCTTCAGAGCGGCAACGGCTTGCGCGTGGTACCGCTACTTGGTGCCTTTCTGGCACTTTACCTGGGTCCAACGGCGCAGTATCGTCGGAGCGGCTATTTCCAAAGGAGAACCATGAGTGTCAACAAGGCGGATCTTCGCCATATGCTCCTGCACTTCACGAGCGGCAAGGCATGGCGAGACGGGAACGTTCCCATGTATGTGCGCGGTGAGGGCGTCTATCTCTGGGACGACGACGGCAACAAGATCTTCGACGGGTTGGCCGGCCTGTTCGTTGTTCAGCTCGGCCACGGTCGGTCTGACCTGGCAAATGCCGCCGCCAAACAGATGGAATTGTTGGCCTACACCCCCACCTGGGCAGCCGCCCATCCGTCGGCCATTGAATGCGCCAAGCTCATCAGCGAGGTCGCGCCGTCAGGGATGGACTCGGTGTTCTTCGTAAGTTCGGGTTCCGAAGCCGTCGAGTCAGTTATCAAGTTCGCCCGTCAGTACCACTACATGCGCGGCAATCCGACCAAGACCGGCATCATCAGTCGTAACTTTTCGTACCACGGTACGACCATGGGAGCTCTGTCGCTCACCGGGCTCGAAGGTATCCGGGCGCCTTTCTATCCGTTGCTGCCGAACACCCACAAAGTCGCGAATACGTTGGAAGCCGGGATGGGCGGCGCGGCCGCATTTGAAGAAACCATCCTGCGGGTCGGGCCGGAGAACATCGGTTTGATTACGGCTGAACCCGTTCAAAATGGCGGCGGTGCTCTGGTACCTCCCGACGGCTATTGGCAGGAGCTGCGGAGGATCTGCGATAAGTACGACATCCTTCTCCATGCTGACGAAGTGATTACCGGGTTTGGCCGGCTAGGCGACTGGTTTGGGTCCCCCCTCGTTGGTGCCGACCCCGACTTCATTACCTTCGCCAAAGGTGCGACCTCTGGATATGCGCCCATTGGCGGAGTGATTATTCGTGACGAGGTTGTCAACGATCTGCTCGTCGAGCACGACTCGGGCTTCACGCATGGGGCGACCTGGGGCGGTCATCCCATGGTTATGGCCACGGCTATCGCCAACATCACCGCCATGCGGTCCGAGCACGTCGTTGAGAACGTGACCGCCAACCAGGATTACTTTGGGGCAAAGCTGGCCGAACTCGAAAATGCCCATGACGTCGTCACCGACATTCGGGGGATGGGCTACTTCTATGCGGTTGAGCTGGGTCGTAGCCGGGAGGCCGGCCAATACCTCACCGAGGAAGAGACCGCCCTCTACGTGAAGGAGCGTCTCCCAAGGTTCATTCAGGATGCCAATCTGCTGATCCGGGCCGACGACCGGGGCAATGCCAAGTTGATGCTCTCGCCTCCTCTTATTTGTGAGGCAAGCGACCTTGACGAACTCATGGCCGGCGTCGATCAGGTGGTCTCCCGATTTGCCGAGGATCTCACAACGTATTAACCAAGCGGGTTTTCGGCTGCTCGGTGTTTGGTTTGTTGAGCCTATGGCGCAGGTGAGAGTTCGGGATGGGCCTGTCGAGCCATCCCGAACGTCATCGTCTGTCTACCGGCACTTATGGTTCGACAATCACCGAAGCGATCATGCCAGCCGCGTAATGACCTGGCTGATGACAACCCAGAAACACTGTCCCTGCTTCAGTAAACGTCCATGTCAGCGCCTTTGACTCCCCGGCTAACAGGGCGAAACCGTTTTCTTCGTCAGCCATAGTCATATTTCCGCTAGCCACCATTTCAGCCATCTCGGCCTCGTGGGCGTCCTGTCCTGCCATGTCGTCGAGGACGACGTCGTGGGGGACATTTCCATCGTTGGTGATTCGGAAAGTCACAGTTTCTCCAACCTTCACCGTGATCGGGTCGGGGGTGAATCGGAATGTGTCGAGGGTTGAGACATCGATGATCCGTGCGGCGGACGACGCGTCAGCCGGTTCGCCGAACTCAAAGACGTGCTCGTCATCGGCGTGCTCATCCATGTCCATGGGCATGGAGTCTTCGGTTGCCATGTCATCCATGGCCGTGTCGTTCATAGGCATTGTGGTCGCGATTACTGGTGGCAGAGTTGGGACGGTGACTGCGGTTTCGGCGCCGCACGCCGATAGAACGAGTCCTAGCGCGACGATCGAGGTCGTGGTTTTTGTGTGACGCATTGTGCGTGCTCCTTGGTAGCTGGTGTTCACAAACGGGCGCGACTCGCCGGCTTATGTCCGCCAGATACCCAGGGTCGCCTGATCCAATGGCTGAAATGAGTGGTTGTTGAGCGGGGCGGGCCGGTCGGCTGACGCCACCGGCGAACGCTTCATCTGCTCGGCTGCAACCGGGGCGGCCACAGCTTGCTCGTGGATGGTACGACACGCCGATCCGTTCATATGGTTGGCGCCCATCGTCGTCTGTGCGCCGTGGCTGGTGGGCATGGCATGCGATACGGCCGGAGTATGCATCATAACCAAAGCCAGAATGGTCACCATGAGGGCGAACTGAAGCACAGTGATGTGCCGAACCCAGCTCCTGCGTTCCATGCGGGCAGTATATGCGGGTGTTCGCATAGGTGTCGGCCGGGGCTACTCGGGCGGTCCGAACCTGCTGGCTACTTCCGGACTGTCGCCGGCTGGGATCCGGTCGATTCCACACATCCGGTCGATGACCATGTTCTGGAATCGATGGACCGGTTCCTCGAAGTGATAACACATCCGTCCCCCCTGGTACTCGGGGGTCGACAGCCCAATCTGGACCCGTTCGACAATGGCTATGTCTTCACGGTTGACTTCATCCCAGAATTTCGAGAGCTTGTCGAGTCCTTCACTAGCGGTCGGCGTGTCCACCGAATCAGGATGGGTCAACACCGTCGTAGTTTCGATGGTCCGGTTGGGGCTTTGGGGATCAAGCATGATTACGAACGCGTGGTTCGGTAGGAAGGAGATGGCCACGTTGGGGAACAAGGTGACATGACGGCCCGAGATGCGGTCGCTTCCGGCGATTCGCTGGTGCGGCGGTAGGTCGAGCCATCCCGACTTGTCGTCCTGGGTAACCGGGGTGGTGGTCATGGCGGTGTACATGCCCGGGCCCTGCCAACGGTAGTGATCATCCATGCGCGACACTTTCATCAGCTCCGGATGCACCCACGGCAGGTGGTAGTACTCCATGAAGTTCTCGGCGATCAGTTTCCAGTTGGCGGCGATGTCATACGGATTGACTGCTTGGATCTTCCACTCCTCCAGCCCGTATCCGGCCATCCGGTCGGGCAGGTCACCAAGCCACTGCGAAAGCGGTTCTGCGGAGCCATCGATGTTCACGAACACGAGGAACGCCCAGGTGTCGACAGACACCGGGAACAGCCCGTAGTCGGCCCGGTCGAATTCCTTCGTCGCTGACATGTCGAAAACCGGCTGCTGTTCCTCCGGGATCCCTGATCCTTCAAAGAGCGGCGTTCCGAGGCACTCGCCATCGAAGCCATAAGCCCATGCGTGATAGGGGCATCGGATTCGTTTGGCCAGGGTGCAGTCTTCGGTGATGAGTTGGGCACCCCGGTGGCGGCATACATTGAGAAAGGCGTTGAGCTGCCCATCGATCGCGCGAACAATGATGACTGACCGTCCCGCCACATTGCGCACGAGCACCTGTCCGGGATCGGTCACCTGCTCGATGAAACCGACGGCTACCCAGGAGTTGGTGAAGAGATGGGTCCGCTCGGAATCGAAGTAGTCGACCGACCGGTAAGCATCCGGGTTTAGCGTGCTGGCCCGCTCAACCGGTAGACGGGTTTGGGCGTAGGTCTCCTCGCTGGTCCACGACATCGTGCTCGACGATACCTACCAACCGTGCGGTCTGTCCGCGGGATCCGACATTTCTCACCCTCGCAATCACGTCATAAGTTCCTCAGTATCCGTCACCATGGCACAATGAGACTGTGACTTCTACTGACACGGACCTCAAGCCAGAGACAACCGATATAGGCGGCGACCACGACCGTTTCTCGCATTACGTCAAGAAGGACGACATCGTGCGCGCCAATATCGAAGGAGTCCCGGTGATGGCCCTCTGTGGGAAAGTCTGGATTCCCAACCGGGATCCTCAGCGCTACCCGGTCTGCAAGACGTGTGAGGAGATCATGGCCGTGATCCGGAAGGCCAAAGGTGGTGGATCCGCGTGAGACGGTTGCTGGTGATCCTGGCCGTAGCGTCGCTCGCCCTTGGCTCCTGTGCGGCGATCAAGGAGAACGTCACCGTGGATGTCGAGGGCATCATCGCGTCTTCCTGTTCGCAGCTAGCAGACAAGTTCTCTGAACAGCTGGCCGACGCTTTGGTTGAATTGAACGCCAGCACTGATGCTGAACTCCCCGATATCGATGTCGGGGCGCTTATTGATCGAGCGGGATCGCTTGGCTGTTCGCCCAACGAGATGAAGCAACTGGTGGCGGCCAAGCTCGAACAAGCCGACGCGACCAGCGAGAAAGCCAAAGCCCTGATCGCAACGGTAAGCGGCGAACTCGACTCCGTGAGCGGGTGACGGGCGGTCCATGTCCCGGACCCACGTACGAGCCGGCGAATCTGGCAACGCGGCCGGATGGCGGGTCTGGCGGTTGGTCCGTACCGATGATGACCGAATGCCGGCTCTCGCCTCGACCGAGCGCCAATTTGTATGGAACGATCGGTCAGTTCGCGCTCGATGCCTGCCGCCCAGCGACCACTTCGGGGTGTCAGACTGGTATCGATCCCATCGTAAGACCCCCGATCACGCCCCTCCCGCGGTGGTGTGTGGATGCGGCATCCATGCCTATTGGACAGAGTCTGATGCCTTTGATGACGTGACGTTGGGTCGGGGCACTTTGCGTGCTGTTGGTCAGGTGGAGCTCTCCGAGCGGATGCTTGAGACAGACGCTGGCGTTCGAGCTGAGGCGGCCCGAATCGTCGGACCGGTCTGGCTGGTCGGTGAATGTGGGCATTCGAGCGGTGAGCGACCTGACTGCGGCAATGTCGCGAAGATCGATGTCGAGACTTTCGCTCTCCGGTGTGGCGAGCATACGGTTGCCGGGCAGATCGACGCTGAGGAAGTCATTTGGTCGCTATGTCAACAACTCGAATCGCGATATCAGATTGAGGTTGTCAGTGCCGTGACATCGTCGGAGCGGCACGACTAAAAAGCCGTGGCATACAACGTAGGATGGTGCCCGATGCTTCCTGTGGTTACCCTCCTTTTCGCCGCGGTTTTTCTTATTGGGCCGCCCGCCACGCTTTCGCTCATGGGGCGGTCGCCAAAACTACGTCACGTACTGTGGTTGGTGGGAGCGGCGCTGGCAGTGGCGGTGTCGTGGGACCTGCCGAGTCCCTGGTTCAGTGAGTACACCGCGACGTTTTCCCAACACCTGGTTGGCGGCGGGATCAGTTCCGGACTCGTAGCGATGTATTTCATTGCGCATCTGCCTAACCCGACTGCGCGACAACGGTTCCTGGTAGTGCTGGTTGTTGCTTCCGTGCTCGGCGTGGCCAACGAAGTTCTGGAGCTGGGGTTGGATCTCGTGCGGGGCACGACGCTCCGGCGTGATGCATCGTTTGATTTGCTGGCGAACATGATCGGTGCCATGGCAACCTGGTTGGTTAGCGAGTTGTTCCGGAAACGTTAGTTCCAGCAGGTCTTTACGATTAGCCACCCGACGGAGGTGCTCGACTGTGATGGATCGACGGGTCTTTCTCAAAGATCTTGGCAAACTCGGCGTGGCCATGGTGGTCGTTTCTGCGTGTGGAACCGACCAGACTGATGTCCCGGGATCGACAATCGTGTCAAATACGGGTCCGACTCTCGGGGGCGGAACCACTCTGGGGACCACGACGACGCTCCCGGCTACGACCGTCGGCGCGGTTCCATCTGGTCAGACGACCTGGGAACGGGTCCGGTTGGGATCCGTTTCCGCTTACGTTCTGGCGCGCGGGGGCGAGGCAACGATCATCGACACTGGCGGATCGGGGAGCGCGCCGGCGATTGGCGACTCGCTTGGCCAGATCGGCCTCGGATGGGCCAACGTCTCGCACGTCGTTGCGACCCATTTACACCCCGATCACATCGGAAGTTGGGCCGACGTCATGGTGGCGGCGGCTGGAGCCGCAGGGTATGCCGGCCGTGCTGACCTACCGGCTATCTCGTCCCCACGCCCCCTGACCGGACTCGGCGACGGGGACATGGTGTTCGATCTGCGCGTAATCGCTACCCCCGGCCACACTCCGGGTCACATCTCGTTGCTTGATGAGTCAGCTGGCATTCTCGTAGCCGGGGACTCGCTCAATGGAACCGACGGGACCGGTCTAACCGGTGCCAATCCCCAGTACACCCCCGACATGGCTACCGCCAATGAGTCGATAGCCAAAATGGCCGGGTTCGACTACTCGGTGGTGTTGGTCGGCCACGGCGACCCGGTCGCCGCGAACGGTTCATCGCTCGTCGGAGCGCTCGTCTCTGGTTAGTGTCACCGGCATGGCTCAATCGAAAAGCCCGGTGGTTCTGCTCGTTCGACTGGTGCTTATCATTGCGGTCGGATTAGGGCTGTTTATCGTCTTGGCTCCGCTGGCGCCCGATGGATCTTGGTTCGAGAACGCCGGGTTGAGCCTTCGCGACATCATGTCGGCCTGGTGGGGACAGCCGATCAGATAAGGCGATCTGTGACATTCGGCGGCCAGACTCGCCGAAGTAGTGAGCCAACCTTGCCAGACTGGGGCATATGCGAAGTTACTTATTGATCTTTTTTCTTGCCATTTCGGTCGTTCTTGCCGCCTGCGGTGACGACGGGACTGCCGAAGTCGCCTCCATCGACTCAACCACGACCACCTCGACCACCGTCGCCTCCGCTGTTGCTGACGACAACCAGGCCGAGGCGGCCATGCTGGCGTTCACCGCCTGCCTCCGGGCAGAGGGTGTCGACGTGCCCGATCCCACGGTCGACGCTGACGGAAACCCCCGCTTCACCCAGCCGCCTGATCTGTCCGACGTTACGCCTGACGACCTCAACGCGGCCGTTGATGCTTGTCGCGACGAGTTGAATCAGGTCACGATCGGTTTTATCGGAACCGATCTGACGGGTATCGAGGATTCCCTGCTCGAATACGCTCAGTGCATGCGTACCAACGGGTTCGATTTGCCTGACCCGAAGCTGGACTTGAACTTTGGTGGCCCGGATGGTTTCCAGGGGCCTTTTGGTGAAATCGACTTCAACGATCCCGACTTCATCGCGGCAGACGCCGAGTGTGCGTCGATCATCGAGAACCTCAACCCTGGTCGCTAGTGGGGCTGGCGATTAGGCACTGATTTTGAGAGTGATGGTGGTCTTGTACAGGACCTGACCAGCCCAACGCCAGGCGCCCGTGAATACGTAAGTCCCCGGTGCGAGCTTGCCAAGGGTTGCTGTGTACGAACGCCTGGTCGTCGAACCGTTTGTGATGTCGCTCCCAACCGCGAGATTGAGGGGTGCATCGTTCAAGGAGACGGTGAAGGTGGCTTCGTCGAAACGGTCCTCGTCGCCAGGAGCGAATGGGCCATCATAGAACCAGCCTTCGTTGATGTAGTACTCGTCGAGCCTTGGTGAATTGATGGTGATCTGGCAGGTGACCTGAAGCGGGTCACAGACTCCTGAAAAAGGAATCGAGAACAGCAGTTGGTCATGGAGCAGCGGGATCGGCAAAGGAACCGCTCTCGTCAAGAAAGTAGCCATCTCGCCGCGAGTGACCGTGCGAGTCGGGCAAAACCTTTGGGGGGCGCAACCTGCGGTGATGCCTGCCGCGGCGAGAGCGTTGATGTCGTTCTCGAACAGGGTGCCGTTGTCGTCGGTGAAGAAGTTGGTAGTCGATCCGGACAGTTGGAACCCTCTGACCAAGAATGCGGCCATTTGGCCGCGGGTGACCGCCTGGTCAGGGCAATAACGATCACCACTCGGACGGCACCCGGTCGTGATGCCGGAGGCGCGGAGCGAATTGATCGCCGATTCGTGAATATTGCCGGTGTCGTCGTCGAAATAGTCGGCGCTCGTGGCTGGCAGGTCGAGGGCTCTGACCAGGAAGGTCGCCATCTCGGCACGGGTCACGTTGTTGAACGGGCAGAACCGGGTGTTTGCCGGAGGGTTGCATCCCTTGGTAATGCCGGCCGCCCGCAACGCGTTGATGTTCTGCTCGTGCACGATGCCCTCGTCATCGGTGAAGTACCCATTTGGGGGGATATGGTCGGCCAGGGCAGGCGTGGCCGGTAGTGCGAGCGCGGCAACCAGCATCATGACGAGCGTGAGCTGGCGACTCATGGCAAGCTGAGGGTGTCCAACACCTCGTTGGCCTGAGCGACCAGGGTTTCGGCGTCGCGTCCTGACCCGAGGACGACAAACAGACAAAACGGTCGGCCGCTTGCCGATGAAAAGAACTGTTGTAGCCCGGCCTGGCCGGGGAGGGGCCTCTGCAGGCGGTTGGCGTCGAAGTCGGCCGGCCGGAGCGGCCAAGGTACGGTCGTGCTTGAGAACAGGGCGGTACCCCGCTCAGCCTCCCCGTATTCGAAAAGCACTATGAGGATGTCGTCGAGCCGCATGAGCTCAACGGCGCCTCCGCCGAAATCGCCTCGTTCGTTTGGCAATGGCCAGTTGGCGAAATGGGCGATCGTGGTTGTGACTTCGGGGGCGTGCCCTTCGGCAAGTGGAGCGGCTGCGGCGTTTCGCCGGTAAAAGTCGGCCTCCCACCCGGCCGGTAGATCAACCGTGATGCCGCGATCGCTGATCTGGGTCACAACCGTCCGCCGATGACAACGAGACCAGTAGCCACGACGGCAAAACGGACGAGCCAGTCTGCCCGCGGTGCGTACGATTGCATGCGCCGATGATAGGTGCGGAGCGTTTTGCCGGAGACGACCCGACCGACCGTAAGGATCGGCAGTCCACGCACCAGGCCAAATGTCCCGCCGATCACCGCACCACTCAAGGGTTGAGCCGACAGTATGGCGAGGGCGACCATTGCATACACCGCAGTGGTCGTCACGATCGTCACCACGCCGAGGCCGAGCTGAAAACCGAAGCCACCTCCGTAGACCCAGCTGCGATACATGGACAGCCAGTCTTCGTTCACCTGCCGGTGGATCGTCGGGATGGTCAAGCCCGAAAGGTCCCACACAAGGGCAATCGCCAGGATGGCGGCGATCGCGGCGGCCTGACCGGTCGGGGTCGGGTCCCACCATGCCAGGCCCAACCAGCCGATGGCACCTGCCGCAGCACCCAGGACAAGTCCGCCGATGAGTCCGCCCACGAGGTAGTAGACGGCGGTTAGGCCCCATTGATTGTTGCGGGTCCGCTCACCGAGCGGATGGATGCTCGACAGCATCGACTCCCCTCAAGGTGACCAACTCGCCCTGATGGCTGCGGCGATGGCCACCACGACTCCTGCAGCGACGATCACGGTTGGACCTCGGGTGCGTCGGTTGGATATAGCGAGGGGTCTCCCGGTTCGATACCGGCCGCCCGCAGTTCGTCATCGGCGTATTTCTCGCGGTCCGAGCCTGGCCGGTGGGCGCGCGTCCGGATCGTTGAATCACGGTAGGCCTGCGTGAGCAGCGATTGGACCTGTTTCCATGACCCGGCTGATCCCTCGCCAACGATCTTTCCTGCCTCCACGAGGATGAAATAGGGCGAAACGGGGATTTTGTATTGATCCCAAGCTTGTGAAGTCATAACCACGGGATGATGGCGGGGCGCGAGCTTTTCGAGTTGCGATTCGCTTTCATGTTCGAGGCTCTTCGTGACAATCACTAAGCGGGTGTCGAGTCCCGGCAGGTCAAGGTCCGCTCGCTCGCTGAACTCTTTCCAGAAGATCTGACAGGTTGAACAGCCGGTCGTCATGAATGCCAAAAGCGTCGTGTGCTCGGTTCCCAGCACCCCAACATGTCGGGTGGCCCCGTCGGGTTTGGTGCCGGAAATATCGAAGGCCGGGGTGGTCTCGGTGCGGGGCTCGGCGATCCCCTCCCGGGTCTTCAGTCCAGAACTACGGGTGGCTTTTCCACCCTCGCCAACTCCCAACTCGTGCAGCGCCCGAAGGATCTCGGCGTGGCTCCGCAGCAGGCCGGCCACCAGGATTGCCAGCAGCGCGACTGCGACAGTGAGCGAGACGATCAGGGCGGTCATCAGACGAGCCAGGTTCCGTCGTCGGTGTCGGGCGCGGGGAGGTCGGGTAGAGCGGTTGGGCTTGCGGACCATACAACCGGCGTGCCGGTCGGCATTTCCAGAGTGACGTTGGCGCCACCCGTCCAGTTGCCGTTGCGGAGCATCCAGGTTGTGCCGTCACGAATGACGCCGGGTGTGTCGGACCCGTTGCCATCCCAGTCGCCGACGATCGGGGTGTCGGTGGCGAGACCAAAGTTGAACACCAGGTCGGGCTGTCCGGCCGAATTGGTGTTGCGCAAATACCAGGTTCCGTTGCGGAAATACCCGGGCGTGGCGACGCCATCACCATTCCAATCGCCAACGACAAACTGATCGCCGACTTGGCCAAACGTGAATATGTAGTCCGGTTCCCCGGTGGCGTTGGCGTTGCGAAGACGGAACTGATTGCCCCGGATGACTCCGATGGTTTCGACGCCGCTGCCGTTCCAATCGCCGACGATCGGAATATCGCCTGGTTCGCCGTACGAGAAGATCAAGTCAGGCGTGCCGCCCCCTACCGAGTTCTTGAGGCGCCACCAGAGAACCTCGTCGCCCAGACGACCAAATCGGCTGTTGCGCACTACGCCGGGTGTCCGGGTGCCGTCACCGTTCCAGTCGCCTACGACCGGTATCTCATTGGTGAGACCAAAAGAGAAGTTGGTGTTCGGTGACGACGTTTCAATCCCGTTCTTCAGCGTCCAGCTACCGGCGTTGTAGACCCCGGGGAGGGCCGGGTAGTTGGTGGAGTTCTGGAGGCAGGGAGCGTTGTGGAATCGGGTGTTGTTGTCGGTGGCGCTGGTCGTCGAGCAACTGGAGTCCCACACCCAGGGCGGGGTGCACGTGACAACCCGGCACACGATCGGTCCGAGGCACCTCACATCGTTACCGCACTGGCCATATCGGAAGGAGGTACAGCAAGCCTTGCGGTTCTTGCAGCTCTTGTTTCCGCATTCGCAATTGCAGCTGACGCACGAACGCGAACACAGCCCGGACCCGCCACAAGAACATCCGTTGCATGAGGCGTTGCAGTCGAGGTAATAGCGGGGCTGTCCGACGCCATCGACCGTGCAGTAGCCGGAGCCATCGGCTTTCCACCAACCCGCTGCCGTTGACCCGGGCGGGCAACCGTTCTCACCCGTCAGGGTGCAGCAGAACTCGGTGTACCCGTCGCAACACTGATCCGAACAGTTGCACGATTGCCCCGAGCACGAACAAATGGCTGAATATGCACTCACCGGCTGCATCGTGAACTTCAGCGGAGAAACGACCAGGGCGGTTCCAGCCATGGCGGCTCGTTTGAGAAAGCCGCGACGGTCCAGTTTGCGGTCCAGCAGGGAGCTGGTCTTGTCAACGAGCCAGCGACTCATGAGGTGCGAACTGCGCGAAGGATCTGCGGAAGGGCGGTCAGGGCCACATAGAGAAGGTAGATGATGACCCCGGTCAGTAGGAGCAGCGGAACTCCTGCGCCGGGTTGATCAGCCAGAAGTTCGGTCAATCCGGGGATTGGCCTGGTGGCCATGAGTGCGGCGACACCGGCCGCCGCGAGATTCACCATGACGTGAATGATGGAAGGGGGCGTCTCGGCCTTTCCAAAGCAACCGCATGACTGCACGGGGGTCTCCGCTCGACGGGCGATGAGCACGAACCCGGCGAAACTCACGTAAGCCGCAGCCGTTAGCAATGAGGCAATCGGGTGGCCCGTCCCGAACGCGACGACGCCGATCACAATTTCGACGATCCCCAAACTCCGGATCAGTAACGGCTGGGATGGCAGCCCCAGCGCGTCGAGTGCGGTCGCAGTTTCGGTCGGCCGGACCACCTTGAGACCTCCGCCGAGCGCGAGCAAGGCGGTCACAGCGAGATAGGGTCCGGCGATACTGAGCATCGGGTAGGAGGATAGCTACCCGTGGGCGGCACCCGAACTGCCCGCGTGTGTCAGGTGGTGCGGCCTGAGGTGTGCTTGAGGGCAGCGGTGTTCTCGACCCTGATCAGGCGATAGCCAGTGCTGATCGCGCCACTTTCCCGCAGTTCCTTGAGGGCTTCGTTGACGGTTTGGCGGCTGGCACCGAGTAGGTCGGCTATCGCCGATTGGGAGAGGTGGACTTCGCCCCGCTGGTCGGCTTCGTCGAGCAAGAGTTCAGATACTTGTTCGCGGACGGTGCGGTGCATGAGGCCCAGGACTCGCCGCTGGGTTGACTCAAGCTGGGTGAGGCCAGCGACGAGCCATCGGAGGGTCAGAACGGGCCGTTGCAGGAGCACGGGGAGGAGCTTGTCCCGGTCGAAACGGAAGGCGGTCACCGCATTGACTGCCCGGGCTGACGATTTGTAGGGCTCGTCACGAAACATCGCAATGTCACCCAGGACAGACCCGGGATGGGCCCGTCCGATGACCCGTCGGTGGCTGCTGTCGCCCCGATAGAGCTCTACTTGGCCGGATTCGATGACATAGGCGGAGGTCGCGTCCTGTCCGCTGCGAAATAGATGGGTACCCGGGTACTTTTCGATGACTTCGCCCGTTTCGGCGAGAGCTTCGAGGTCGCTGGGACGAAGCGGGAGATACTCGGTTCGACCGAAGGTGCTCGCCAGCCAGGCGAAGTGTTGTGCGCTCTTGTTATCCATTTGATCTGGTATTGCCAACATTCCGACAGTCACTTCTGTTCCCGCCACATGGCTGCCAGCCCCAGAGCGGCGATTCCGCCGACGAGCGAGAACACATACGCTTCAAGCGCCGCCCCGCCGACCGACAGGAGAGTCGGCCCCTCCAGTCCGCCGGTCAGTGCCAGGACGGTGGTGGTGGCGGCGCCAACGAGGACGCCAACCGCGCTGAGAGCGAAGCGCTTGCGCCAAACGATCGACGGATCCTCGGCCATCGACCCGAGGAGGGGCCAGGCGCCCAGAATCACCGGGGCAAGATGCAAGGTTCGGGTTGGCGACGTCAGGGCCAGGACAATCCATAACGCCACGAATACGCCAACGGTTAACCATGGCTGTCGTTTCATACTTTGATCAACTGGTTAGCGGGCCCGAGCCGACCGCAACTGTCACGGATGCGACGATTGTCGAGGCAGTTGTCGCGTCGGTTCGAGAGAATTCAGCCAGCGAGTAGCGCGGCTGCGACACCGCCGTACATGACCTTCTTGATCTGGCCAAGCGTGGTGGAGTCCTTGCCGGATAAGGTTCGGGCGTGCGCCACGGCCTCCGAAAGAACGGAGTCTTCGTCGACGGCATTATCAACGATCCGGGCCTGGGCAGCTTCGGCTCCTCCGAACCGGTAGGCGGTTGTCATGGCCTTGTGAGCGGCTTGTTTGGTGAGTCGGCTCTGGATCAGCGCAGCCATGCCAGGCGTGAAGGGAATCCGGATGTCGACTTCAGGCAGACCCCAAAACCCCCGATCGGCACGCATTATGCGGAAGTCATGGGCGAGTGACCACATCGCGCCAGCTGCCATGCAGTGCCCGTTGATGGCTGCGACGGTTGGCCTGGGGAAGAGGAGGGTTCTGGCGAGCAGCTGCTGGGTCTCTTTGGCGATTTCGGCAATGCCCCACGCGAAATCGGGGTTCATCGCCTTCTCAAGATCGAGTCCGTTGGAGTAGTACTTTCCCGTCCCGGTGGTGACGAGTGCTGCCGGCCCGGCGTGGTGTTCAACGGTGTCGAGGGCGTCGTTGATGATGGCCAGTGACTCGGGGTTGAACCGGTTGTCGTCGATGTCCATCGTGAGGACGAATACATCGTCATCTTGGGTGAGCTCGAAGGTCATGCGGGAACCCTACTATGGGCGTGAACGGTCGTTAACAAGGAGCAGCGCATCATGGCAGGATTGGCGGGCAAGACCATCTTCATGTCTGGGGGTAGTCGGGGGATTGGCCTGGCGATCGCCTTGAAAGCTGCAGCCGACGGTGCCAATGTTGCGCTCATAGCCAAGACGGCGGAACCGCACCCTCAGCTACCGGGAACGGTGTACACGGCTGCCGAAGAGATCGTACGTGCCGGGGGTCATGCGTTGCCGGTCGTGGGAGATATCCGGTTCGAAGACTCCGTTACCGATGCCGTTGAACAAACCGTCGACCGGTTCGGTGGCATCGACATCGTCATCAACAACGCCTCGGCCATCAATCTGAGCGGGACTGAGTCGCTTTCCATGAAGGCCTACGACCTCATGCAGAACATCAACACCCGGGGCACCTTTCTCGTATCGAAGACCTGTATCCCACATCTGAAGCAAGCCGATAACCCGCACATTCTTACGTTGTCGCCTCCGCTGAACATGTCCCAGCACTGGTTCCAGAATCATGCTGCCTACACAATCGCCAAATACGGAATGAGCATGTGCACGCTTGGCATGTCTGCGGAGTTCGCAGCCGATGGGATCGCGGTGAACTCGCTTTGGCCGCGCACCCTGATCGCCACCGCCGCCGTTCAGAATCTGCTGGGAGGCGATGCGGCGATGGCACGTTCTCGCCGCCCCGAGATTGTTGCTGATGCTGCCTACGAGATCGTTTCTCGCACGGCCAGGGATACCACGGGCAACTTCTTCATCGACGACGAGGTGCTGGCTGAGGCCGGCATGACGGATCTCTCCGAGTACACCTACGTCGAGGGTGCTCAGCTTCAGCAGGATATCTTCCTCGATTAAGGGTCGAAATACCCCTCGGATCGGGAAGTGAAGTTTTGAGGAACAAGTGCCCCCAAAGTTGTCGTAGCTGGGTGGCTGGGGCATTCTGGTGTCATGGAAACCGCAATGGAAACACCCACCGATAACAGCACCGACCGAACTCCTCCGCGTGGATCGGGTGCCCTGGCCGGCCTGATCGCCGTGGCCGTGGCGCTAGCCGTGGCCGAGCTATTCGTCGGTATCGTCGGCCGTGGCCAGTCGGTGATCGTCTCGATCGGAAACTGGGTCATCGGGGTGTCGCCTGAGTCGATTGTGAAATGGGCGATTCGAACCTTTGGCACCGCCGACAAACTGGTCCTGGTGGTCTCGATCCTTGCCACTGTGTTTGTGCTTGGCGCCATGGTAGGGGTGGTTGCGACCCGACGCCTTTTGCTGGCAGCTGCGGCGTTTGTCGGCGCCGGAATCCTGGGTTTGATACTTGCCGCCACCGATCCGGTGACGGATGTCACGGTCGCAGCGTCGGCAGTCGTATTGGCAGTATTCGTCGGTTTTACCGCCCTGGTCGTGTTGGTCAGGAAGCGGCGCCTAGCCGTCACCGATGACTCGCGACGTTCGTTCCTGACGGCATTGGGTGTCACCGCGGTGCTCGCCGGCCTCGGGGCGATGATCGGGCGGAGTCTCGTGAATCGCATCTCCGCTGCTTCGGAGCGGGCCGGGATTTTGCTGCCAACCAGTCAGGAAGGCCCGGTCGTAATCCCCGATGGAGCTCAGGTCGATGGCGCGGTCCCGGTAATCACCCCCAACGAAGACTTCTACTTGATTGATACGGCGCTACGTCCGCCCCCAGTCGATCTCGCCACGTGGACTTTGACCATCAAAGGCATGGTTGACGAGGAAGTGGTCCTCACCTATGACGACCTATCTGCCCTGGCAACCACCGAGCGGGTCGTGACGCTCTCGTGTGTCTCCAACTCGGTCGGAGGTTCGCTGGTGGGCACTGCCAAGTGGCTGGGGGTCCCGTTGCGAGATGTGCTCGACATGGCGGGCGTCAAAGAAGGTGCGACCCAGATCGTCGGGCGGGCAATCGACGACTTCACGGTTGGTTTCCCAACCGACGCTGCTTACGACGGTCGTGATGCACTTATCGCCATCGGCATGAATGACGAACCGCTTCCCGTCGATCACGGCTATCCAGCGCGGCTCGTCGTCGCCGGTCTCTATGGATACGTATCGGCAACGAAGTGGTTGAGTGAGATAGAACTCACCACCTGGGACGGGTTCGACGCTTACTGGGTGCCGCGCGGTTGGTCGAAAATCGGTCCGATCAAGACGCAGTCGCGCATTGATTCGCCGACCAAGGAGTCCAGAGTCGCAGCCGGACCGCGACGGATCGCCGGCGTCGCTTGGGCGCCTAACGTCGGGATTGATGCCGTCGAGGTCAGCATTGACGCGGGCGAATGGATACCAGCAACCCTTGGCGAGCCGCTCAGCGACAACGCCTGGCGCCAATGGTATGTCGAGTGGGACGCTCCGTCTGGCCGCCACACGATTTCCGTTCGGGCAACCGACAGTTCCGGGTACACCCAGACCGCCGAGCTAGCGGCTCCGCGACCCGACGGCGCGACCGGCCACCACACGATCGCCGTCAACGTCGCCTAGATCAGCGTCGTTCTGATTGCCAGGTCGCTCATTGCGTTGTCGCCGTTCGTCAGGAGCCGGCGAGCGGAAGGCCGCTGTCGAGCCAGGACAGGATCCCGCCGTCGACTTCGTAGACTTCCGTGAAACCCAACGAGCGCATTTCCTGAGCGGTGGTGCCGCTCCGGTTGCCGGATCGGCAATAGAGAACGTACGGCACGTCCTTGTCGAGGTTGGCGAGGTTGGTTCCGAAGTCGGCCTCGTAGAAGTCGATGTTGATGGCGCCCTCGAGGTGTCCCTCGGAGAACTCTTCCGGGGTACGGACGTCGAGAACGACGAGGTCGGCCGGCGGCGCCGAGGTGATGGCATACGCATCGTCTGCCGAAACGGTGATGACACCCGTCTCGGTTGTTGTGATGACGTCGGTCTGCGTGGCGGTCCCGCAGGATGCTAGGAACAATCCGAGGACGAGCAGTGGGAGCAGGATTCGGCGCATGTCATTGGCCTTTCTTGATGGGTAGGTCTTTTCGGTTCCAGGCGGTGATGCCGCCCCGGACGTTGATGGCGGAGATGCCCATGTCTCTGAACATGGCGGCTGCTCGGGCCGACCGATTTCCGGATCGGCAGATCACCAGGACGTCGCTGCCCGCATACTGGCGGGTCAAGGCCTGGCGGCGCTGCTGGATGGAGTCGAGCGAAACCCGCACCGAACCGGGAACGTGACCCTGGCGCCATTCCTCTTTGGTTCGGACGTCGAGCAGGGTGGTGCCGTCCGTTTGGCGCTGCCTGGCAGTTAGGACATTGATGGCGTATTTATTGAACATGAGATCCTGGATGGGGTGCCTAATCGTACTGGCATCGGCGTCCTATATGCTAATTCATGCATATAGTGGGTACTAGCTGACCGCGCGGTAGCGTGGCCCTGTGCATGCGCCTTTCATTGAGATCGAGGACACCTCCGTTCGTTTCGGAGACGTCCGGCGGCCGATTCGCGCTTTCAGGCTGTCCAACGGAAGACTTTCGGCAACGGTGTGGGATCACGGTGCGATGCTGGTCGCCGTTGAGACACCCGACGGGTCCAACCTCGTTCAAGCTCGGAGCCCTGACTCCGATTTCGACGCTGATGATCGGGGTGGCTTCGTGGGGTCGACCATCGGGCGATACGCGAATCGGATAGCCAACGCCCGCTTTGAACTCGATGGTGCGGAGTATCTCCTCCCCGCCAATGACGGTCTCCATGCGCTTCACGGCGGTCCGGCAGGTTTTGATTGCCGGATCTGGACAGCCGAGGTCCTGGAAAGCCCCGATCGGGTTGGGGTTCGATGCAGCTTGCTCAGCGATGACGGAGACCAGGGATTCCCGGGGAATCTGTCGGTGTCGGTCACCTTCTGGTTGAACGCCGACGATCATTTGGTCTTCGAGTACGAGGCGACTTGCGACGCGCCGACCGTCGTTTCTCTGACCAATCACGCTTACTGGAATCTGGCTGGTGATGGCACCATCAGCGAGCACACGCTAGAGATCAACGCCGATGCATACCTGGAAACGAACACGACGCTGATCCCTACTGGGGTGAAGTCGGTCGGTGGAACCCCATACGACTTGCGGTCTGCCCGGGTCATCATCGACGAGGAGCGTACGGCAGGATTGGACGCGTGCTTTGTGTTGAACTCGACCGGGCCCGCAGCAGTACTCACCCACGTCCCGTCGGGGCGGCGGATGACGATCGAAACGGACCAACCCGGCCTGCAGGTGTACACGGCCAACAACTTGATCCCTCGACATCGAGGCGTGGCGCTCGAAGCTCAAGCCTTGCCGAACAGCCCGAACCGGCCCGACTTTCCTTCCGTGGTGCTCCGTCCGGGCGAGGCGTACCGCCAGATGACTATCCATCGGTTCGAATACTGACCCATTAACGAAATCGGCCCCCCAGGGGAACTGAGGGGACCGATTTCGTTTTTTCGGGGGGCTTGGCGCTAGATGAACAACGTTTGGGCGCCTTCGGCGATCTCGATGAAGTCGGCAGCATTGATGATGCCCTCGACTCGATCAAAGAGGTCCTTTTCTTCCAGCTGCAGCATATCGGCCGACATGCGACATGCCCACAGGTGGCCGCCGGAGTCGGTTATCAGCTCGAGAAACTCGCGTACCTCGGGCAGATCCAGTCCTGCAATCTGCGCCTTCATCATGTGGGTAGCGAACGACGTCATACCGGGCAGACCCATCACAAAGTTCGGCATATGCGTGGCAGGGTTGCCAAGCGGGCTGAACTTGATGTGATCCATGGTCTTTTCAGTAATCATCTCGAAGCCCCAGAACGTGAAGAACAGGTGGGTTTCGATGCCCTCGCCGAGTGCGGCGTTGGCCAGAACGAGGCCCGGATAGGCCATGTCGAGCGAACCCTTGGAGCAGATGATGACCAGCTTGCGATCAGTCTCCTCCTCGTCGCCAAACGTGGGGATGGGGGCGGCTTCTGTAACGGTGGTCACGACAGCAATCCTTCCTAGACGCAGCCAGCTGGCTTCGGAACACCAGCTACATATGCGCTTTTCTTCTGTGGTTTCTTGGGGAACAGTTCGAACTGTTCTTTGGTCGGGAAGCCGCCGGATGCATTGACCCGTCGGGTTCCCGGTGTCACGCCATTGGCGGCGTAGTCGTCGCGGATGAAGCGAAGCATTTCCCAGTGCCGGTCGGTCAACTCAATGCCGATGTTCTCGGCTAGTTGCTTGCCGATCTCTTCGGTCCATTCGGTCGAGTCGGTGAGGAATCCCTCATCGTCGACCTGGACATCTGCGCCAGCGATCGTTGCGGTCGTCATTGTCTAAACCTCCGTGGTTTCTAGTTCTTTGGGTTCTTGTTTTCCGGCCATCGACATCAGGGCGGGTACGGGAAGCGGACGTCCTTTGAGCAGGAGGTTCCAGTACATCCACTTGAAGAACATCTTGCCCTGATGGTTGACCCGGGATTCTTCGAGAAGGCTGAACGGGCCTACGCCTGGCAGCGGGTACTTACCTGGTAGTGGCTGGGTGTCGTAGTTGAAGTCGATGAGCATGCCCTTGCCATCACCCGACTCGATGAAGCAATTGGCGTGGCCGTCAAAGAAATGGACCATCTCCTCGCCGGCTATGTGGCTGACGAAGTTCTCCGCGAACAGGTCAACCGCGAAATGCGCAACGGACCCGGCTTTGGAGGCCGGAATGTTCGATGCATCACCGATCGCAAAGATGTTGTCGTACTTGTCGGACAAGAAGTTCTGCTTGTTGACCGGCACGTAGTTCAACTCGTCGCCCAGACCGCTGGCAGCGACGAAGTCGGCGCCCATGTTGAGCGGGACCGTTACCAGCAGATCGAAGGGGATTTCCCGTTCGTCGTAGGACACGATCTTGCCGTCGTCGACGCGTTCGATGATGAAGTCAGGCTCAACTGCGACATCGCGATCTGACAGCATCGACCCAAGGGCTGCCGAGGCAACCGGCTTGGTGAAGGCGCCGTCGAGAGGCGTGACGTAGGTGATTTCAACCTTGTCGCGCATGCCCTTCTGCTTGAAGAAGTCGTCGGCCAGGAAAGTGAATTCGAGAGGAGCGACCGGGCATTTGATCGGCATCTCGGTGATGTGGATCACGAGCTTGCCGCCCGGCCAGTCCTTGAGCTTCTCGCCGAGGGCTTTGGACCCTTCGAAGGAGTAGAACTCGTGGACTGTGTCGTGGAATTGAGGTCCGTCCATACCTTCGGTCTGGTCCGGGCGAGGGGTAGTTCCGCTGGCGATCACCAACTGGTCGTACGGGAGTTTCTCACCGTTGGCGAGCAACACCTGGTTTTCTTCGGGCAGTACCTTCTCGATTTCGGCTACCCGAAAGTCGACCCCGTTGGGGAGGAACTTGCGCTTGGGCTTGACGATGTCGTCAGCGCTGTAGGTTCCGAATGGAAGGAAGAGGAAGCCTGGCTGATAGTGGTGCGCCGTGCTGGAGTCGACGATGGTGATGTTCCATTCGTCCTTCTTCAGCTTCTTGCGGAGCTTGTTGACGACCATGGTTCCGGCGGTACCGGCTCCCAGGACGACGAGGTTCTTCTTGTTGGCGGGCATGTATATGCATCTCCTTGAATGTTCTCTATCAAGGTACGTCCCGCCGGGGTTAATTGCTTAGGGCCGAACGACCTATGGGCGAGTGCCATGGGTCGAAATCAGTTCGGACGTCACTAGGCCGGGCTCCCCACCAGCCCGGCCTAGAACCTGGAATGTGACGACGGTCAGAGCCGTCAGAAGCGTCAGGACCGGCTGGAGGCGGCTGCGGCTGCGGCGCTCTCTTCGATTTCTTCGTCAGCCGAGACGAGGACGCCGTCGACGTTGGCCAGGTGGGCTCGAACAAACCATTGGTAGAGCTCCAAGGGGCCGAGATGCTGCGTAAACAGGTCGGTCGTAACCGGGTCGAGCGACTCAGCTTTTGAGAGAGCCTTGCGGTGGTCATCGATCACGCCCGTATAGACGAGGTTGAGCGCCGCCAGGTGGGCGTCAACGCTGGCTCGCCCGAGTGCGTAGTCGTCCCAATCGCGCGCTTCGACGAGTCCGCCGGCGAGACCATTCGGTACAAAACCAAGTGTGGCGATTCGCTCAGCAACTTCGTCGACCATCTTGCGAATAGCGATCAGATGTTCGTCAAGCATCTCGTGAACGGCGATAAAGCCGACCCCGACGACGTTCCAGTGAGCGTGCTTGATGACGAGCGTCAGGTCGAGCAATCCGTAGAGGCGGTCCTGGAGAAGTTTGCGTAAATCCTCGGCATCCTTCTCGGTTAGGCCGGCTGGACGGAAGTGTGATTCCATTTGGTCTGATTGGTCTGACATTGGTGTTAGCCCCTTACAAGGTCTATTGGTGACATCGACCAGAGCCGTTCGACGGCTTCAGTCACCGTGATGCCACGGTTGGATTGGACGACGGCCTCGATAGGCCGGTCGGTGGGTGTGCGAAAGGTGGCACGCCAGGCTGGAGATTCACCGACCTGAGTGCGAGCCCAGGCGGCGCCGACGAGAGCGGTGGCGATAAACACTGCGGCAATCGTCGTGATGTCGAGCTGGCCGAACTGGCCCAACATCGACAGCAGCCCGATGGCCAGGACGGTTGATCCTAAGCCGACATTCCAGCGGAGCTGGCGTACCCAGGCGGGATAGCGGTCTGAGTCTTTAGCGGTCGAATCAGCGACGTGGGGGATGCTTAGCTCGTCGGGCTGGATCCCCATCCGTTCGAGGGTCCTCACGGCCCTTCTGGCCCCGGCTGGTTCCTGGAACAGCGCCGTTACACGGTGCTGTTCCAGGAACTGATCGGTCGTATCCGTTAGGTCTGTGGTATGCATCAGGCCAAGCGGGAGTTGGTCGCGGCCCGGTAGAGGAGCAGCGCCACTATTGCGCCAAGCACGGACCCGATGAATCCGACGGTGGTCAGCTCAAATCCGCCACCGGTGAACAGGTTGGCGAGGAATCCACCGACGAACGAACCGACGATACCGAGAAGCATCGTGGCGAGCCAGCTCATTGAGTCGGTTCCGGGGATTAGGAATCGGGCGACGGCTCCGACGATGAGGCCCATGACTAGGAAAATGATGATGTCCATTTCTTCTTTCCTCCTGAGTAGGTGTGTAACTAGATCTACCCACCCTGCACCGCACTCAAACATCGCATTCGCGGAACCCGGAGTGGTTCTTGGGGCCCCAGTGCCCAGCAACCGATGATGGGCGTACGAACCCAGGTTTCAAGCAATCCGGGGGTTCTCGGGGCTCTATCTAACGGAATCCGGGGGTACGAACCCTGGGTTGAACCCAGGGTTGCAGCTAACTCCAGGTCGGGAGGAGCGGAGGAGCGGCGGGGCGGCTAGAGGGCGAAGCGGGCCCAGACCGATGAGGGTCCGGTGCCCCAGGTACTGGCAAGTGCAGCAACGATCGCGAGGCCGCGTCCTCCGACCTCTGGCTGGTCAGGCGTCCGCACTTGACGCGCCGGGCCTGGCTGTTGCACCTCAACGCGCAGTTCGCGGTCGGCGACCTCGAGGAGTATGTCAATCGGTTGATCGCTCGAGCGATGGACGACGGCGTTTGTGACAAGCTCGCTCACCACGAGCGCAACATCATCGCGCCTGGTCTCAGGCGTCCGCCGTGCCACAAAGCGGCGCGCTTCTCTTGGAGCATCGGCATTCGGTTGGACTTGTAATCGATATGTCAAGGTCAAGGCTCTGGTCAGTTTCTGTTTCGTACTAGCGCTTTACCCAGCGCGTCGATCATTCAAACTGATCGGCATCACTCTCTCGGGGCTCTAACGACCGGCCCCATCGAGCCAATCGGTGGGCCGCTCCTGAAACCCGATGTTTCGGTTTCTGGCCAGACGGGTACGAGTTAGTCAACCTACGAGTGATTCAACCTAGAAAGGCTGGAAAACATGTCAGATCAAGTTGTTGTCAAAGAAGCAGAGAAGAGTGGTTCCGGCGCCATTGCCGCGGTGATCGTGGCTCTGCTGCTGGTCCTATTCGGCTGGTGGGCGGTCAATACATTCGTCGCCGCCGACGGCGGTGATGTTGTCCCCGACGAGATCGGGATCACGGTCACCGAGGAAGAACCCGCTCCCTAAGCACGGTTCTCACCTAAGAAACTCACTGAAGGCGCCTTCGCGGCGCCTTCAGTTTTGTGAGCAGTTCATCGCTATCGTTTCTGAAATGGGCGATCCGAGCATCTTGGGTAACTGGGAATCTGGAGGCAACGAGTTCTCGGTAGTTACCGTGGACGGTGAGCTGCTGGTGGTGACCGCGGAGACGCCCGCCGGCTTCGAACCTCGCTTGACTGCCAGCGGCGATGGCTGGATGATCGGAGGCGGTCCCTATTCCGGGGCAGACGTCAAGCTCGATGGACCCGACACCGGTTCGATAGGGGGCACGTGGAGCCTGCGGCGCGCCGATCATGCGCCCCGCCCCGTACCTGGTGATGGTCAACGAGCCCCGGTTCTGCGCGCGGACCCGGATCGAGACGAGTATTTCGAGGGAACGTGGACCGAGGCCCTCGCCGCTTGGCGCAGCTCGCCAAGATCCTGCTCGATGCCGGCGACTTCCCCTTCCTAGAGACGATTGGTGGTCACGACGACTCCGAGATCATCACCTTTGGCGAATTGGGCGATCAGGTGTGGGGTGGCATGGTTTCAGCCAGTCGCAATGGCGA
>JAGXFS010000102.1 GCA_024637275.1 Acidimicrobiia bacterium
CGACCTTCCTTCGCCATATTCATGGCCTTCGGGCCGCTTATGGCCACCATGAACTGGATCGACGGACAGCGGCGAGGCAGGCGGACCGACCGCATCGCCGATCTCGCCTACCGGGCGGCCCTGGGGGCATCGGTCAAGAAGTACCGCACCTGGCTGGCGACGAGCCAGACCGCCTCAAGTCTCCAACATCCAGACCTAGCGACGGTGCTCGGGTGGCCCGCCGTCCGCCATCACCGCCTGTGGGAGCGCCGGCGACATCACGGCGACTTCGGTCTGACGCTGGTGGGTTATGCACCATTCCGAAACTACTTGCCAGCCGATGAGGCACTGGATCCACTGGCTGTTGAAACCCTCACCAAGCAACTCCCCGTTGCCACGTTACCGATCGTCGTTAGTCTCGCCCCCGGCCGGGTGATCGGCATCGTCGGTCCGGGGCCAGAAACGGCCGCACTAGCCAGGGGTCTCATCGTTCAACTGGTCATCCACCAGGGGCCAGCCGACGTCTGGCTCCGAGTCTGCGCATCGCCGTCGCGAGCCAAGGACTGGACGTGGACATCGCTCCTCCCCCACACTCGCGGCGACGTCGGTGGGCAACCCGTCCAGGTGACTACCGAGGCGGCTGAGGGTCTGCTGGCGGGAGAATCAGCCGTCCTGGTCCTCGATCACGTGTACGAACCGCTCTTGTCCGGCGCCGTGCGAGAGTACGCCGAGCGACAGGGAACCGTCGTCGTCATCGCCGACCACTCGACACAGCTTCCGGCAGCAGTAGACCAGCTCATCATCATCTCGACCAACGGAATCACGGTCGTCGACTCGTCGTCGAACCGGACGTACACCGGTACCGGCGTGTATCCGGCGACCGACGTTTGTTCAGTTGCTGCCCGGACGCTGATGTCAATTTCTGATCCCGAACTGGGGGCCGGTGGCGGGGCGTTGCCACCCACCGTCGAACTCTTTGATCTCCTGGGTTTTCAGGACCTGAAAGCGAGCCAGGTAATCGAGCGTTGGAAGAACGAACCGGACGTGATCGCCGCTCCGATTGGCCTCTCCGCCACCGGGGTTGTCAACATCGACATCGTCAACGACGGACCCCACGGGCTCCTCGCTGGCACGACCGGAGCTGGAAAGAGCGAACTGTTGCGGACACTGGTCGCCAGTCTCGCCGCCACCGTCAGCCCCGAACACCTGAACTTCGTCCTCATCGACTACAAAGGTGGGAGCGCCTTCGACGCCTGCGCGCACCTGCCACACGTCGTCGGGGTCGTGACGGACCTGGATGAACACCTGGCTGCCAGGGCCATGACCTGTTTGGAAGCCGAGCTCGGCCATCGCGAACATCTCCTGCGATCCGCCAGCGTCTCGGACCTGGATGGCTATTTGAGCCTGACCGGTCAGAGCCCACTCCCCCGGCTATACCTGGTCGTGGACGAGTTCGCCGCGATGGCAGCCGACCTTCCCGAGTTCATGGACGCCCTCGTCGACATCGCCGCCAGGGGGCGATCGCTTGGCGTACATCTCATGCTCGCCACGCAACGGCCAGCCGGGATCATCAAAGACACCATCCGGGCCAACACCAATCTTCGGATCGCGCTCCGCGTCCAGACCGCAGCTGACTCTCGCGACGTGCTCGACGACGCGGCCGCAGCCCTGCTGTCGCGGTCTACGCCTGGTCGAGGTTATGTCAGATTTGGCCCCTCTGACCTGACCGGATTCCAAACCGCACTGGTAACGGGCCGAACGTCGAACTTGTCGGCCACCAGACTCCATCTCGACCCGATCGGCCTACCTGGTCGAAAACCGGGAAGCTCCATCGACGTGTCGGGTAACGACCAACCGACCGACCTGGAAGTACTCGTGAACACGGTTCGTCATGCCGCAGAGCTCACCGGCATCGGGCCGGCTCGAACGCCTTGGCCACCGGCACTTCCGACCACCCTGCCTTTGTCGGATCTCGTTCACGTGCCTGGAGCGTTCGGCCTAACCGATGAGCCAGAACGCCAGCGCCAGACGCCATACATCTGGGACCGGAGGAAGGGCCATCTCGCGCTCTACGGAATGCCAGGCGCCGGACCGGAACCTGCCGCCGCAGGGGCGATCGCCGCGATCTGCGCGACGACGGACGACCTGTTGATCTTTTCCCTGATCTATGGAACCCACCGGTACCGGTCGTTGTCCGACCTGCCAGGAGTCACTCCGGCTATCGAGCCAGACGACCCGGAGCGACAGTTCCGACTCATCCGATGGCTCAGCGAAGAACTCAAGCGACGGCGGACCGAACAACCCGACGAATCCCCTGACATCGTCCTTCTGATCGACGACGTCGCTGCGTGCCTAAAAAGCCTGGAGCCCTTCCACCTCGCCTCACATCTGGAGACCATCACCGAAATCCTGACCAAGGGTTATACCTCGGGAATACACGTGGTCGCGACGGCCTACTCAACGACTGCACTCAGAGCGCGCATGGCCGTCGGATTCACGCAGCGGCTCGCTTTCAACTTCGCAGACCGGAGCCAATACCCCGCACTCGGCATCCGTCTCCGCCACCTACCAGTGCTCGGACCTGGCCGGGCAATAGACGTCACCTCCGAGCGCGTAGTGCAGGTAGTGACCGACTACTCGTCCACGGCTTTCCCAGATCGTCCCGAGCGGGAGGCGATCCCGGTCATGCCCACCGTCGTTACCAGCCTCACCACCGGTGCGTCGTTGGCTCATCGGCCGTGGCGTTTACCACTCGGAATCGGGGATCGAGATCTCGCTGAGATCGGGGTCGCCCTTGACGAGGGCGACCACCTGCTCATTGCGGGGCCGGCTCGCTCCGGGAAAACGAGCACGCTCGCCCTTATCGCCACCCAGGCTGTAACCGCGAACCCGACCCTGCAGATGGTGGCGGTAACCCCGCGTCGCTCCCGATTGAAGAACGCGGCCGCTTTCAAATATGTCGTCGAGGACCCGCCCGACGTACCGGAGCTGGCGAACGCCTTGGCGAACGCTCAGGAGCCAGTTCTCGTTCTCGTCGACGACGCCGAACTGGTCGACGGCTTCGGCGGGCTGTTGAAGACACGCAATCCGCACGTAACGGTTATCGCGGCGATTCGCTCAACGGAGAGTATCCGCTTGTACAGCCATTGGACGATGCGACTCAGGGACTCTGGCCAAATCCTGTTGCTCCAGACGGACAACAGTGATCTTGCCGGAATGAAGTTGCCAAAGCTCCCACCGTCGCGCCAACCGGGCCGGGGGTTTCTCTGCGTCAATGGAACGGCCGAGGCGATCCAGGTGGCCGCGAGCAGCACCTGATCCTGTACCGATCCGAAGCAACCGACCTGATTGACGCTGTGCCCCCGGCAGGATTCGAACCTGCGCACCCGGCTCCGGAGGCCGGTGCTTGTAATCGCCTCTATTTTTCGGTAAAACCCCTGGTCAGAGGCTCGCGCACCCACTATAAGGTAAACCCAAGCCGGTTGCCTAAATCGACTCTTTGTTGGCTTTCCGAAGGTTCCGGCGAGGTGTAGAAGAAAGTGTATCAAGTTGCCAAGACCTGCTGATATCGAGCCGACCTGGATCTCCAGCCAACCATATGGCTCGCTGGGATCTGCCAGACTCGCTAAACAATCTCTAGGCCTCATGCGATCTAACAGTATGCACTCATCATCGGAGGCAACCGCCGAGGTCACGATTGCGGCACCGGCAGAATTCGACGAGTTCTACCGGTCGAACTACCGACCGGTCTTGCGTCTTGCCTACACCTTGAGCGGATCATGGGCCGCAGCCGAAGACCTCGCCCAAGAAACCTTTGCCGCAGCCTTTGGGCGGTGGAGCGAAGTCGGCACCTACGAACGGGCCGATTCGTGGGTCCGTCAGGTGGTCGTCAACAAAGCACGATCCCGGCTCCGTCGGGTCTATTCCGAAACCGCCGCCCGGCTAAGCCTCCGCCCCGAAACCTCGTATGAACTCCCCGAATCGACGCAAGAATTCTGGGAAAGCGTCCGGGCACTACCCAGGCAACAAGCCGCCGCCATCGCTCTGTTCTATCTGGAGGCGCTGACAACCGAAGAGATCGCCACGATCCTCGGCTGCGCCCCGTCAACTGCCCGTGTGCATTTACACAGCGGTCGCAAGACCCTGGCCGCCCGACTTGGTGTGGAGGAAAACCTATGAAACTCGACGACATCGCCCGCGATCATGTCCAAACGCTGGAGCAGGCCACAGCCAACACACCCGTGCCAGCGCTGCCCGGCCAGATCCGCAACACCCGCGGTTGGAGTGTCGCTCTTGGAGCCGCGCTTCTGGTAGCTGTCGTGATCGGTGTTTCCGGATTGATCGGATCCCAACCCGACGCCATCGCTCCGGTTACGCCAACGACCGGCGCGTCGGCCCCTGGACCGATTAGTCCGGTTGCGGCGGCGGCCTGGCCGAGCTTTGAGATGGTGTTCGAGTTGAGTGACGGCACCTTTGGACGCTTCCTGTGGGCCAGCCAAGACAACTGGTTCATCGAGCGTCGCCGTTGGGTCGCAGGAGGCTTGAGCGACATTGTGTACGCCGCCGCCCGCCAGGGCGATTTCAGCACGCTTGAGGACCCCGACGATTTGTTCAGCGGCCCGAATGCAGAGTGGCCTCCGCCAATGTCAACGTGGGCGTACGTCCCTGACCCGCAAGTGCTGTTCGCCTACCTGATGAGCCCGGACGAACTGACGGGATTGGCACTCGACACTGAGAAGTCTCCAAGTCGCCCGAACACTGTGTTCATTCGGTCGGGGCCCGATGTCATCGTTGAGCTCAACGCCGACGGCATTCCGCTGGTGATCGCTCCGCGCGACCCTGCTCTGCTGACTCTTACAGTGACCCAACTGGAGCTACGACCGATTATGAGCCTGGAGCTAGGACGCCAGATCCTCGGCAACTTCGGGATCATCGCTTACATGGCCGCGGACTCTACGCCCGAGCAAATCGAAGTTCTCAGGAAAGGCTTCGTCCTGGCATCGGAATATCAGCGGGCCTTGGACAACACGATTGCCTGCCTGGCAACAACCGACCCGGGAACCCCCGCTGAGATCGTCGGTGACCCGACGGCGGGACCAGTAGAGATCGCCACCGACTCGGCAGCTATCGGCACATGCGTTGCCGAGCATCTTGACGACATCCAGGCTTTGTGGCGCTTTCAGACAGTTGAGTTGAGCCAGGAGGAATCAGATCGTCTTTACTACGAGGTAGTGGGTGATGACGTGGCAGTTTTCGATGAGCAGCCCGTCGAAGACGCTCCGCTCCCCGACATGGCGACGGGACTGAGTTCCGGTTGGCTTGTACCTGAGCAACTCGTGTTCGATGTCAGATACGGCTGGGACATTGAAGGTAACCAGGTCGGTCGGGTGGAAATCGCAGGGTTCGTGTCGCTGGACACGGCGACCGTGGAGATCAGGTTCACCTCGGGGGCAACCGAACGTATCCCGGCTGCCCAACCTAGTGGCGATTTCCCGTATGCAGCATTCACCTTTTCATACGACGGCCCGACATTGGGCTTCCCCGACCAGGTCAGAGCGTTGGCCGATTCGGGTGCCGAGTTGGTGAACTTCGACTATCGCAAACACGTCTGTGGCGGCGACGCCAAGATCCCTCTCGATTCCCCACTCAACCAAGGTCTCTGCAGCAACTAACCGTCCATGGGTCAAATCAATTTGGGCAAGACGAGTTCGGCTTGTTCTGGAAAACTGGGAATGGAGAGACGGTTTGGTCGGTCCACCGCGACCTTGACAACGAAAATGGAGAAACCCGCGGCAGGATTGACGCCGTGCCCCCGGCAGGATTCGAACCTGCGCACCCGGCTCCGGAGGCCGGTGCTCTATCCCCTGAGCTACGAGGGCGTCGGCAGGCAGTGTATCAGCCTGCCTCAACACCAGATCAGCCCTCGCCCGTCCACGCCCCGTCGTTACGGGCCTCGAATGTTTTGGCGACTTCGAGCAAAGGGGCTGGCAGGTACAGGCCCCGTACTGGTCGGGGCGGCGACCGCACCCCCGGCGAGCGCCTCCGCTTTCCAGTCACAAGCATGAGCAGCGCTCCGCCCATCGTCAGCAGGATCGCCGTCCAAACGGCGCAAGCCGATTCGGCATCCAGGAGTCATCGCCCTGAAACAACGACCACAAAAGAAACATTCAGTATTCGCGATGTAGTGACTAGTCATTGCTTCCCAACGGGACACGCGTCCCGTAACATCCCCTCATGCGATCAATTTGGAAAGGCGCCATCAGCTTCGGTTTGGTCACCATCCCGGTGGGCCTGTATTCGGCAACGGAGAACCGGACCCCCAAGTTCAAAATGCTGCGCGAAACCGACGGCAGCCCGATCAAGTACAAGCGAGTAGCCGAGGCCGACGGCGAAGAGGTGACCTGGGACGAGATCGTCAAGGGTTTCGAGGTTGAGAAGGGTAAGTACGTCATCTTCTCCGACGAAGACCTGGACGCTGCAACTGCCCGGGGTGGATCCAAGCTGGTTGATGTAATCCAGTTCGTTGGCGCATCCGAGATTGATCCGATCTACTACAACAAGTCGTACTTCCTTGGTCCAGAAAAGACCGGAGTCAAGGCCTATCACATCCTGCTTGACGCCCTAAAAAGCGGCGAACGGGTGGGAATATGCAAGGTGGCATTACGCGAAAAGGAATACCTTTCAACGCTGAGGGCCATGGATGGAGTGCTGGTTCTGGAAACGATGTTCTGGCCAGACGAGATCCGCGAACCGGCCTTCGACGAACTCGCCGAAACCCCCGAGATTCGGGATGAAGAAGTTGCCATGGCCAAGATGATTATCGACAACTTGACCGTCGAATTCGATCCGTCGGCCTGGACGGATTCGTCACGAAATGCGATCGAAGAACTCGCCCGCAAGAAAGTCGAAGGCGAGGAAATCGTCGCACCCGATGCGCCCGAGCCTACCAAGGTCGTCGATCTGCTTGAAGCGCTCAAAGCCAGTGTCGAAGCAACCAAGGAAAAGCGCGCTGCCAGCTGAATCGGCACACAGCCCATGGACAACGCACTGATGTTTGGAACGGCAAGGCGTTGCTCATACCCGCTGGCGAGTTCTCGCAGTGGATCTCGACTCGCGGAGCAACCTCGGTTGGGACCTCGGTTCAAGTCTCGGCAACAGGACAGCCTCGGCGGCGAGGGCGAAGGCGTCCTCCAGGCGATCGTTGCCGGTTAACCGATCAGTCCGATCACCAACTTACGGCCAACCTCAACGCCATCGCTGCCGGCCGATCGACAACGATGATCGACAACGATGTGTGGGGCGGTCGTCAACAACCGACGGTCGTCAACAACCGACGCTGCGTCAACGCCGCCTCCATCGGGAACCTGGCGACGGCCCACGGCTAACTCTCGCGTGCATCTGGTCGTGTTCGATTCACGACCGGCGGCCAATGTGCCCGTCAACGCGGCCCTGGCTGCTTTCGGATGCCCAGTATGCTAAGAGAGGACATGAAGGTTCTTGACCTGAGCGTAGGTACACTGAACCTAGACCGCTCGTCGTATGTGACGAATTTGCTCCTACGAGAGCCTAAGAGACAGCGGGAGCGGACGAGCCGGGGCCTTCCGCCTCCCAGGTAATGGCTTCTACCGGCTCTGCCCCGAAGCCCTTGAACACCGGACCCCTCAGACGGCCGGCCGCAGTCCACATGCGGAACTGAACGTGGGCAACCAACTGAGGTGCACAGAAGACCGCTTCGGGGAGATCGGGGTCGGGCAGGAATGGGTCGGGTCCGGCCATCTCGTCGATCGCCGCTCGAATCGCCTGGCGATCGGCATTCGTGAAGCCCGAGCCGACCCGACCGATGTAGCGGAGCCCGTTTTCGGAGATCAGGCCGACGAGGAGAGCGGAGAAGGCCTCACCAAGCTCGGAACGGGTGTAGCCACCGACCACGCAGCGGACGGTCCTCAGATTCAGAATCTTCCTCCAGGCGCCAGTTCGACGCCCTGGTTCGTATCGGGATTCGAGCTTCTTGGCAACGATCCCCTCCAGACCAGACTCCCTAATCACCGCAAACAAGCCAAGGCCTTCGGCGACCCGCAGGTCGTTCAAGGTGACCGCGGTATCAGCGATCAGACCCGCCAGGATTTGGCGCCGGACGACCAGTGGCTTCTCCAGAACGGGGACGCCGCCAGACTCGAGCACGTCAAACGCCACGAACTGCACGTCGACTTCCTCACGCCCGGCCCGCGCCAGCTGCTCGAATGATGGCATACCGTCCTGATCGACGGCAATGACCTCACCGTCATAGACGCCAGGAGGTAGCGGGAGCCCGGCAATTGCGGGATAGCGACCTGAGAGATCATTGCCGTTGCGACTCCTCAACCGCAGACGAGAACCGTCTGAGTAGGCAAGGGCCCGCACGCCATCCCACTTGAGTTCGAACCCCCAGTCCGGGTCATCGAACGGCAACGGCCACGGCGTGGCCAACATGGGCTCGTAAGTCACTCGCTCAGCGCGGCGCGCACAAGACGATTGACGAGGGCACCATCCACGTCGTCCTTGTGGTCCTTCATGATGAACCCCATGACCTTGCCGGCATCGCCTGGTTCAGTGGCTCCCGTCGCACGAATCGCGTCGTCTACGAGCACCTGGGTAGCAGGCTCGTCGAGCTTCGTCGGTAGCCACCTGCCCAGATACTCCGACTCCCAGGCGAGTTTGGCGGCGATTTCTGCCCCGCGTTCGCCTAACGCATCGTATTCGGCTTTCGACTTCAGATTGCGCTTCACAAACCCAGAAATCACTTCAATCCACAGGTCCTCATCGGCAGGGCCAGAGGCGCCTGGCTCGGAGAGGCGCTTGCCCATATCGGACTTGACCCCGCGGATCGCCGCCAGGCGAGCCTGATCCTTGTTGCGCATCGCGTCTTTCAATTCGTCGTTTAGCTCTTGTTCAATTGGCATCGTTACCTCCGCGAACGCGCTCAATGGCGTCAGCTATAAGACCAGGATCGTCCGTGATGATGGCGTCAACCCCCCAAGCAGCCAAGTCGGCTACCAGCCCGGGATCATTCATAGTCCACACAGACACAGACAGATCATCAGGCACCGGTCCGTCAACGAGACTCCAGTGCGGGGCGAGGATCTCATGACCAACCGTGCGGGCATGCCCGATGGCATCCCCATACGGGCCACCTTTGTCGATGAGTAGACCGGTCGGCACCAACGGGAACCGATCCTTGACCTGGTCCATGGTCACCCAGTAGAAACAGGTGAGGAAGTCGCCAGTCCTGGCCATCGATGCCACTTCGAGCGCCGTCTCGCCGTCCGGTTCGAAGCCGGGCTGCAGGGGCCAGTTCTTGATCTCGATGTCGAGTGCCAGATCAGGAACCTGCTCCATGAGATCTCCGAGGAGGATCGGGTGATGCCCGTCTCCGACGTCGATCGCCCGGAGTTCCGACCACGGAGTGTCGGCGACAACGCGCCCGCCGATCTCGGGATCATGCGACAGCACCAAGGCCCCATCGGCGCTTCGCCGCACGTCAATCTCGACGAGCGATACCACTTCACTGGCCGCCCGGAAACCCGCCAGGGTGTTGTCCGGGAACCGGGTTGGCCAGCCGCGATGACCGGCCGCTTTCGGACTTTGTGAAAAAAATATCAAAATATCCCTTGTTTTAACGGCGAGGCATGCTTACCATCGCCTAGCTTGTGAAACAAATCACGTAACACACGACAGACCTACCTTGTGTGTGCACGCGGCCGATACCACCTGGCATGAGACTACTTAAGGATATACGAAGTGCTTGTTACCCCCGATCCCGATACAACAATTGTCGCAGACTGGCGCGAACTCGCGCTGTGCCGTGACTCCGAACCGAACCTCTTCTTCCCCATCGGTACGACCGGTCCCGCTGTGGAAATGATCAATGACGCCAAAGCAATCTGCTCACAGTGTTCAGTACAGGAATCGTGTCTGCAGTATGCACTCCAGACGAACCAGGAAGGTGGCATCTGGGGTGGCTTCGCTGAAGACGAACGCCGGCGCCTCCGGAAGCGCTGGCTTGCCGAGCGTCGTCGCCGCAACAACTAACACCAACTCATTACGCGAATGTTGGGGCTCCCTCGGGGGCCCCAACATCGTTAACGGAAAAGTTGTCGTCCTGGCCGATCTCAGGCGAACCCGACGTGGCGCTCCTGGTCCGAAGTGTCAATCTCGATGTGCCCGATTTGTTCAACTGGTAAGCCGAGTTCTTTGCCCTTGATGTCGGTCACCCACCAGATTTCCTGATCGTCGGCATAGAGTTTCGAGACCTCACTCTTGAAGCCGGCGAGGTCGTCGATGTCCATTTCGACCTCACGAGGGCTCCGACTCATGGTTATGCGGACGCGCATCCAATACTCCTTGTTGGTTGGAGACAATCGTAGCCGACCTGGATGGCTCCGTTAGTAATAGATAACGATGTTTTAGTTGACGTGGCCGGCAGCCTCGGTTACGATATATAACGATATGCAACGTTTGTTTGGTGTCTTCGCATCAGAAAGCGGCCTTGTGTGGCTGCTACATCGAGCCGCCCCAATGTTCCCTGTTGACCTGGCCAACCCGGGCAAGTGGTTGCAGTTCACTCCACCCGATCAAATCGTTATGGCGGCAATACGATATACGGCACTTGGTCTCGGCTACTGGCTCCTCCTGTCGACCGTCGTTTATACGACGGGACTGATCGCCGGCCTGCCCCGTCTCGTCCGGTCCGTTGAGTGGGCAACCTTGCCGGTGGTGCGTGGTGCGGCTCGGCGGGCCCTAGCTCTGTCGCTGGCGACGACCACCATGGCTCCCACGGTCGCTTTCCTGGTGCCAGCCGTTTCTGTCCGCCACCACGCGGTCGTCGAGGATGCGAGACAGGAGGAGCGCGACCCTGACAAGGTCGTCGTCAGGATCTCCGACCGCGACACTTTCATTCCCCCTGGAGCGACCCTCCCCCGTCTGGCTCCAACGCCCGTCCCTTCCGTAGCAACTCCCCGACTTTCCCCTTCGACCAATGCGATACCGCCGGATCAACTGTCCGCTCCGACGACTGACAGCGGTCAGGAGTCAGTTGTTGATGTTCGGGCCGGCGGGCTGCATACAGTTCAACCTGGAGACAATCTGTGGACGATTGTCGCCCACTATCTGCAAGCAGACGACCCGACAAACCCGCTGACCGAATACCAGATCGCCCCCTTCTGGGCGCAAGTCGTCGAACTGAATCGTCGATACCTGCGATCTCAGAACCCGGACTGGATCTATCCAGGCGAAGAAATCTGGCTTCCCCCGATCGATGAGTAAGCAACTGTCAACAGCCATCTACTTCCCACAACCAATCGAGATCGAAGACGAGACCGGGTCCGTTTCGCCCGAGCCACCTACCCGACCGTGGAGGACAGCAGCCAGGCGAAGGCTGGCGGCCGCGCTCCTACTGGCCATCGGGGCGGCGGGAACAATCGCCGTCGTGACCGCTAAACCAGCTGCCCGCAACCTCCCAACCGTGGTTGCCGGTACCGCAGAGTTGACGATCCGTCAGTACCTTGGCGAGTCCGGCGAGCGATACATCGTCGGGATCGCCGTGATTGATGGGCGACGATCCGACGATGCCTGGACGGTGGTGGTGGCAGCTGAGCTCCTCGCCCTGACCGATGCCGGTTTCGTGGTGGATGGCGTTCACTATTACGAAGTTCGGATCTCGACCCACGAAGGAATCTCGCAGGTGGCAGGAGCCCCCGCCGAAGTGAGCGGCCCGGTGTTGGCGCCTCCTCAACCTGTCCTCATGGAATCCCCGGACGATTCCGCGGCTGTCTCAGCGATACAGGGATACCTCGACTGGTATCTGACCGGCTCGGAAGGAGCGTACAACACTGCCCGACCGCTCCCGGCACCGTATGTTTCGGTGACCATCACCGGTTTGATCGTCGTGCCCGGCTCGGACGAGACGTCGATCGCGTCCGTCCAGGTAGTCGGGCTGGATCGTTTCGGACATGCGCTCGATCTGTCATACGAACTGACGCTGGTACTTCACCGGGGATCGTGGATCGTCGCTACCGACGAGGCTTCCTGATCACGCTAACTCAGAGAGCTAGACGTTTTCTCCGAGAAACAACTTTGAGACCGAAGATTCCATGAAGATGGCTTCAAGCGCTTCGGCGACGATAGGAGCGATCGAGAGCACTTTGATCTGCTCAAGGTGCTGAGCGTCGGGGCGCAGCGGAAGCGAGTTCGTTGTTACGAGTTCGCGAATCGGCGCGTTCTTGATGCGATCTATCGCCGGATCCGACAGGATCCCGTGAGTCGCCGCAACGGTGACGCTCAACGCTCCTTTTTCCATGAGCAGCTCTGCAGCGTTGCAGACGGTTCCGGCAGTGTCGATGATGTCATCGACGATCACAGCATGCCGCCCCTTCACCTCACCAATGACTGCCTTGGCAGAGGATTCGTTGTGTTTGTCAGCCTCGCGGCGCTTGTGGATGAACGCCACATACGCGCCGAGGTGGCGGGCGTAGCGTTCAGCACGCTTCACACCACCGGCATCTGGCGATACCACTGTCATAGGGGAATCGACCGTCGAGGCGAGATAGTCGGTGAACAGTGGCATGGCCGTAAGCGCGTCGAACGGCTGATCGCTGAAGCCCTGAATCTGGCCGGTATGCAAGTCAATGGAAACCAGACGATCCACCCCGGCAGTTCGGAACAAGTCCGCCATAAGCCGGGCAGTGATCGCTTCCCTGGGGCGCACCTTCTTGTCGGCGCGGGAATAGCCAAAGTAAGGGACGACGGCCGTGATCTTGCGAGCCGATGCCCGTTTGAGCGCATCAACGGCGATGAGCTGTTCCATGATATAAAAATTGATCGGATCGGCGTGGCTCTGAATGATGAAGCAGTCGGCTCCACGAACCGACTCAGATGGCCGAGCGTAGATCTCGCCATTCGCGAAGGTCGACCGCTCCAGTTGACCGAGCTTCACCCCAAGGGCTTCGGCAACTTCGATAGCCAGGGCCTCATTGGCTCCGCCACTGAAGAGCATCAGGCGTTTCCGGGACACGACCTCCACTCTTATCGCTCCTCTTTCTCACGCCGACGCTTGCCGATGCGGTCAGCGTAGCCAGCGATTTCCCGCTGTGCGGATCGTTCGACAGCCAATGAACCAGCTGCCACATTGCGGGTAATCGTCGATCCGGCACCGGTCATGGCATCGTCACCGACCGACACAGGCGCAACGAGCATCGTGTCGGAGCCAATGAGTACCCGGGCCCCAATTTCAGTCGCATGTTTTTCGACCCCGTCGTAGTTACAGGTGATCGCTCCTGCGCCGATATTGCTGTCAGCCCCCACCGTGGCATCGCCCATGTACGAAAGATGCGCCACGGTCGCCCTTTCTCCGAGTCTGGTGTTTTTCAGCTCGACAAAAGTGCCCGCCCTTGACCCCGCTTCAAGGACCACTCCCGACCTCAATGAAGCATATGGACCGACGGATACCTGCTCACCAACGACGGAGTTACGGACGACTGAATAGCTCACCATCGATGCCTGGCCGAATCGGCTGTCATCGGCAAATACGTCGGGACCGATCTGCGCGTCGGCTCCGACCGCACACCGACCAACGAAATGAACCCCCGCAAAAATGTGAGCTCCCGGCTCGATCGATGTCTCGGCCGAAATGAATACCTGGTCCGGATCCTGGATCCACACACCGGTCTCCATCAAGCCCAACGCGATTCGACGGCGCATCACCTGATTCGCATCGGCGAGATGTGCTTGCGAGTTGACGCCAGCGACCTGATCAAAGTCCGTGCGGATCCCAGCCATCGGCAAACCTTGACCGGCGAACGATGCAACCACGTCAGTCAGGTAGTACTCACCCTGAGCATTGTCGTTCGTTAGGTCGTTGAGCGCCAAGGTCAGTTGTTTGCCGTCAAAGGCGTAGATACCCGCGTTGATCTCAGTGACGGCGAGTTGGACGTCGGTGGCGTCCTTATGTTCGACGATGCCAATGACCTGGCCGGCTCCGTCGCGAAGCACGCGCCCGTATCCGGTCGGGTCGTCGATGTTGGCCGCGAGTAACGCTGCGGCCGGATGGTCGTGGTCGAACGCGGCAAGCAGCGACTTCAGGGACGATCCTTCGAGCAGTGGCGTATCCCCCGATAGCACCAGCACCGTATCTGATGAAACATCTCCGAGCGCTTCGATGGCTATCTGAACGGCGTGACCTGTGCCCAGTTGTTCGGCTTGCAAACAGGAGTCGACATCATCCGGGAGATCCGCCGCGACGGCGTCGGCCCCGTGACCGACCACAACCATGATCCGGGTTGCCCCGACCTCTCTCGCCGCCGCAATGACCCAGCCGACCATCGATCGACCGGCTACCTGGTGTAGGACCTTCGGGAGGTCAGACTTCATTCGGGTGCCTTGCCCGGCAGCCATAATCACAGCCTTGACGGCCATAACAACCTTCCTACATGGGCTGGGAGGACAGGACTCGAACCCGTACTGACGGGATCAAAACCCGTAGTGCTGCCAATTACACCACCTCCCACTGAGGGGGTCCGACCAGTATCACCGGACGCTGTCAGTGTAATCACTCTCATCCGAACTCACCCGCGCCCCGTGATTGACGGGGTCAACAGCCCGAACTGCCCGCATGCCTGACGTCGCGACGGCGGCATCTTCCGCCTCGTCAAAGTCACTGAAGAAGCCGAAGATCGACGGCCCGCTACCAGACATCGCCACCTCGCGACCCCACAACGACTCGAGGTGTTCGCGGTGGTCGACAAGTTCAGGGGCGAGCGAGATGGCTGCGCGGTAGAGGTCGTTGACGAGGTCAAACTCTCGCAGCGAAGGGGGTACCGATCGGCCTTGGAAGGCAGGCCCGGTGGGACCGTCAAGCCGATCCCATTCCCGATAGACCGCCGGCGTCGACAACGCAACGGGTGGTACCGCCACCACAAGAGCGAAGCCAGAGAGGGGCGGGAGGGCGGTCAGTTGTTCGCCGTAGCCCTCCATTCGAGCGGAACCACCAAGCAGCGCGAAAGGAACATCTGATCCGATCGCGGCCACCCCGTCATGATCGATGGGCCGGCGAGTCAGGCCTGCCAGGGCTACGAGCATCGCGGCGGCATCGGCGGATCCCCCTGCCAGTCCTGCCGCAGTCGGGATCTGCTTGTTCAGCCGAACACGCATCGGCCGCCTCCGCACATCAGCCTGGCCCAGCCAGAATGCCTCGGCTGCCTTCCAGATCAGATTGTCGGCCCCGGTGGGGAGATCGGCGCTTCCCCCTTCCAGGTCGGCAGCCCCAGTGATTTCGAGGACATCGTCTTCCCACCATGCAGCCGACAACTCGTCCTGCCAGTCGACCATCTGGACGAGCGACTCGAGCGGGTGAAAACCGGACCGCTCGATCGACCCCACCCGGAGCGAGAAGTTCACCTTGGCGGGGGCGTAGACCTTGATCACGAGCCAACCACCTCAGCCAAACGCAGATACTCTTGGGGCGTGACCGTCTCGGCGCGGCGAGTCGGATCGATTCCCGACGCCTCCAGCAGCAACGAAGGGTCGTCAAAGACACTGGTGAGCGAGCGTCTGAGCATCTTTCGACGTTGACCGAACGCCGCTTTTGCCAGCGTGATGGCGTCGGATGACCACGGATCGGCTTCGACCCGCTCCAGAACCACCACGGCACTGTCGACGGCGGGCGGTGGAACGAATACATATGGTGGCACCGTGAAAGTGGCGACCATTCGGGCGTGCAGCGCCGTAATGATCGAGGGCACTCCGTATTGAGACGTCCCCGGGGCTGCCAGCAACCGATCAACCACCTCGCTCTGCAGCATGACCGATAGTTTGCCAATGGTCGGGTGCCGCTGCAGAACATCGAGCACGAGCGGCGTCCCGACGTTGTACGGAAGGTTGGCCACAAGATGCCAACCATCCCCGTCGAGTTCCTCGGCAAAGTCAAGGTCGAGCGCGTTGCCAAACCGAACATCCACCCCCATTCCGTCGAGGACTTCGCTGAGAAGTCGTCCCAAGCCCTCGTCGAGTTCATACGCGACGACCTGCGCCCCGGTCGCAGCGAGCAACCGCGTCAACGTCCCGGTTCCGGCACCGATCTCCACGACCCGATCGCCCGCGCCGACCCCGGCCGTTCTCACGATGCGCTCGACGATGTTCGGGTCGGCAAGAAAGTGTTGCCCAAGGGCATGGCGCGGGGCCAGCCCGTACTTGGCGAGGAGCGAGTCGATCTCGGCCTTCGTCTGACCTCTCGAAGCCCGCCCCGGATGCCCCGTCATCGACCGAACACCCTGGCAGCGTTCGCGGTAGTTACGGCCGCGACCTCTTCAACCGAAATCCCCCAGACCTTGGCGAGCGCCTCGCCGACGAAACGCACGAAGGCCGGTTGATTCTGTTCCTGGCGGTGAGGGGGCGGCGCCAAGTAGGGCGTGTCGGTTTCAACCAGACAACGCTCCGGCGGCACTAGCGCCGCACCGAGCCGCACAGTTTCCCCGGTCTCGAACGCCACGGGTCCCGCAAACGAAAACGTCACCGAGTCAATCTCCAGGAAACGTTTGGTCCATCGGGGACCGCCAGTCCAGCAATGCAACACGGCCCGTACGTCTGACGCACCCAGGATCTCGTACACATCAGAGAACGCGTCGCGGCAGTGAACGATGATTGGCAGATCCGCTTCGACCGCGAGATCAATCTGGTCAAGAAACGATCTGCGCTGATCGGCGACCGGAGCGAGATTGCGGTAGAAATCGAGGCCGGTCTCCCCGACCGCCGAAACGTGAGGAAGGAGCGCCTCGATCCGCACACGTTCGTCGTCCCATCGCTCTGCGTCATGGGGATGCAGCCCGGCGGTGGAAAGAATATCTGCGTGGGTCCTGGCCAGCGCTACAGAAGCCTCCGACGAGGCTGCATCAATACCAGGAACAACCAGCCAACTGAGATGCCGATCGGCGCTGACGAGCAATTCCTCGGTCGGGCGGTCGTCCAACTGGAGGTGACAATGCGTATCTACCCAGGGGCCGTTCACGTAGCGAGGCTAGTTGGTTTATTGATTGCTGAATTTGGGTTTATCGTCACGCTGTCGTTTAGCATACGAGAGTCAGCCGCCGGGGAAATCGAGGGTGAGCTGAGTACAAGTTCACCTGGAGGATGACATGAATACCGGTATGGTGCGTAAAATCGATGACCTGGGCAGGATCGTGGTCCCCGCCGAGACCCGACGGCTCTTCAGCATTCAAGAGGGCGATCAGTTGGCGATTGCCGTCGAAGGCGACTCCATCGTGCTTCGCAAGCTTGAGGCAACCTGCACGTTCTGCGGTTCCACCGTGGATGTTTCTGCGTTTAAGGAGAAGGGCATCTGCTCGGGTTGTCGTTCCGAGCTGAGACTCTAGGTCTAGCCGCCAAGCTTTCGGCCGGCCAGTACGGCATCGTAGACCACGGACCGCTTGAGGCGGTGGTGACGAGCCACGGTCTTGACGGCCTCCGACATCGCCATTCCTCCGTCGATCAAGCCAATGGCTTCGGAGGTCGCATCGGCGAGCGAGCCTGCCTTGGCAATTGCTCCCGCCAGTGCCACGGTGATCTCCCCGCGAGCTTCAAACGCCCAGTCCTCTACCGCCTGACCGAGGGTGCCGCGCCAGATCTGCTCGTGGAGCTTGGTTAACTCCCGGCCGATGACCACGGACCGACCACTATCGGACAACTCGGCAATGCCGACCAGGTCAGCATGCAGTCGAGTCCCACTCGTAAAGAAGACCACCGTTCTCGGTTCGCCAGCGATATCGGCAAGGCGTTGACTTCGCTCGTCGCCTTTGCGAGGGAGGAACCCCTCAAACACAAATCGGTCTCCACTCATACCCGACACCGCCAGGATGGCGGTCACGGCGCTGGGACCGGGGATCATGGTGATGACCGCACCAACGGCTTCGGCAGCCCGAACGGCCGAAAGCCCCGGATCCGAAACAACCGGAGTGCCGGCATCCGATACGAGAACGACCGTATCCCCGTCCGCAAGCCGTTGCCCCAGTTCGGCCGCCCGCTGCTGCTCGTTACCGAGAAAGTAGGACCGGAGAGGCGCAGATGCACCAACTGCGGCAAGCAACTTGGCCGAACGGCGAGTGTCCTCGGCGTAGACGATGTCAGCCTTTCGTAGGGCTTCCATCAGCCGCTCCGACATGTCACCGAGGTTGCCGATAGGAGTTGAGCACACGATAAGCGTTCCGGCCATTAGATCACCCTAGGCACGCGAACCAGACACGCCCCCACCGAGGGCATCGCGACCCGGATGGGCAGTTCCAACATCGCGGTTGCTCCCCGGCAAGCCACCAATCGACCCGGATCCAAAGTCGCAACTCGAAGGACGCAGTCCTTCCGGTCCAGCCCAACCACCATCAGCGGGGTTGCCAGCCCGAAACCGTGAACCGACTGACCCCGGATGAGCACTCCGGTCCCGCCAGGAACGGCCCGGATGCCGCGCCATCGTTCCCAAAAAGACCCCGCGGCGTGGACTGGCCCCGATGACCAACCGGGGGCGAAGAACTCGAACATAGCGACACCGTATCGCATGAGGACCAGGAGATGAAGGGGGTCGGCCGCCGGCGATCGCCGCTACGGCTCAATATCCAGGGCGTCGGCAACCGAAGCGACGGCCCCCTGATCGGCCGATATGACGACGGCGACATTTCCGTCCGGGGCGAAGCCGACGGTGGCGGTCGCAGACGATGGGAGCTGTGCTGCCACAAAGTTGGCCCATCCGTCGTGCAACTCGCCAGTTTCGAACTCGGTGTCACCGACGAGCACGATCACGAAGACGGTCTGTTCGCCATCGAAATAGACTTGGTAACTGTCGCCGCCCCAACCCTCAGCGGCCAGACGAGCGTTGCGACCCAGAGACGGTTCAAACAGGGCCTCGAGTCCCGCCCGACCCCAGACTCCGCTGTCGACCAGTCGGTAGCCGTCGAGCTCCAACGTGGCGAGGTCGATTACAACTCCCGGCTCGCCAGATTCGAATCGATCCAGGTCGTAGATCTGTTCGGTGGTGGTAGGCGGTTTCGAGTACGCCGCATTCAGAATGTCGAAGCCCCCCTGCTTGCCGAGAGCGGTCGCAAACCTGGCTCCCTCGTTGTAGGGAAACTGGAGGAGATCGACGATATAGGAGGGCGTGTTGCCCAGTGCGTCTGAAGCCCCACTCTCGATTTGGGCCATGCCCTCCATTTGCAGGGCGCCAGGCAGCTGCCAGAAGTACAGCGCTTGCGTGTAGGTGGCATCGCCCTCCACGAGTGCACGAAGAGCAGCTCCGCCCTCGTCGTCATCGCTGTCAGCCAGGGCCTCCAGCCGATCGTGGAAACCGAATGCCTGATCGGTGAGTGCGTGGGTGAGCTCGTGAACCAGGACCATCTTGTCGAGCACGTCAAGCTCGTCCCCCGATGACGGCACCACAAGTTCGCCGGTCTCACCGTCGTAGTATCCCTGAACCTGCTCGGCGTAGAGAGCCAGGTAGATGTCGCCGAGATCGACGTCAGCCTCAAGGACTCCCAGACTGGCGAGCAGCGCCTGGTCCCGAGCCAACTCGTCAGGATCCAGCTCATCCTCGATAAGCTTCTTCACACGCTGCGCAAGCTCAGCCGGTGTTACTACTGTGATCATCGGAGGCTGTTCGAACTTGAGCTCGCGAAGCTCCTCGGTGATCGTAACGAGCTCGGCTACGGCCGATTCCAGCGCCGGGTCAAGAACGGTCGTCGTGACCATCACCGTTTCGTCGAGAGGCTCAGGGTCCGACTCGTCGGCCGGCCCGTCAGCCACTACCAGGGTCGTCGTGGTCGATGAGTGCCCCACCGGGGCCTCGGACTTCGCGATAACCGACCCGGATCCATTGCCACAGGACGCCACGACGGCAGCGACCAACAGGAAAGCAAGCATTTGGAATCGGTTCATGAAATAGCGACCTTACCGAGGTCCGGCGACTAGACCGGAGTGCCAACCCGCCTTGGGACGGGCAGAAAGAGTGGAGATGACGGGATTTGAACCCGTGACCCCCTCGTTGCGAACGAGGTGCTCTGCCAGGCTGAGCTACATCCCCTGACTGACTGTCGCCAGGCGAACAGTGGGCGACATGATAACGCTTTACACGCGACCGAAACCAACTCCATCGGTCGAACCGAGCCTTCAGTTTGAACCGGGTCTATCGGTTGCGCTCGTCACGAATCTCTTTGATGAGCCGCTCCTGAACGACCGTCGTGGTCAGGTCAGCCCGGCTGCGCTCAATCAATGCTCTGGCGACATCGGTCGTCCTGCGTAATCCGCCGGTCATGCCATCCGGGTAGTCGAGCCCGGCCAGAAGGTCCAAAACGTCAGACATCTTCGTAAGAATCGATTCGGCTTCGTCAACCGCCCCGGCGCGCAAACGATCCAGAAGGTGCCTGCGAAGCTCGCCAACCACCTCGCCGAGTCCGTTCAAATACGGCGCCCATTCGACCTCAAGATCCGTTGGACTGGGGATCTCGTTGCCGGCGATGATCGCCGCCGTTAGCCGGGCCTCCGCATACTCCTTGGTAGCGTCGCCATAAAACCCGGCGTACAGAATGTCGGGGTGCGCAACCAGCTGGGTCCGGGCCTCGTTCAACAGACCGGCTGCCTGGCCCATCAAGTCTTCGGCAGCGTCGAATTCTCCACGATGAATACTGCGGATGGCGTTGGCAGAAAACCGGATGGCCTGTCGAGAATTCTTGATCCCAACCTCGCGGGCCGCGAACTTCAAATCGAAATGGCTACGGGCCGGGTCTTCTAATCGAGCGATATCCGAAGAGTCGCCCATCTATCGGCGCTTAGGAAGCAACTACTCGCACAGGCTGAGGGTCGAGCTGGGTGACCGCGAGCCCTGCGGTGGCGATCGGAGCCGGGGCTTGCTGACCACGAGTCTGCTTGATCTGCAGCAGGACAGCCATGTACCAGGCAACGCCGGCGTCAATGGCGATGTGCGCAAACAACCAACCAATGCTTCGAGTCGTCAAAGCCAGAATCAGCGAGGTCAACGCGGCAATGGCCAAGGTCGCAAGTGTGCGTCGGCGCCGAGCCAGCACAGAACGACGGCTCAGCGCGGTAGTCACTACCTGACCCTCAGCTTGCACCGAATTCAACCGTGCGGCAATACGGCTGTATTCGGCCGTAGAAGCCAAAGGGGTCTCTTTACGAGAATTGAGGATCGGCGGAACGAGATAAATCGCCCACACGCCACCAATGACGAGCAAAAAAATGAGAATGGAATCCATGTGCCCTTACGTACCTCCGCCAGACCAAGCAACAATAGCCACATCAAATTCTGTGTCCAAACAGCCCTTCAGTGTTTCGACTCGCCAGATCGTAGCAACTCGACCGCGTGGGGTAGCGCTGCAGCAACAACCTCTATCGATTCTTCAACCCCCGACACCGAACCGGGCAGGTTGATAATCAGTGTTCTGCCCGCCACTCCGCTCACGCCGCGGGACAACATCCCGTGTGGGTTGCTACCGAATGTCGCGGACCGCATCGCTTCGGAAAGTCCCGGCACCGGCCTCTCAATGACCCGGGAAGTACCTTCCGGCGAGAGGTCACGTGGGCTCATACCGGTCCCACCAGTCGTAACGATCAGAGCCGGGTCACCCGACAACGCCACTCGAATCGCCGTCTCCACTTCGATGATCCCGTCGGACGTCAAGGCTGATGTGCAGGCAAAACCGATATCGTTCAGCGCCTTGATCGCCGCCGGTCCCGACCGATCTTCTCCGACGCCCCGACTGAGGCGATCGCTCACGGTGATTACGACTGCTTGGTACGCGTCCATGTTCCCGACTTTCCGCCCGACTTGCTAAGCAGTCTGACCGGACCGATTTCGACGGCTCGCTCCACCCCCTTGACCATGTCATACATGGTCAAGGCACCCACCATGGCGCCGGTCATGGCCTCCATCTCGACTCCGGTCTGGCCGGAGGTTTTCGCGGTCACTTCGATTCTGGACCCCCCATCGACCCTCTCGATGGTTGCGGTCAGGGCGGTCAACGCGACCGGATGACACAAGGGAACCAGATCCGGGGTTCGTTTCGCTCCCATGATCGCAGCCAACCGGACGGTGGCGAGCGCGTCACCCTTCGGCAATCCGTCTCCGAACAACAGGTCAGCTGTCTGGTCAGACATAAGAACGACGGCTTCGGCCACGGCCACCCGATCGGTGACTGCTTTCTCGGAGACATCGACCATGTGAACGTCCCCGGCCTCGGTCAGGTGGGTGAGGTCATCGGTCATTCTGCGCCTCCTCGTAGGTCCTCGTCGACGGCCAGCGGAACATCTCGAGCGAAGTCAAGCCTCCATCGGCAACGTCAGCCTGTCCGCGCGGGACGACTGCGAACGCGTTGCCGATCGCCAGCGCCGACAGAACATTCGACGATTGCTCTCCAACCAATCTCGCCTGCCATCCGTCGCCGGTATGGGTGGCCACATGTGTGGCCACGACCCGGGAGAACACCGTCTTGGCGGGGTCTGTGGAGACGCCGCCAATGAGCGTTCCTGGTACCCGCGGACGGAAGATCGCCCGGTGACCCATCATTTTGAGCAGGGCAGGACGAGCGAATTGCTCGAACGCCACCATCACGGACACCGGGTTGCCCGGCAAGCCGAAGAGTGGGGTTCCCGAAACATGGCCGAAGGCGAAGGGCTTGGCTGGCTGCATGGCGACCTTCCAGAACTCTACCGAACCGATTTCGGCCAGGATCTGTTTGACCAGGTCGTACTCCCCCATCGACACGCCACCCGAAGTGATCACCGCGTCGGCGTCAGCGGCACCCTGCTCGATACGTCGGCGCATCTCGGCGGCATCGTCGCCGACGATGCCGAGATCTACCACGTCGGCGCCCATCTCGGCGAGGAGCGCTCTGAGCAAAGGGCGGTTGGTATCCCTGATCTGGGATGGCTGCAGTGCTCCACCGTCAACTGCTACGACTTCATCCCCCGTCGACAGGATCGCCACCACCGCCCGACGATGCACCACCGGACGGGCCAATCCCAGCGATGCCAGCACGGCTAGATGGGCGGGGGTGATGGTCTCGCCCTGGCCGAAGACTTCAGTCCCGGATTGCACATCGCCGCCGGCTACCCGAACGGCCGTACCCAATCCAACCGTGGCCTTGATAAGCACCGTCGCGCCAGCGGACTCGGTATCTTCAACCCGCACCACGGCGTCAGCTCCATCGGGAAGCGGGGCTCCGGTCATGATCTTGATCGCAGTTCCTGCCACGACCGACCCGCGGGCGGAGTGGCCGGCCGCCACATCCTCCAGCACCTTCAACTCGACCGGTACGGTCGCCGTATCGGCCGCCTGGACTGCGTAGCCGTCCATTGCCGAGTTCGTGAACGGTGGAACGTCGTCAGTGGCGACGACGGCGGTCGCAAGGGCTAGTCGATGCGCATCATCGAGAGCCACCTCGATGATGGGAAGCAGCTCGACCGCTGACAGAACGTCACGGCGAGCGTCTTCGAGTGGACGCATCACCGAAGTCCCGCAAGAAACTCGCGGTAGTCGTCGCCGAACTCGTCGGATTGAAGCCCAAGAGCGGTCGACGCTTTGAGGAGGTCGAGAGGGTTTCCGACGTCAAGAAGGTCGTCCGGGATCACCACTCCCCGACATTGACCACTGCGGGCTAGTGCATCGATGGCATCGGTGAGCTGAATTTCACCACCATGTCCCGGCTCAATTGAGGCAAGATGATCAAAGACGTCGGGACCAAACAAGTACCGTCCTACCAACCATAAGTTTGAGGGCGCGTGGTCCTGTCCGGGCTTTTCGACCGCCGAATTCATTTGCACCAGGCGCTCGTCCAGACGCTCAGCGATCCCGGCGATACCGTATCTGTCGTAGTAATCGCCCTGTCCTTCTTGAAGCGCTACCGCCGACCCTTCGGCTGACCCGCTTTCCAATTGCTCGTAGAAACTGGACGAGGGCGTCGCGATCATGTCACCCAGCCCGCAAAAGAAGCGTCGGTTACCTACCGCCTCCCGAGCCGTCAGCACGGCATGCCCGAGACCATGAGGTTCCTCCTGAACCACGATGCGCACCCGCATGTTCTCAAGGCCGGGCAGCGGACCTTCTACCTGAAAGTGACGTTCGATATCGGCGGCGGCATCGAGATTGACAACCAGAACGGCCTCGGTAACTCCAGCTCGGGCCGCCTCTTCAACGGCGTACTGAATGGTCGGCCGGTCAATGACCGTGATGAGAGCTTTCGGCACAGATCTCGTAGCCGGCCGCATCCGGGTACCACGGCCTGCAGCGGGAATGACAACAACTTCGACGCTCATACTTCAACCACCTTGGCGTCTCCGCCGCTCAGCATTCGGGCGATGTTGCCCCGGTGACGCCAGACAATCAATACCAGCGCCGCCCCCACCCACACCAGGATGGGCCAATCTACGCCAAGCGCCACCAGGAGCGGAATCGCGACGATCACAACGGCCAGCGAACCAATCGCCGCAACCTTCGTGAGTTTCACCAGAACCCCCCACACGGACAGCAAGACAAGAGCTGCCAACGGGCTAGCCCATATGATCACACCCAGACCGGTTGCGATGCCTTTGCCGCCCTTGAAACGGTGGAATAGGGGATAACAATGGCCAACCACGGCCATAAACCCGGCCGCGGCGATCAGACCAGAACTCAGCAGTCCAGTTCCGGCCGGGGCAACGAGAAACCCGACCAGTCCAGCCGCCAGGCCCTTGAGAAGGTCGCCCGCCAACACCGCGACCGCAGCCCCCTTCCCCATCGTGCGGAGGACATTCGACGTACCAGGGTTGCCACTACCGACGGAATAGATGTCGACGCCTTTGAGTTTGCCTACTAGGACGGCGAAGTCAACGCTGCCGAGTAGATACCCGGCGGCTAGCGCAAAGACACTCATCATTTTGGGAAGTCTAGGCAGCCAGTAAGATCCCCTTGTTACTGACAGAGGAAGTTATGCCAACGTACGTGTACCGCTGCGGCGATTGCGAAGAAACCATAGAGGCCATGCAAAGGTTCTCGGACCGACCCCTGCGCAAGCACAAGGAGTGCGGCGGGCCGCTAACCAAGGTACTCCAGGCCGCCGGAGTCGTGTTCAAGGGCTCCGGTTATTACTCCACCGATTCACGTACTCCGGATACCGCCACAGAGTCGTAAAGTCGGATGCGTCGGCGGACTCATCCGTAGCCGACTACCAACTGCGCTGATCTTGAGCGCGCGAACCGCTGAATCGGACCTCTTCCGCTTCGTTCACAGCTGGGATACGGTGCTGCCATGTATTGGTTCGCCCGCCCACCCTGGATCCGCTGGGCCGTATCGGCTTGCCTGCTCGTGGCAGCATTCGCTCTCGAGGTCCGCGGACCCCTCACCACTCAGCACTGGTTCGCTACTGCTGACATCGCAGCCGGGACGCCCCTCTCTCCAGATCAGTTTCGAGCGGTCCGGGTTCCAGCCGGTCTGTTCCCTGTCGTTGAGCCGCACGGATTCGCCCGAACTGAGATCTATGCAGGTGACCCGCTGATCGACGGGCACGTCGTCGACGATCCCGTTCGGGTCCCGGAGGGCTGGTGGGTGCTCGAGATCTCGGTCCCAGCAAGGTTACGGGTCGGCCAGACGGTTCTGCTCGTCGTTCTGGACAGCGATGTCCCCGCGACCGTCAACGGCGTCGCGGTGGCGCTCGACGCTACCGACGACCCGTTTGGAGGCAGGTCGGTCGTCGGTTCGATAGCGGTGCCCTCGGCGGAGGCAGCCGCGGTTGCCGTGGCGGCAGCCACCGGAAACATCACCGTGCTGACCGCGAACGACTAAATGGGACCTGAGATCACCTAACCTCCTCGCCGTGATAGAAGCCATCATCTGGGGTCTGGTACAAGGCCTCACCGAGTTCCTCCCGATTTCATCGAGCGGCCACCTCGTACTGATTCCGGAATTGCTCGGATTCGGTCCGCCGACATTGGCGACTTCGGCAGTCCTTCACCTCGGCACATTGGCGGCGGTCGTTCTCTACTTCCGCAAGGACCTGTGGGCCCTGCGGTCATTTCGTAGTGACGCAACCGCCAGGAGAACGATCATCTGGATAGTCGTGGGGAACTTGCCAGCTGCGATCGGCTTGCTCCTGAGAGATGAGGTGATCGCCTTGCAGGGATCCACCGTTGCGGTTTCCAGTGCCCTGATCGTCACCGGGTTTGTGCTTCTGCTCAGTTCGCGCTTGCTGGTCGGAGAGCGACGGATCGAAGATATGCGAGGTCGCGACGCCGGACTGATCGGCATAGCGCAAGCGCTCGCGCTGATTCCTGGTATTTCTCGCTCCGGCATGACCATCACCGCCGCACTTGGCTTGAAGATGGAACGCTCGGAAGCGGCGCGGTTTTCGTTTCTCCTCGGCATCCCGGCCATCACGGCAGCGGGTTTGCTCGAGCTCGGCGAGCTCGTCGGCCAGGCAGCGGACGTGCCCGGTTCGCTGTGGGTCGGGGTCGGTGTGGCAGCCCTGTCGGGCTATGCGGCCATCGCGTTCTTGCTCCGAATGCTCAAGACGCGGGGCCTGGCACCGTTCGGCTATTACGCGATAGTTGCCGGTATTGTTGGATTGGTGCTTCTATGAAGGAACAATCTCAGTTAACTGATGGTTTTCTTAGATAGTTCACATCCCCATCTCAGGAACACGTTCAACAATGGCACCCATGACCTCGAGCAAACGCAGCCGAAGGGCCCCGTGGATTCTGTTGGCCTTCTACACCGTTTCGGCGGCACTCATCGTCAACGCCACCCGGGCACCAAGCGTTACCTTGCCAATCGTTACCCCCACGACTCAGCAGATTTCAACGGTCATACCGAGCCTTGACCCGATCGCCGACATCGCGGCCGCCGTGAGCCCGGCGGTTGTTCAGATTTCAACGAGTGCTGGACTCGGGTCCGGGGTCATCTACGACCAGGATGGCCTCATCTTGACCGCCGCCCACGTGGTGCAATCCGAGACTGAGGTTGACATTCGCTTGTTCGACGGCCGAACCGTTCGTGGC
>JAGXFS010000103.1 GCA_024637275.1 Acidimicrobiia bacterium
CGACTGGGCCACACTGCCAATCGCCGCCAGGGCAGCGGTACACCTCGGCGATGTGGCGCTCTTGGATGCACCCGAAGCCCTGATCGATGAATCGTCCCAGGGCCCGGCCCGAGTCGGGCTCCGCGCCATGTTTGCGGCGACCCGTCAGGCCATGAGCGGCGAAGGCGCCGTCGCTGCTCAGGCCTTCGCAACGTTGCTCGGTGACATGTCGGGCGTCGCCACCGACTTCGTACTTACCCAGGTCAAGCTGCTTTTCGCCGAGTCGGTCGGCCTCGACAACCCGGCCGCCGCTCAGGCTGCCAGTGAGGTCGCCGCTTGGATCGAAGCAACCGGAACATACGGGCTGCTCGCCTCGGCGCCGATCCTCAAGGGTCTGACTCCCGCAGCAGAAGCTGGATAGGCGCACTTAGCTCTTGGCGGTGACTCGCTGATAGCGGGCGATCGATAACGGCGCAAAGATGGCGATGATGATCACGATCCAGACGAACGAGTAGAGCACTGGATTCTGGAGGGGCCATACTTCGGGCGGCGGCGTCCCAGCCGGGATGTTCCCAAACAACTCTCGAACCGCTTGCGTGAGCGCCGAAATCGGATTCCATTCGGCAAAGGTGCGCAGTGGCCCCGGCAAACCCTCCGACGGCACGAACGTGTTGGCGATGAACGTGAGCGGGAAGATCACGACGAACGAGGCGTTGTTCACCACCTCCACACTGGGCACCACCAGCCCGACCAAGGCCATCATCCACGAGAAGGCGTAGGCGAAAAGGAGGAGGAGGCCGAACCCGAGCACCGCGTCCCAGAAACTCGATCGGATCCGCCACCCGACCAGCAGCCCGGTGAGGGCCATGATGATCAGCGTTAGCGAGTTATAGATGACGTCTGAGGCGGTACGGCCCATCACGACGGCCGAAGGCGACATGGGTAGCGACCGGAACCGGTTGATGATTCCCTTCTGCATGTCTTCTGCCAAACCTGCGCCCGTGAACGTCGCCCCGAACACGACGGTCTGGGCGAAGATTCCCCCAATCAGGAACTCACGGTATGAACCGCCTGGAATGTCGATGGCGCTACCGAAAACGTAGGCGAACAGCAGCACGAACATGATCGGCGAAATCAACACGAACACGAGGATCTCAGGGACTCGTTTGATCCGGATGATGTTGCGCTGAGCGATGACGTATGCGTCGATGAAGGCGTATTTGAGTTTGGTCATTCGCCTACCTCCACAGATGCGATCTCGGTTTCTTCGGTTCGATGGCCAGTGAGCGTCAGGAACACATCGTCAAGGGTCGGACGCCGCAGTCCCACATCGGTGACCGCTATCCCGGCCGTGTCGAGGGCGCGCAGCGCCGCAGTCAGGACCGGAGCGCCTCCCGAAATGGGAACGGTGAGCTCGCGGGTATGGTCGTCGACGTGCTGTTCTCCGACTGCGAACTGGGCGAGCACTTCGGTGGCCCTGGCGATGTGGTCCGGGTCGGCGACGGTCACGACGACTCGTTCGCCTCCCAGCATGTTTTTGAGTTCATCGGCGGTGCCGTGAGCGATCTCCCGTCCGTGGTCGATGACCATGATGTCGTCGGCCAAATGCTCGGCCTCCTCCATGTACTGGGTGGTTAGCAGCAGAGTCGTGCCGCCCGCTACGAGACCTTTGATGGCGATCCATAGATCCGCTCGACTGCGCGGGTCGAGTCCGGTGGTCGGTTCATCGAGGAACAATATCGGAGGCTCGGCGATAAGCGCGCCGGCCAGGTCGAGACGGCGGCGCATACCTCCCGAGTAACCCTTGACAGGTCGGTCGGCGGCATCGGTCAGGTCGAACTGTTCGAGCAGTTCCCGAGAGCGACGCACGGCGGCGGGCTTTCCCATCCGGTACAGACGTCCCACCATCCGGAGGTTCTCGAACCCGGTCAGTTGTTCGTCAACGGCGGCGTATTGCCCGGACAATCCGATGTTCTTCTTCACTTCGTCGGGGTGTTCTCTGACGTCGAACCCGGCCACCGTGGCGGTACCTTCGTCGGCTTTGATCAACGTAGTGAGGATTGAAACGGCGGTGGTCTTGCCGGCTCCGTTCGGACCGAGCACGCTCAGGATGGTTCCAGGCTCTACGGCCAGGTCGAGTCCATCGAGAGCGACGATCTCTTTGTAACGTTTAACGAGGCCATGCGCCTCAATGATCGGGGCCACGGCTCCCCCCTTCAGGATTCGGGCATGGACGGTGAATCTAGCTCCGGTAGGGTGCCTTTTGCCCGCCAATTCGGCAGCGGAAGACCATCAGCATGAGCGACCTAGAAGAAGAACTGACCAAGGACAAGGCAGTACTGCCGCTTGAACTGTTTTTTGACCTTGAAACAACTCGACGAGATCGTCCAGGCCCACACCGACGTGGAAGCCGGAACCGCCACCGGCAAACTGGTCGTCATCACCTAAATCGTCTCCTCGGACCGCGTCCGTCCAACTCGCCGCCGTCGAGGCCTATGCCGCCCAGACCATGAGGTAGTCGGTTGGCTCGGGAAGTGAGGCCAGTGACCCCCCACGCAACCCCTCTCGGTCGAGGAAAAAGGGTCCGCATCGGAGCCCGAAAAAGGATTCTTGACCGAAAAGTACTATCCGGGTTCCGCCGCCCCACGACGCGCCCGGTGACCCGAAAGATGGACGGAGCGGCCTGCATTGGTCGTGAAGCCGTTAGACAACGTTCCCGATTCTTGGGTATTTTGCTACTAGCGACGACCCCGTTCATGTGCTCCACTTGAGGCGAGAAGGGTGGAAGCGATGCGGCAAGGAATCTGGGCTTTGGCAGATCCCAAGATCTCCCTTGCGTCGATGGCGGCCATGTTCCTCGGTGCGTCCGCCGCCGCCGCGGCTGGTCCGGTCAACTGGGCCTGGCTGGCGGCCACGGTTGTCGGCATCTACGCAGTTGAGGTGGCCAAGAACGCTTCAGGCGAGATCTTTGACTTTGATTCAGGTACCGATCTGGCCGTATCGGATGCTGATCGCAGTCCGTTCTCGGGTGGCAAACGAGTACTTGTGGACGGGCTGCTGAGCCGAACACAGACCAAAACGATCGCGGCGGTCGGCTACATCGTCGCAGCGCTTATCGGCGTCGCCATCGTCGCCTTCCACGAGTTTGCGGTCTTGTGGCTGGGTGTCGTGGGCCTTGGGCTCGCCTACTTCTATCACGCCCCTCCCCTGAAGCTGTCGTATCGGGGCCTGGGAGAGATAGCGGTAGCGGTGACCTACGGACCTCTGCTGTGTGCCGGAACCTATCTCGTGCAGAGAGGCACCGTGAGCGGCGAAGTGATATTGCTGTCGCTGCCGTTGGGGTTGTTGATCGGCAGTTTCCTTCTTATCAACGAGTTTCCCGACTATCACGCCGACACCGAGGCCAACAAACGCACACTGGTTGTGCGATGGGGGCGCACCGTGGCCAGCCGGGTATTTGCGTTGACTGTTGCGGCGGCCATCTTGCTTCTGATTCTTCTGCCACTGGTCACAGCGATTCCAAACACCGCTTGGCTGGCCTTGGTCGCGGTGCCATCGGCCGGGTTTGCCGCACGTCGACTGTTGGCCAATCCGGCCGATACCGAGCTCCTCATACCCGCGCAAGTCGCGTCGTTGTTGACGTTCGTTCTTTACGCGCTGGGGGCGGGCATCGGCCTTCTTATTGGTTAGTCCGGCGCAGGTCAAATCAGGTCGCTCGCGCTGACCACGCCGATCAGCGTCGACACGCTCTATGACGACGCCGACCGTGAGTTCCTCGACTTCCCGTCGAGCCTTGCCTTCGGTACCGGAAAAGGCTTCAAGCAGACGCTCTACGTAGTGAACCTGGCAATCGAAACTCCCGGAGGCATCGGGGGGGCTCTCGTCACGCTCGACGTGGGTGTCCCGGGAATACCGCTGCCGTGAACGCCGTGGTTGCCTGATCCCGTTCGGGTGAATGGGGTCAGGCAACCGGCACGATCTAAGTCGTCATGTGTCTGATGGGCGAGCGGTCCTCGGGATCGATGGCGGTTGGCACGAACCGGAGCATTAACGGTGGCGTTGGTGGCAGCGCCCTCTGCAGGGTTTGCCGCACGTCGACTGTCGGCCAATTCGGCCAATACCGATCTCCTCATCCCCGCTCAAGCGGCATCGCTGATGACGCTCGTTCAGCGGCGGTGCATTACTGCTACTGATCTTCGCCCTGTTGTATGTCGGGTCCCTCTGTCTCTTCGAGGTCTACTTCGGGGTATGCCCCGCCAATGCACTCCAGGGCAAACGAAGCATGCATGGCTACTTCTCCACCGGACAGGAAAAGGTCGACGACCCGTTGCTCGTCCGGGCAGCCAGAAAGGTGGCCATCAAAGAGGGCTGGCTAGCCCTCATCTCGGCCGCAATATTGACGATCCCGTTCTTCTGGGTCAAAGTCACGCCTCTCAAGGGCGAAATCGACGGTAGGCGACTCGATACGCCAGGATGGGCCCGACACCAGCCAGCAAGGACCTGCCATGGCGTGGTGTGCTTCACCGGGATGCTGTCGAACGAATGGACCGTCAAAGACTTCTACCCCATCGGGTACACCTTCCCCGGGGCGTCCGGCTCACGGCCTACGGCGGCGACGCCAACGACCTTCCCCAGACGGTTCTCCAGGATTTCCTCGACGCAATAGCGGCCGGCAACGTGACGGTACCCGTCCACAAGCACTACCAACTCGAAGACATCGTCCAAGCCCACACCGACATGGAAGCCGGAACCGCCACCGGCAAACTGGTGTTCATCACCTAAGAACACGAACGTTCGACAACCAACGCAAGCGCGGCCGGACCGTGCCAACTACCGGGACGTATTCGTCGGTGCGGCTAGCCCAGGACCCGCTCTTCATCGGCGTTCTCTGTTGGGATTTCAGGCATCTGCCAAGCCTACCCAAAACGACCAGGAGCCAAAGGCCCGAAAGGGTCCTCGGGGTAGGATTCGGGCCCATGGGAATCAAGCTCGGTCTGCAATTGTGGAATCAAGTGTTCGATTGGCCGTCGGCGGCAGCTGCGGCCCGCCGGGTCGAGGACCTGGGCTATGACCATCTGTGGTCCTGGGAACATGTCATGGCGGTCATGGGCGACCCGAATCAGGACACGTTCGACGCCTACACCCTGCTCACCGCCTGGTCCCAGATCACGTCGCGGGTCAAGCTCGGAGTCCTCACCGGGGCCAACACGTTCCGCAACCCCGGCCTGCTCGCCAAGATGGTCACCACGCTCGACCACGTCTCCGATGGACGGGCGATCCTCGGGATCGGTGGCGGCTGGCACGAACTGGAGCATCAGAGATTCGGGTTCGACTTCGGGTCGGGTTTCGGTGACCGCCTCACCTGGCTCGACGAGTCGGCCGGCGCCCTGCGCGGTCTTCTCGACGGTGAGGCGGTGACGTCGCCCGAGGGCGGTCACTACCGCTTGGACGGTGCCCAACTGCACCCGCGCCCCCTCCAGGAGCGGCTGCCGATCCTGATCGGTGGCGCCGGCGAGAAGAAGACGCTTCGCACCGTGGCCCGCTACGCCGACATGTGGAACATGGTTGCCACTACCGATCTAGATGTCATGGCCCACAAGGATTCGGTGTTGCGCAACCATTGCGAGGCGGTCGGCCGGGACCACACCGAGATCGAACGAACCGCCTACCTCAGCCCGGTGATCCGAGACACGGAGGCGGAGGCGATGAAGTTCTTCCGTAGCCAGATGGAATCCAATCGCCTCGACGAATCGGTGCTCGATGACGGAGACATCTACGTCACGACGGTCGAGCGGATGACCGAGCTGATGATCTCGTGGAAAACACTCGGGTTCAATACGTTCATCATCGAGACCGCCGCCCCCTTCGACGAAGAGACCGCCGAACGTTTCGCCACCGAGATCCGCCCCGCGGTCGACCGCGCCTGAACCGGCCCGCACCCACTGAGCTACCCGTTGAGAAACCGGGTCGTGGCGTTGGCGCAGTAGTCGAGTTCGTCGAGCCAGGGGGCATGGCCGGCGCCGGGGAGCATTTCGAGGACGGTGTTCGGCATGAGGTCGACGAGTCGCCGGGCGACCGCTTCTCCCCCGAACGGATCGTCCTCACCCCACAGGAACAGGGTGGGCGTGGTGATCGACGAGACCAGGTCGTCGGGCAGCAGATGTGGGTGGAGTTTGCCTGCCCAGTTCATGATGGTTCGGGGAGCGGCCATCTCGTTGCGCATCGTGTCGGTATTCCGCAACAACGCCAGATACGCTTCGAGCTCGACCGGAGCGATGCGGCCGTCGGCGAGGCTCGGCCCATGGCCAAGCAGCCCGAACAGCGTCCGTATGGATCTGGCGTTGGGTGGCAC
>JAGXFS010000104.1 GCA_024637275.1 Acidimicrobiia bacterium
GACGAATTCCAATGTTCGGTGTGTTTCATGGTGAAACGAACTTCCCAACTCGCCAATAAGCGGAAACTGGTGTGCAACGACTGTGCCAGCTAGCTCTGATGTCGTTGTCGTAGTCCCTACGTACAACGAGGCGGAGAACCTTGAGCCGATGGTCACCGCCATCCGCTCACACGGCTATCGGGTCCTGGTAACCGATGACGGGTCCCCGGATGGAACCGGTCACCTTGCGGACGAACTACACACAAACGATCAGGGTGTCGAGGTGTTGCATCGAGCTGAGAAAAGCGGACTCGGTCGGGCCTACGGCGACGCGTTTCGACGCCTCGCCCAGGACGACACGGTAACGATCGTCTGCCAGATCGACGCAGACTTCTCCCACGACCCGGGCGATCTACCGAGACTTGTCCAGCAGGTTCGCGATGGAGCTGGTTTGGCGATTGGGTCCCGCTACGTCAAGGGAGGATCAACTCCCGATTGGCCGATTCATCGTCGATTTCTCTCGACCGGGGGCAACCTGTATGCCAGAACCATGCTCGGCCTTGGGGTACAGGATTGCACCGCCGGATTCCGGGCTTGGGACGCCAGTCGGTTGTACGGGTTACGGGCCGGGACGGCCGAAGCCTCCGGCTACGGCTTTCAGGTCGAAATGACCCGCCGGGCAGTGCGCGCCGGCCTGGATGTTCGCGAGGTTCCGATTGCGTTTCGCGATCGTGAGTTCGGTGAGTCGAAGATGGGTTTGCCGATCGTCGTCGAAGCGATGTGGCTGGTCACCAGATGGGGTTTTGCAAGAATCATCGGACGATAAGACCCAAACGGTGGTCGGCTAGCCTCTCGATCGTGACCGTATCTGTGACCTCCCGCCATGCCACTCGCGATGATGTTCCTGAGTTGGTGCGCTTGTATGCAGAACTCGAGCAGGAGATGAACGCCATCCACGTCATGTGGAAACGCGCCGACGCCCTGCCGCTTCCTGTTGCTGATGCATTCGTGGCGTCAATCGAGTCAGACGACGCCGTGGTGATCATCGGCGAAATGGACGTCATTCCGTTTGGGTTTTTGATCGCAACGGTCGAACCGTTGGTCGACGGGTCGCTGATCGGGGCAATCCGATTCATCTTTACGGAGCAAACGGCCCGTGAGGTCGGCGTGGCCGAGTCGATGCGTGACCTGGCACTTACTGAACTGCGATCTCGCGGGCTCACGCGGTTCGATGCTCATGTGCTTCCCGGCCATCGGCTGGTAAAGAACTTCTTTGAAGCCGCAGGCTTCTCAGCCCGAACCATTGTCATGCATCACGATGACAACGCCTGAGCGTCGTCCCATCCCGGGCGTGGGGGTGGTCTGTGTCGACGGCGACCGGATCCTGCTGGTCCAACGGTCCCGGGGACCGTACCAAGGATGCTGGGCGGTCCCGGGTGGCAAAGTGGATTTCGGTGAATCCATGCGCGACGCGGCTCGCCGCGAAGTGCAAGAGGAAACCGGCTTGCACGTGGAGTTGGGGCCAGTGGTGTGGACGGGTGACGCCATCACCGAGCACGAGCATTACGTTTTGGTGGATTTCCTCGGCACCGTAACCGGTGGTCAATTGGCGGCGGCTGATGACGCCGCCGACGCTCGCTGGGTCGCTTTTGGCGATCTCGCCGGGTTCCCGCTTACCCCCACCATGGCTGAGCTGATTGAATTGGTGAGGCCGTGAAGCTGCCGGTCCATGAACGCCCGTTCACCAACGATATCTATCACACCGATGAATTGCCTGACACGCCTCAACGATCGTTCCGGATCCCAGCGACGGGGTGGTCTGAGGCTCCGGACGAGCTGATCGCCCTCGGGGACGATCTGGGTGAACCGACCGAGTACAAGCGCCGGATCGGCTCATATCTGCTGTGGCGGGCGGGACCACCGGTCGGTGAAGCATGGTACCTCGCCATCCATCGTGAAAACCTGGCCGATCGTTACCGCTTTCGCCTGTCGGGAAAGGCGGGAAGCGGTGTCGGACCCGACGGACAGACGCACGATCGGTTCCGAACATGGAAAGAGTCACTTTTGCTGGGAGCGAACGTTGAATAACGCTGTTGATCTGTTGCAGGCTCTGATCGTCAATCGTTGTGTGAATGATGGGAGTCCCGACTCTGGTCATGAGTATCGGTCGGTTGAGACACTGAGCGAGTTTTTCGGCGAACCGGGACAGGTATTCGAACCGCACCCTGGTCGTCAGAGTGTGCTCTACCGAATTCCAGGCAGCGACCCATCCGCGGAGCGGCTCATGTTTATGGGGCATCTCGATGTCGTGCCTGTGTCGCCGACTGGTTGGACGCATGATCCCTTTGGCGGAGAGATCGATGATGGATTCGTCTGGGGCCGCGGGGCGGTCGACATGCTGAACATGACTGCAGCCATGGCCATGGTGTTTCGGCAACGGATGAGCGGTTCACAACCGCGGGGAGACCTGCTCTTTCTGGCAGTTGCCGATGAAGAGAACGGTGGCGCGTATGGTGCCGAGTACCTGGTCGACAACCATTGGGAGACGGTTCGGTCCGAGTACATGCTTACGGAGATTGCTTATCCTGCCGTCGCCGGTGTTGCCGGTCCCACTCCGGCGATAAATGTCGGCGAGAAAGGTCCGTTCTGGCATCAGCTGCGGTCCGCCGGGACGCCCGGGCATGGGAGCCAACCCTATGGCGCAGACAACGCATTGATCCCGCTTGCCCGTGCCGTGACGAGCGTTGCCGGGTCGCCAACGCCGGTGATCATCACCGATGATTGGCGGTCATTTGTGGCGACTCTGGGGCTACCAGCTTCTCAGAAGGCGGGTTTGGTCGATCCGGATTTGCTCGACGAAACTATTGACGAGATCGCCGTTACCGACCCGTTCTTTGCCAGGTACGTCCATGCGTGCACGCATCTGACGATGACTCCGACGGTGTTCAATGCGGGAGGCAAAGCGAACGTGATCCCCGATGACGCCGTTGCTTCGATTGACGCCCGTCTACTGCCAGGCCAGGACGAAGACACCGTCCGCGAGCATCTCGCCAAGATCCTGGGAGGCGATGCCGAGTCGATAACGGTTGAATTGGTGCGTACTTCGGCAGCCAACTCATCGCCTCCGACCGGCAGGCTTTGGGAGTCGTTGCTCGATGCGTACGAGCTCAATCTGGGTGATCGGTCGGCGGCTCCGACATTGACCCCGGCGTCGACCGACGCCCGCTTCTGGAGGCGGCGCGGGGCGGTTGCGTATGGCGCCGGGTTGTTCTGCGATCGGGTGTCATTCCCGGACTTCCTGACCATGTTCCATGGGCATGACGAACGGATCTCGCTCGAATCCATGGACCTCACCGTGAAGTTCCTTGGGGAGGCCCTGGCCGCGTTTGAGCGGCGATCCCCATGACCGCCATCGTTGTCGACCTCGACGGCGTCGTGTATCTCGGAGATCAACCCATTCCCGGGGCACGCCTGGCACTCGAGGCCTGTGAACGGGCCGGCTCAGGAATCTGGTTCGCCACGAACTCCTCGCTCCGTACCCCCGAGGCTGCGGCCGCCAAGATTCGGGCGGTTACCGGCTACGAGGCAACACCGGAGCAGATAGTCACGTCAGCGCTTGCCGCAGCCTGGGTGGTCGGCACGCTCGACGTCGCAACGGCGCTCGTCATTGGCGAGGCGGGAGTTCGAAGCGCGCTCATCGATCAGGGCGTTGAGATCGTGAGCGATCCGTGGGCGGCGGAGGCCGTTGTCGTCGGGCTCGATCTAGAGGTTCACTACGGGCTGCTTCGTGACGCCACCCTGGCGGTTCGCAACGGAGCAACCTTCGTGGCTACCAACCTCGACCCGTCTTACCCGATGCCCGATGGACAGTGGCCGGGTGCCGGGGCCATCGTTGATCTCATCCGGGTGGCGTCGGAAACCGATCCGATTGCAGCAGGCAAACCCGAAGGGCCCATGATCGACCTGATCACCAGCCGGATTGGCCCCGATACAGATGTGTGGATGGTGGGCGACCGTCCGAGCACCGACCTGGCCATGGCTAAGCGGGCCGGTTGGAGGAGTGCCCTCGTATTGACCGGCGTTGTTGACTCAGCTGATCAGGTACCGGACAAGTGGAAACCAGATCTCGTACTCGATTCGATCGCCGCATTACCGGACGAATTGGAACGCCTGACTAGCCAGTCGATCGATGAGTTTCCGCCGCATCGCTAGAGCGACTATCGCGCCAAATACAAACCCGGCGACGTGCGCCTCCCAGGCGACGTCGGGTGAGGATCCGGCGATCCAGAACTGGCTTACAAACCAGATCGCCAGAAATACTGAAGCCGGGACGGCGAGGGGAACGATAACGGCCCAGGTGGTGATCCGGGCTCGCGGAAACAGGATGATGTAGGCGCCCATCACAGCCGCAATCGCCCCGGAGGCGCCCACCACGGGGATCGTTGAGCCGGGATTCATGACAATATGGGCGACGCTGGCAATCACGCCACCGGCCAGATAGAACACCAGGTATCCGCCCCGACGGAATGCGTCTTCCATGTTGTTGCCGAATATCCACAAGGACCACATATTGCCGAGGAGATGGGCGAAACCACCGTGAAGGAAGATCGACGACAGCAGGCTGAATGCGACGATTTTGTCTTCGAACAGCCCCGGCGACGGGTTGCTGTCGCAAACTCCGCTATTGAGTTCACCGAGCGAGGCGGGACCACCCCCGGTAAATTCGCACGGAATCGTTGCGTACTCGTAGAAGGCTGAATCTCCCTGGGGCAGTTGCACGAACACGTAGATGGCCACGGCCGCCAGGATCAGAAAAACGGTCATGGCCGGGAAACGAATGCCGGGGTTTTGGTCGCGAAGCGGGATCAATGCAACTTCCTGTCACAGATGTCGGCGATAATGGCCATATGAATGAACTTGAGCCTTCAATTGAGACACCGGACGATACACCCATCGATCCGGACATGACCGAATCGGATGTTGCCCCAGAGAGCATGGATTCCGAGACCAACGAATCGTCGGTCGAGCTGGCCATCGAAACGCTGGCCGGCGTCGACGCCGCCGAGGCACCCGACCTGGCTGACGAAGTGGCTACCCGGTTACGGGCGCAACTATCGGACAGCTGAGATGTCGGTGGCCGTCGGTTGGCGCCGCCTCGATATGGTGATGGTTGAATCTGCGATGGCTACCAGTAGGTCCCATGCCGCCCGACTCATCGCCGATGGCTATGTAACCGTTGACGGCCGGCAGGCTGACAAAGCCGCCAGGAAGGTAGCACCCGACGCCCGGATTGGCGTGGTCAATGCAGATCTGGTCGGACGCGGCGGGCTCAAGTTGCGCGGCGCCCTCGATACCTTCGGATTCTCGGTAGCTGGCAAGCGATGTCTCGACATCGGGGCCTCGACCGGAGGCTTCACCCAGGCTCTGCTCGAGCGAGGTGCGGGCCGGGTAGTCGCAATCGACGTGGGGCATGATCAACTCGATGCCCGACTCGTCGAGGATCCTCGGGTGGAGAACCACGAGGGCATCAACGCCCGGCATCTTCAGGAGGGTGACTTTGGGGAACGCTTCCCGGTCGTTGTTGGCGATCTCTCGTTTATCAGTCTCTCCCTTATCGCCGACGGCGTGGCCAATGTGGCCGCACACGATGCTGATTTGGTCTTCCTCGTCAAACCACAATTCGAAGTGGGGAAGGATTTGGTCGGGCGCACCGGCATCGTCAGCGACCCGGACCTGCATCGGTCGGCAATTGTCAGGGTTACCGGAGCGTTCGAGCTTGCGAACTGGCATCTGTGCGAGACGGTAGAGTCGCCCGTGGTTGGCGGAGATGGCAACCGGGAGTTCTTCATCTGGTTAAGAAAGAAGTCATGAAGATCGGTGTTGTAATGCGGCCCAATAGCGACGCGGCGGTAGCCGCCGTCGAACAACTGACTGCCCTGGCTGCTCAGCATGGCATGCAGGTTGGCTCGGTTGAAGAACGAGGATCGGGCGTTGCACTCGAGCCGGAACGGATGGCCGACTGCGACGTCGTGATCGCCATCGGCGGCGACGGAACCGTTTTGGAGGCCGTGCGTTACGGTGTTCCGAATGACCTCCCCGTGCTCGGGGTCAATGTTGGCAGGGTCGGCTTCCTGGCCGAGGCCGAACTGGACGACCTTCCCGTTGTCGTTGAAGTCATCGCTGGACGATCGTGGTCCGAAATGTCACGCATGACTTTGACGTCGCGCATCGAAGGCGGCGGGTCGGGAGTAGGCCTGAACGATATTGTCGTCGAGAAGATCAACAGTCAGCAGCTCGTGTCGCTTGAGCTGCACATTGATGGCGAACGGTTTCTCACCTATCGCGCTGACGGTCTGGTTTTTGCCACTCCGACAGGTTCAACGGCCTACAACCTGTCTGCCGGTGGTCCGATCGTCGACCCCTTGATTGATACGACCATCGTTACTCCCGTTGCACCGTATTCGATGTTCGCTCGTGCGTTGTGCTTACCCCCGACCAGCAAGATCGTCTGCACGGTCACCCTCGACCGTCCCGCCGGCGTTTCTGCTGACGGAGTCATCGTGGGCACACTCGATCCCGGGAACTCGGTGACAATCGAGCGCGGCCCGGATCGGGCACGATTTATCACTCTCGCCAAGCGGTCCTATCTCCAGACAGTCAAGGCGAAGCTGAAACTGTATGAAGGTTTGGATGGAGCGAGCTTCTGATGCTCGAAGAGCTAGGCGTCACGAATCTGGGAGTTATCGAAGACACCCGCATCGAACCTGGTCCTGGTCTGGTGGTTATCACTGGTGAGACCGGAACCGGCAAGACACTCCTGGCCGGGGCGGTTGGGCTGCTGATCGGTGATCCAACCCGGTCCGGTTTGGTTGGACCCTACGGCGATGAGGCCAAAGTTGAGGGCCGCTTTCTCGTCAATGGGGAAGAACTGGTTCTCTCACGCCGTTTGCTTGAGGGCCGAAGCAGGGCGTACCGCAACGGGGAGATGGTTCCGCTCAAGGTCCTGGCCGAGGGCGGCACCGATCTTGTTGAGATGGTCGCCCAGCACGATCATCTGGCCATTGGAAAAGAGGCATCGGTCGTGGCCCTGGTTGATCGGCTCCTCGACGATGTCGGTCGTAACCGACTGGCGGAGTATCAGCGTGCCTGGGATGACCTTGTTGAAGTTCGTTCGAGCGCGCTGCAAGGCGACCTGCGGACCATCGAGCGTTCGCGCGACCTCGCTGCCTACGAGGCGGACGAGATAACCGGTGCTGGATTCAGGCTGGGTGAGGATGAAGATCTCCAAAAGGACCTGGCCCGGCGACGCAACGCGGTGGAGCTAACCGAGTTCCTAACTTCCGCTCACGACGCTTTGGAGCGGAGCGCCGACGATGTCGGGTTCGCCCTTGATGCCTTGCGCAGGGTCGGGCGCCTCGACGAGGACCAAGTGTCCCTCGCTGACCGAGCTAGTGGCGTCGCGGTCGAGATCAACGACCTCGCTCTCACCATCCGCCAGGCGATGGAACTGGTCGAACATGACCCGGAACGGCTGGAGATTCAGGAAGGACGATTGGCGGTCCTCGGCGACCTGCGCCGCAAGTACGGGGACTCGCTCGACGAGATCCTCGCGTATGGTGTCGCTGCCCAGGCTCGTGCTGCCGATCTCACGGCAAGCCTTGAAGCCGCCGCTACCTATGCCGTCGACCTTGAAAAGGCCGAGCGATCCGCCCAAAACGCTGCCGAAACGCTGACCGAGGCACGCCAGAAAGCTGCGGAACGATTGTGTGAACTGGCGGTGAGCCACCTCAAGGAACTCGGGTTTTCGTCGCCGCATCTGTCGGTCCAGTTCGAACCTCGCAGCCTGCGAACGATGGGCGGGTCACAGATCTCCCTGCGATTCGCATCCGATGAACGCCTCACACCCGGCCCGGTGAACAAGGTCGCGTCGGGCGGGGAGCTTTCGCGACTGGTTCTCGCGCTCAGATTGGCCGGGGGAGTCGGGGAAGCTCCCGTTGTGGTTTTTGACGAAATCGACGCAGGCGTCGGTGGGAGAACGGCTCTGGCGCTGGGACGGAAGTTGGCCGGGTTGGCCGACGACCGGCAAGTCTTCGTTGTGACCCACCTCCCTCAAGTTGCCGCATTCGCGGACAGCCACTTCGTCGTGGATCGAACGGCTGAACGGGCTGAGGTCAGGCTGGTGGAAGGCGAGGCACGGATTGACGAGATTGCTCGTATGCTTGCCGGGCTGGACGACTCCCAGCAGGGTCGGGATCATGCAGCCGAACTGGTAGCGGCTGCGCAACGGAGCGTGTAGACCGTGGCGCGAAGCTATCCACCAGTCCGTGAACTACGAAGCCTAGGAAGGCGCCTGTCATGACCGTGAGCTCGACGCAACTTACTCCGCTGCTGTTCCTGGAGCGGAGTGCCGACGTATTCGGCGACAAGGTCGGGTTTATTCAAGGCGAGCAGCGAACGACCTACGCAGCGATGGCCGCCCAGGCCACCCGTCTTGCGCATGCGTTGAAAGGCGCCGGAATAGAGCCGGGAGATCGGGTGGCTTATCTGAGTCCCAACACGCTCGAGATGCTGATAGCTCACTTTGCGGTTCCTCTGGCGGAGGCGGTGCTCGTTGCGATCAACACCCGCCTGAGCCGTCACGAAGTGCTGCACATTCTCGGGCACTCGGGGGCCAGACTTCTCGTTGTCGATGAGTCGCTCCTGCCACTAGTGGTCGATGCGGCGAATGAAGTGGATGGGCTTCTTCGGGTGGTTGTGATTCCCGGTCCGTCATCGACCGGGACCGACTACCGAGAATTCCTGGCGACCGGTACTGATGATCCTCTGCCATGGCGAGTTGATGATGAACGGTCGGCGATATCAATCAACTACACCTCAGGTACGACCGGCCAACCCAAGGGAGTTGTGTATACCCACCGGGGTGCCTACTTGAATTCGCTGACCGAGGTCATCCATAGCCGCCATTCACCCGGGTCGGTCTACCTGTGGACGTTGCCGATGTTCCATTGCAACGGTTGGTGCACAACCTGGGCAGTAACGGCGGTTGGAGGCACACACGTTGGGTTACGTGCGGTGGATCCCGCAGAGATCTGGCGTCTCATCAAAGCTGAAGGTGTGTCTCATCTCAACGCAGCCCCAACGGTGCTGATATCCCTTGCCAATCATGCCGATGCGAGTCCGTTCGAAACAGGTTTGACGATCACGACCGCCGGGGCGCCGCCGAGTCCAACGATCATCGGGCAGATGGAAGACCTCGGAGCGTCAATCGTCCACGTCTATGGCCTAACGGAAACCTACGGACCGCACACGGTGTGCGAGTATCAGCCAGCCTGGACCGGGTCTGCCAATCGGGTGACCCTGTTGGCTCGTCAGGGAGTTGCCTATATCGGAGTCGACCCCATCCGGGTGGTCGACGACGACATGCACGACGTCCCTCGCGATGGTGTGACGATGGGGGAAGTGGTCATGCGCGGTAACAATGTGATGGCCCGATATCACGACGACCCCGACGCAACAGAGAAGGCTTTTCGGGGTGGTTGGTTCCATTCCGGCGACGTCGCCGTTTGGCACGCGGACGGTTATATCGAGCTTCGTGACCGATCAAAGGACATCATCATCTCGGGTGGCGAGAACATCTCGACGATCGAAGTCGAGCAGACCATCATGGCTCATCCCGCCGTCCTTGAGGCTGCGGTCGTCGCGATCCCGCACGAGAAGTGGGGAGAGCGACCGAAGGCGTTTGTCGTGATCAAGTCCGATACGTCGGTAGAGCCTGCCGAACTGATCGAGTTTGTGAAGTCACGGCTGGCCCGATTCAAGGCGCCTGACACCATCGCCATCGTTGATGAACTACCGAAAACTTCCACCGGCAAAATCCAGAAGTACGTGCTGCGCGAGCAGGAATGGGGTGACCATGGACGAAGAATCAACTGATCATTTGGACTGGCCCCCTTTGATGCTACGCTGACATTCCGTGACCAAATACATCTTTGTTACTGGCGGCGTTGTCTCCAGCTTGGGTAAAGGAATCACGGCAGCTTCCCTCGGTCGCCTGCTCAAAGAGCGCGGTCTGAAAGTCGTTCTTCAGAAGCTCGATCCGTACATCAACGTCGATCCAGGAACGATGAATCCGTTCCAGCACGGCGAGGTTTTTGTCACCGATGACGGCGGGGAAACCGACCTCGATCTCGGTCACTACGAACGATTCACCGGAGTCAACCTCCGACGCGATGCGTCGATCTCGGCTGGCGCCGTCTACTTGTCCGTCATCCAGAAGGAGCGACGTGGCGACTACCTGGGCGGAACGGTTCAGGTGATTCCGCACATCACCAACGAGATCAAATCCCGCATCAAACGTATGGGCGAGAACGACGATATTGATGTCGTAATCTCGGAAGTCGGCGGAACCGTCGGTGACATCGAAGGCTTGCCGTTCCTCGAGGCGATCCGCCAATTCGCCAAAGATGTCGGACGCGAGAACGTGGCCTACATCCACGTCACGTTGGTGCCATACATTCCTGCTTCCGAGGAGCTTAAGTCCAAACCAACGCAGCACTCGGTCGCCGAACTGCGTAGCCGGGGTATTCATCCGGACGTGATTGTTGTTCGATCCGACCGACCCATCGACGATGCGGTTCGGCGCAAGATCAGCTTGTTCTGCGACGTGGATCCCGAAGCCGTCATCAACGCTCTCGACGCCCCCGATATCTACGAAGTGCCGCTGGCCCTCCATGCCGACGGCTTGGATCGCGTGATCCTGAAACGTCTTCACATCGAGGCTCCCGAGCCGGACCTCACCAATTGGGCCCGCATGGTCGCCAGGGTCGAGAATGCAACGGAGACGGTCACTGTCGGCCTAGTCGGCAAGTACGTTGACTTGCCAGATGCCTACCTTTCGGTCGTTGAGGCGCTGCGACACGGCGGGCTCGCCAACGACGTCAAAGTTGATCTGCGGTGGATCCCCGCTGAGGATATGACCGGACTGTACGCGGCGAGTCATATGGAAGGTCTCGACGGCATCCTCATCCCGGGTGGTTTCGGTCCACGGGGCATCGAAGGAAAGATCGAAGCCATTCGTTTCGCCCGCGAGCAGGGCATTCCATTTCTGGGCCTTTGCCTCGGTCTGCAATGTGCCGTTATCGAGTATGCCCGCAACGTTGCAGGTCTCGCCAATGCCCATTCCGCCGAGTTCGAGCCTATGGCGCCCCATCGGGTCATCGACCTGATGGAAAGCCAACAAGATGTATCCGAAAAGGGCGGAACCATGCGCCTCGGCCTGTATGCCGCCAAGCTGGCCGAAGGGTCGCTGGTCGAATCCCTCTACGGCGACGAGGTGATCTACGAGCGCCACCGCCATCGCTACGAAGTCAACAACAAGTATCGGGCCCAGCTCGAGGCGGCCGGCCTTCGCCTTTCGGGCCTTTCCCCCGATGAGCGTCTCGTCGAGATTATCGAATTGCCCGGTCACCCGTTTTTTGTTGCAAGTCAGTTCCACCCTGAGTTCAAGTCGAGGCCCGACGAACCGCATCCGCTCTTTGAAGGATTCGTCCGCGCGTCGAAGGAACGGTCGCGCCAAGTCGATGCGGTCGACATCTCAACCAGCGTGGTTACCGAGACGATCTAGTGCCGTTCCGCCGGGTCAGCAGGCAGGTCATTGCCACCGGCGCATTTCTGTCGTTTGATCGGATGGAGATCGAGAGTCCCGACGGTCAACGGGCTGAACGTTTTATGCTCTCGCATCCGGGCGCCGTGGCCTTTCTTCCGATCGACGGACCTGATGCCTTATTGGTGAGCCAGTATCGAGGACCGGTTGACCGTGACCTTCTCGAAGTGCCGGCCGGCAAGCTCGAACCGGATGATACGGACCTTCGGGAGGCCGTCCGGCGTGAATGCGTGGAAGAGGTTGGTATGAATCCCGGGGTTATCAAGCCGCTTGGACACATGTTTACGAGCGGCGGGATAACCGACGAACGGATCGACCTGTTTTGGGTCGAACAACTGGAACCGGTCGCCCTACAGCCGGATGGCATCGAGGAAGAACACGCCGTGGTGGTTCGCTTCCCGGTCGCCGATCTGGAGCGCCTGGTCGGTTCGGGGGAGCTCACGGACGGCAAGTCCATCGCCACGATCGCTCGATACCTTTTTCAACACCGTGCTTGAGCGTGCCATAGACGAATACCTGTCATTCCTGGCCGCCGAAAGGGGGCTGGCGACCAACACCGTGCAGGCCTATCGCCGGGATCTGGGTCAGTACCGATTGTCTGTTGGCGACGATCCTCAACTCGATGACATCGAGTCGTTTCTGGTTGGACTGACGGAACTCGGTCTCGCGACATCAAGCATTGCTCGTAAAATCGCTGCCGTTCGGGGTCTCCATCGCTTCATGGTTGCCGAAGGTCTACGAGATGACGATCCGACCGTTCTGATTGAAGCACCTACTCCACCCGACTCACTTCCCAAGGCTCTTGAAGTCGACCAGGTCGTGGCGCTACTGGAGGCCGCCTCGACGCCCGGTCGAGCTGCGACACGAAACCGAGCATTGGTTGAGTTTATGTACGGGTGCGGAGCACGGGTTAGCGAGGCGGTCGCGCTCAATCAGTATGACCTGGATCTTGTCGACCGGACGGCTCTGGTCACCGGTAAAGGGGATAAGCAACGTCTGGTCCCGCTCGGGTCCTTCGCGGTTGAACATCTCGGACTGTGGTTGCACGATCGAGTGGCATGGGTCGGCACGAGCCAACCGGCGGTGTTCATAAACCAGCGCGGTGGGCGATTGTCACGTCAAAGCGTTTTTACCATCGTTCGGGTTGCCGCTGAGCAGGCAGGTCTCGGAGCCATCTCGCCGCACGTCCTGCGCCATTCGGCGGCAACCCACATGGTCGAAGGCGGCGCAGACCTGCGGAGCGTCCAGGAGATGCTTGGCCATGCCAGTATTTCCACTACCCAGATCTACACCCGGGTATCCCCACAGCACCTCAGGGAAATCTACATCGAGGCGCACCCGCGCGGTCGTTAACGAAACCCTCGGCCAGGTGCACTAAGCCAGGCTAGGCTGAAATGCGAGTCCCACCGTGGGGCTGGGTAGATCAGAGCGATACAGGTGGTCCATGGTTGATTTCGACGAAGCGCGGGCCGAGTTGGCCAAAGAGCGGACGAAACTGGTTCATCAACTTGCCGAGCTTGGGGCAACAGAAACCGGCGAATTACGGTCGGGTCTCAACCTTGGAGAGGGGTTCGCCGATGCCGGCGCAATCACCGCTGAGCGAACCGAACTATTGGGCCTCGCTGATGCTCTCGCCCAACAGGTTGCAGAGATTGACGAGGCGGTCGAGGCTATAGAGGCTGGGACCTATGGCGTGTGTTCCTCATGCGGCCAGGATATTCCGGCTGCCCGGCTTGAGGCACGACCTTCCTCCACGCTATGTGTGTCGTGTAAGTCGAAACGCTGAGTTGCAGCTAGGTCATCTCGCGCGTCGGTTCTTTTCTTTTGCGGCTGCGCGGCCTCTGACGGCCGAAGAACTGGACGATGCCCGGATCAGGCTTGGCTCCGATGAGCTAGTCAACCTATTTCTCGCTCAACCAGTAGCCGACCAACGTCACGGATACGACGCAGGTTTGTGGCTGGTCGCAAGGGAAATGCCGTCCTGGACGGTACAAGCCGGGATGCTGCACGACATTGGAAAACGCCACGCCCGGATGGGCCGCTGGGGGAGGGCGACTACAACGGCTCTCAGCTGGGTCAAGGTCGTTCCCCGTGGACGGATGTCGATCTACACTGCCCATGGTTCGATCGGAGCTGAAGAACTGGCCGCGAGGGGCGTCGACGCACGAATCGTTGCGTACACCGCCCATCATCACGACCGTCGACCGACCGAACTGACGGACGCCGAGTGGAACCAGTTGGACGAGGCGGATCGAAGAAACTGAGCCGGAGATGCTGTCATAAACTGCACAAGGACGTTGAATCGTGAGCTATGAAGTGAAGACGGCTGTGTTCGAGGGGCCGCTTGATTTGTTGCTCCAACTCATCACCAGACATCAAGTGGATATCACTCAGGTGAGCCTGGCGTCGATTGTCACGGAGTATCTTTCGTACCTTGACGAGATCCGGGGAATGGATCTGGAAGTGGCGTCGGAGTTCCTGCTCATCGCCGCCACCCTGGTCCAGCTAAAAGCTCGCCACCTCCTGCCAGACGACGGTCCGATAGACATTGACGAAGAGCTGGCACTCATGGAGGAGCGCGACCGGCTGCTCGCCAGGCTCCTGGCGTGCGTCACGTTCAAGGACGTTGCGGCCGTGCTGCGCTACCGGCTCCAAGAAGGCAACCGCTACGTCGGTCGGCTCGGCGGACTTCCACCTGAAATTGAACTCCCGCAGCCAGACATCCGGATTCCCGTAAATGCGGCCGGCCTCGCCGCCATTGCTCAAACTGTCTTCACGCGATTGCCACTCGAGCCGGACCTGGATCATTTGGAGCTTGACTTGCCGTCGGTGCAGGATGCCATGCACGACCTGCGAGCCAGGGTCGAGCTGCTCGCTGAGGTGACGTTCGAGGACCTGGTCGAGCATTGTTCTCGCAAAGTTGAGGTCGTTGCCTATTTCCTGGCGCTGCTGGAGTTGGCGAGATGGGGAATGGTTGAGGTTGCCCAGACGGACTGGTTGGACCAGATCCAGGTGAAACATCTGGGGTCGATGGCGCCGATGACCAGCGAATGGGGGGGCTAGTGGAAACCAAAGCGCTGCTCGAAGCCATTCTGTTTGTTGCTGAGAACCCGGTTCCAGCTATCGAACTTGCCGAAGTAACCGAAGAAACCCAGGCACGCATTGTTGAGGTACTCAATGAGTTGGCCACCGAGCTCGCAGCGGCCGAGCGTGGTATCACGCTGCGGGAAGTGGCCGGTGGATGGAGACTATACGCCCATCCGGACTCGTTCGCTCATCTGGAGCGATACGCCGCCTCACCAACCGCCGCCAAATTGTCAGGCGCCGCCCTCGAGACCCTGGCTGTGGTCGCTTACCGTCAACCAGTGTCACGCGGCCAGATCGCCGAGATCCGCGGGGTCGACTCCGATTCCTCACTTCGCACGTTGGAGCGGCGCGGACTGGTCAGAGAGGTTGAGCGGCTTCCGCTTCCAGGAAATCCGGCCACGTATGGGACAAGTGAACTCTTTCTTGAGAAGCTCGGCTTGCGGACCCTTGCTGACCTTCCTCCATTGGCCGATCATGTGCCGCCGCGCGAGATCGTCGAAACACTCGAAGAAACGTTCCGTCCTGACAGTGTCTGATCCGAGCGGACCCGACGCCGCCGAGGTGGGCGGGGCAGAGTCCGACACTGAAAAGCTCCAGAAAGTCATCGCCCGGTCCGGAGTGGCGTCGCGTCGCAGATCCGAAATGCTCATCGAAGAACGCAGAGTCACCGTCGACGGCGTGGTGGCCCATGTGGGTATGCGGGTAAATCCTTCGGAGGTTACCGTCGAGGTAGATGGTGCCGTGATCCCGGTCGATCCAACCTTCGAGTACTACTTGCTCAACAAACCGGTTGGAGTTGTCTCGACGGCCGAAGACCCGCAGGGGCGCGAGACGGTCGTGAATCTCATCCCGACCGAGCAGCGAATCTACCCGGTTGGGCGCCTCGATCAAGACTCAGCAGGTCTCCTCATCTTGACCAATGACGGGGCCCTCACGGCCCGGTTGACCCATCCCCGTTACAACCTTCCCAAAGTGTATAACGTCCTCGTTCAGGGTTCGGTATCGGGTTCTGCGCTCAATCGGTTTACGTCCGGTATCGAACTCGACGACGGATTGGCTGTCGCTCAAGCTGCCCGTGTCGTGGATCGTTCTAGTAGTCAAACCATGCTGGAATTGGTTCTCACCGAAGGCCGCAATCGTGAAGTCCGGCGCATGGCCGAAGCGGTCGGGCATGAGGTTGTCTCTCTGTTTCGCATCGCGATTGGTCCAATTCGCGACGGAGGATTACGGTCCGGCATGTGGCGGAAATTGACCTCGGACGAAGTGCGATCACTCTATGAGGCAACAGATGACTGACCCAACAGATGACTGATATTCGGTCAGTCCGTCCTGGCGGCCCGGTCACTATTCGGGTACGGCCCCCGGGTTCCAAGAGCATCACGAATCGGGCGCTCCTCATAGCTGCCCTTGCCGAAGGTGAGAGTCGCCTTCTGCACCCCCTCCTCTCAGATGACACGGTCGCCATGAGAGCCGGCCTCACCCGCCTGGGTGCCGGGTTTTCCGAGTTCGAAGATGGGTTGCAGGTCACCGGCGGGAGTTTCAGTCCGGCGGACTTGCCCCTCGACGTGAATCTGTCCGGAACGTCGCTCAGGTTCCTGGTGGCTGCCGCCGTTCTCGCACCCGGTCAGACTGTGGTCGATGGCCGACCCCGTATTCGGGAACGGCCGATCGCGGCCCTCGCCAATGCGCTCGTCGACCTTGGCGTGAGCGTGACGACGGACCCCGACTCGGGAGGAGCGCCTGTGACAGTCGTCGGCGGATCGATGCGCGGTGGCGTTGTGGAGATTGACGCTTCCGTAAGCTCACAGCCGGTGTCCGCGCTGATGATGATCGCCCCTTACGCGGAAGCGCCGTTGACGATGGAGTTTGCGGGCGGCCAGAGCATCTCCGAGGAGTACCTACAGACCACCGCCGAAGTCATGGCGGCATTCGGAATCGAACCCGTTCTGTCAGTGGGTCGGGTAACCGTGCCGATCGGTCGGTATCGTCCTCGCTCCTTTGTGGTGGAAGCGGACGCATCTGCGGCCGTCTACCCATGGTGTGCGGCGGCGATCACCGGCGGTGCGGTGTCTGTGCTCGGTATCAGTCCGTCGTCAACGCAGCCCGATCTTGGCGTTCTCGAGATCTTGGAAGCTATGGGGTGTCGGATTCGTCGGACCACAGAGACGATCGTGGTGAGCGGACCCGCCCAACTGTCGGCTATAACCGCCGACCTCGGTCACTGTCCCGATGGGGCGATGGCCATTGCGGTCTGCGCAGCGTTCGCTGACGGGCCTTCTCACCTGACGGGCCTCTCCTCATGGTCAGTAAAAGAAACCGATCGCCTGATGGCGGTGGCGACCGAACTCAGGAAACTCGGGGCGACGGTTGAGCGATCTGACAGTTCGCTGACCATTGAGCCGCCGGGAGCGCTCCGGTCCGCCGATATTTCGACCTACGACGACCATCGGATGGCGATGGCGTTCTCGCTAGCTGGCCTTAAGGTCCCGGGCGTGCGGATCCTTGATCCGGGCGTCGTATCGAAGACCTGGCCGGAGTATTGGGACGAGATGGAGCGTTGGACATGACCGGGTACGTAATCGCCATGGATGGTCCCGGCGGAAGTGGCAAGACGACCATTGCACGTTCGACCGCCATGCAACTGGATCTACCCCACCTGGACACGGGTGCGTACTACCGGGCGGCGACCGTGGCGGTTCGCAGAGCCGGGATCGACCCGGAGGACTCGGGATCGGTGGCCCTTCTGATTGAAGGGATTGACCTCCAGTATGACCAGGGGCGGATGATGCTTGACGGCGATGACGTAAGTGCCGAGATTCGATCCGACGCAACCACCCTTGCCGTGTCGGCAGTTTCGGCGATCGCACCGGTTCGCTCCCGACTCGTTGCACTCCAACGGAACTGGGTTACCGAGCACGGTGGGTCGGCGGTCGTTGAAGGGCGCGACATTGGTACGGTCGTTTTTCCAGACGCTTCACTCAAACTGTTCATCACGGCACGGCCCGAAGTGCGAGCGATGCGTCGGGCGGGCGAGGTGGCCGGGGACCAGGACTTGATTCGTCAGGATCTTGCCAGGCGCGACACAATCGATTCCTCACGATCGGTCGCACCGCTGCAGCGCGCCGAAGATGCCGTAGAGATCGACACAAGTGATTTGTCAATCGATGAGGTGATTTCGCAGGTTCTCAATCTCGTGAATCGAGAAACCTGATAGTCCGGGCTCATGCCTCAGCGATGAGGTCGAGTGCTTCGGTTGCCGTCCAGTTCCGGTCGTCTTCGAGCAGTCCACGATCGCCGCGGCTGGCGGCTCCGAAACCAGCTTCAACGGTGGCCTGTAGAGCGGTGAGGAATCCACGAAGTTGAGGGGGGAGAGGGAAGTACTCGCCTTCTTTGGTCACCTGGACGAGTTCGACCCCGTTGGACGGATTGATTCGGTCGATGACTTGCGTCACGAGATGATCGGGAGCTGAGGCACCTGCCGTTACCCCCACGATATCGACGCCGTCGAGCCATTCATCCTTGATAGCTGCGGCACTGTCGATCCGGTGGGCAGGAATACCCGCTTGATGGGCCACTCTTACCAGCGCCCGCGTGTTCGAGGAGGAGTCACTACCAACGACCAGGATGAGGTCGGCTGTTGATGAGAGTTGCTGAACCGCCTCCTGGCGGTTGGTGGTGGCGTAGCAAAGGTCGGACTTGCGGGCAGTCTTGAGTTCGGGGTATTGAGCTTGGGACTGTTCAAGAACGTCCTCCCACTCGAAAAGCCCGAGCGTCGTCTGGGCGAGCAAGGCCACCTTGGCGGGGTCTTTCGCCTGGAAGCCTTCAAGGCCACGTTCCGGCTCAATGAGCGTGATGTGCTCGGGCGCTTCGGCCACAGTTCCGATGGCTTCGTCATGACCCTCGTGTCCGATATACAGGATCTCGAATCCCTTGGCGGTAAGAGTCTTAACCTCGTGGTGAACTTTGGTGACAAGTGGGCAGACTGCGTCAACCACCACGCCAGCCGAGGCCTGTGCAGCGGCGACCACTTCGGGAGCCGACCCGTGTGCCGAAAGCATGACTGGTGCGCCGGGTGGCACCTCGTCCATGCTGTCGACGAATATCACTCCGACGCGCTCAAAGGCGTCAACCACCCACCGATTATGGACAATTTCGTGATAGCAGTACACCGGAGCCTCGAAGACCCGAACCATCCACGTCAGCGCCTTGATCGCCATTTCCACGCCCGCGCAGAAACCGCGGGGTTCGGCAAGTTGAACGCGTTTGACCATGGCCTCATGTTAGAGCTCGCCATCGGGTAGTCGATTCCAGCAGTGGTCCAATGCGCTCTAGAGTTCCGGTATGCCCAAGCTCCCCATCATCGCCGTCGTCGGCCGGCCCAACATCGGCAAGTCGACCCTCGTCAACCGCGTTATTGGAAAACGAGAAGCAGTTGTAGAGGAACTGCCCGGGGTAACTCGTGATCGGCGGGAGTTTGCTGCAGATTGGGCAGGCCGCCAGTTCCTCCTGATCGACACCGGAGGCTGGCAGGTCGACGAGGAGGAGCACCTCGCCGCCGATATCTCGGCCCAGGCCGAAGCGGCGGTCGCGGTGGCCGATGTCGTCCTCTTTGTAGTCGACGCCACAACCTCTCTCACCGACGACGATATGGGAATTGCCAAGCTGGTCCGCGGCGCCCGTAAGGTCGTACTGGCTGCCAACAAGGTCGACTCCACCAACCAACTCGATATGGTCTCCGACCTCTGGAGCCTGGGCCTTGGTGAGCCTTTCCCGGTAAGCGCGCTCCATGGGCGGGGAGTGGGCGACCTGCTCGACCAACTCGTGGGCTTCCTCCCGGCAGGCGGCGATGACTTTGTTGAGGACGAGGTACCAAAGCTGGCCATCATCGGACGACCCAACGTTGGCAAATCGACTTTGCTCAACCACCTGGCCGGCGAACAGCGGGTCCTGGTCTCGCCGGTACCCGGCACAACGCGCGACCCGATCGACGTGCGAGTGGTCCTTGATGGCCAGGAGTACCTAGTGATCGATACGGCCGGGATGCGACGCCAGCCCAAGATCAAGGAGAGCGCTGACTTCTACTCAGTACAGCGGGCCAAGCGGGTCGCTGCCGAGTCCGACGTAGCCCTATTGGTCGTGGATGCGGTCGACGGTGTCACCGCTCAAGATCAGCGAATCGCCGAGGAAGTCCGACTCTCAGGGACGGCGATGATCATCGTTGCCAACAAGTGGGACATCGCCGACGCCGACCAGCGGGACGTAACCGAGGATGGAATCGCTGATCGTCTCGGCTTCTGTTCGTGGGCTCCGCTGCTGCGCATGTCGGCTAAGACCGGAGCGCGGACGCACCGACTACCCAAGACGATCATCCAGGTCCTTGAGTCGAGTCAGCGACGTTTGTCGACGGGAAAGCTCAACCGGCTAATAACCGAGTGGACCCAGGCCCATCCACCACCGGTTCGAAAGGGTCGCCGCCCGAAGGTGCTGTACGCCGTCCAGGCGGGCATTCGACCACCAACCTTCATCCTGTTCGTGGCCGGGGGGGAACTCGGGGACGACTACCTGCGGTTCATCGAGAACCGCCTGCGCGAGGTCATAGATTTCTCAGGTACGCCCATTCATGTGGTGGCTCGTAAACGGGCTGCACGCGAGCGATAAGAGAGGGCCGCTGTGAGCCTCGAAGAGGGAGCGTCGAGTCCTGAGCCTGACGGAGGACCCTCGTCGCCGTCCGTGCCCTGGCACTTCAAGCTGATGGTGGTTCTGGCTGCCCTTTATGTCGGGTGGCGGCTGGTGCAAATGATCGGCTGGATCATCGACTGGCTAGCGAACCGTTTTTAGTCCGCCGTGGCATCGCTGAGTACCAAAGCTGACGGTATGCGATAAGTACCATCGTTGGTAATGAATGGTCGGGCTGGCGGGATTTGAACCCGCGACCTCTTGTCCCCCAGACAAGCGCGCTACCAAGCTGCGCCACAGCCCGTTCGGAGCCAGACTAGCTGGCCGGTCGATCGCCCGATTCGCACAATAAGTGGTCGCTCCGGTTGCAGAGTGGGTCGCAATGTCTGTATTCTGATCCGGCGCACGCATCGCGTGTGTGCGTACCTTCCCCACGATGGGCTTGAGAGCGGCTGTGGGCTGCGATCAAAACGCCGTGAGGAAGGCAGGCGTCTTTCCGCTTCGGTGGGAGACGTGCGCAAGATTGACGAAATATTGGAGGACATGACGGTGAGATCCTCATCGAAGTTTCCATGGCGATTCGTAGCACTCCTGGCAGTTCTTGCCATGATTGCCGCGGCTTGCGGTGGCACGACTGCTGATACAACGGCAGCCCCGGATGTAACAGATACAACAAGTGGAACAGAAACCCCTGACACCACGATGGGTACGGACGATACGACTCCGCCATCGGTTGACGGGTTTGAATACAAGATCGCGGTGATCGAAGACTTCACCACGGACAACTTCTGGACGTACCTGGATACCGACAACTCCGTGTATAACGGTTACTTGCTCGGTGGACAGGCTGCAGCCGTTTACACCCAGGTGGCTCCCAACTTCACGTTGGCACCATCCATGGCTCTTGACGCAGTACCACCAATTGGTGCGGCTGACGGCGACAACTGGGTCATCTCGGTTCCGCTCCGTGAGACGCTGACGTGGAGCGATGGCGAAGCCATCGATGCCAACGACGTTGCCTTCACGTTCAACACGGTCAAGGACCTCGGTCTGGGCGGTAACTGGCTCGGCTCGATTCCTTTGGCGACCGATGACGATCCAGAGACGGCTGATGTCGATGAGTCGGCTGTTGGCCTCTTGTCGGTTGAAGCTGCTGACGACTTCACGGTTGTCTATACCTTCAACGGTGCTCCTGGCCTGCCACTGTGGCAGTACGGTGCGGCGCAGTTCGCGGTTATGCCCGAGCACTTCTGGGGCCCGATCGTAGCGTCGTCTGCCGATGCCGAGACCTTCGAAGCGTCATCCGGTGAGGGTGCTCCTTCGGCCGGTGGCTTCACCTACACCACCCGTGAAGAAGGTGCGTTTGCTCGTTTGAGCGCCGCCCCGTATTACGACACAGGTGCTCGTACGGTGGTCTACGAAAACGGTGCCGTGGAATACACAGGACCTGATGGCACCCTCGAGAACTACGGTGGCACGCCGGAAGGCGAAGTTGTTTCCGATGACGTTGCCGGCCCATTCGCCAGCGAAGTTGTCTTCACCGTCACCGGTGGACAGGATCAGGCCGTGTTGGCGCTTACTGAAGGCGAAGTTGACTTCTGGTTGACGCCGCTAGGTGTTCAGCGTGGATTCCTGGATCGTATCCTTGCCGAGTCTGACCTTGAGGTCATCACGAACCCGAACTCGGGCTTCCGTTATCTCTCGTTCAACACTCGCAAGTTCCCGATGTCTGACACGTCATTCCGTCAGGCTATGGCTTGCATGATCGATAAAGAGTTCATGGCCAACAACGTCCTCCAGGGCGTCGCCATCTCGCTCGACACGACCGTGCCTCCCGCCAATGCCTTCTGGCACAATGCCGATATTGAGGCACAGTGTGCTGGGTTGACTCAGGAAGAGCGCGTTGGCGCTTCCATCCAGATCCTCAAAGATGGTGGATGGACGTGGACGACTGATCCAGAGTGGAACGCCGACAACCTCGACGTCATTCCGAAGGGCGAAGGCCTTTCGTTGAACGGCGAGACCATTGGTGACCTGAGCGTGTTGGCTCCTGGACCTGGTTACGACCCGCTCCGTGCGACCTACTCGCTGTTTATTGAAGACTGGGCTCAGGACCTCGGTATTCCGTTGTCCGCAGAGCCAACTGGCTTCAACGTCATCGTTGAGAAGGTATTCGGTCCGACCGACTGGGATATGTATATCCTCGGTTGGGGTACCGGTGTCTTCCCGGATTACGTCGTTGATTTCTTCGAGTCCTCGCAGGACTCGGCCGAGGGTGGTTTCAACACCCCAGGGTTCAACAACGCAGAATTCGACGCTTTGGCGGCCGAGTTCAAGCAAGCTACTGACCTGGCCGATGCTCAGGCATTGATCTTCCAGATGGAAGCGATCATCGCTGAAGAAGTACCATACGTGGTGCTCTTCACGACGCCAGTTCTTGAGGCGTTCCGTAACAACCTGGACTTCCCGTTCACTACGGGTCTGGGTGGTATCCAGCAATGGAATGGTTCGCAGGTATCGGTCAAGTCCTCGCAGTAATCCTGCGTCGATAACGATTGAAATTACTGGGGAGGGTTTCGGCCCTCCCCAGTTGTATGTGGTGGAAGGCGGGTCACCACCGCTTCAATGGTCGGCCGCATGACGATGAGGCGGGGCGGTTAGCAGGCCCTGGACTCAGCGGGTATCATGCACAAGCCATCTCGAAAGGATCTCCGGTGGGTCGATACGTTTTTAAGCGGTTCATTCAGATGGTCCTGCTCTTTCTGGTCTTCTTCGCGCTGTCGTGGATTGCCCTGCAGGCAATCCCGGGGAACAGCATCGAACAGCAATTGCGGCTCAACCCGAATCTCCCTCCTGAGGCGATCACCCAGGCCCTTGAGCGCCGGGGCCTCGACAAGCCGCCGATCGAGCAGTTTTGGATCTACACCAAAGACTTTTTTACTGGTGACCTCGGAGTGAGTTGGTCTCGCTACCCACAGCCTGTCAGCAGTTTGATCGCCGAGCGATTGCCGAGGACCGTCATGTTGTTCTCGGTGGCGCTGCTCTTTCAGTATCTCGTCGGATTCCAGGCCGGGAAGTATCTCGCCTGGCGACGTAACAAGCGCGGCGAAATGGCCATTACCATCGCTGGAGTTTCGTTGTTTACCGTGTTCTATCCATGGTTTGGCCTGATGATGATTCTGTTGTTTGCGGTCAAACTCGGGTGGGTGCCGACCAACGGGTTTATTGTCGAATCGATATGGAGAGATGCTCCGCTGTCGGCCAATCGCATGATGATGACGATGTTTACGTCGTTGATGCTGGTCACCGCCTTCATTGGGCTCACCGTTTGGGCATCGGCTCGACTGGACCGGCCTTCTCAGCGGCGAATGGTAAAACTCGGAGCGTGGGTGGCCGGTATCGGTGCCTTTTTCGTCTACTGGCTCACGAACGACAACCTGGTCTATGCGAAGGACATCGCCGTCCATCTGGTACTGCCAGTCAGTGTTCTCACCATGGTGGGGTTCGCCGGTGTCATGTTGATCACCCGCACATCGATGCTCGAGACGATGAAAGAAGACTTCGTACTGACGGCCCGCGCCAAAGGCCTCACTGAAGCCATGGTGCGGGACCGGCATGCCGCTCGCACCGCTCTGTTGCCTGTCTCCACCTCGCTGGTTCTCGCCGTTGCGACGGTTATCGATGGCGGGATCATTACCGAGTCGATATTTGGTTGGCCGGGGATGGGTCAGCTACTGCTCGCTTCGGTCGTAGCAGAGGACATTCCCGTCGCGCTGGCGGCTTTCTCCTTCACGGGCATTTTGGCATTGCTCGGGCACTTTGCTGCCGACGTCTTATACGGGGTGCTCGATCCCCGCATCCGAGTCACGAGTCAGGGGTAACACTATGGACACACTGCAAGCTCCCGAAGAGTCCGAGATCCCCGGCGACGTTGAGTTACGCCTACAACACGAACCGCTCTGGCGCATCCGCGTCAGGCTCATGCAGAAGAGCTTCAAAGCGAACTGGAAGCTCTTCAAGCGCAATAAGGTCGGCGTAGTCGGTCTGGTCATCATCATCATGTTTGCGATCCTCGGGATCGCCCAACCGATCTTGTTTGCGACCGGCGTGTGGGACAAACGGGTCTACGATGTTCGGACGGGCAACGACAACCGGGAACGAATCGCCGAAATGACGGTCGTCGCCAACGTGGACGACGTGGTTGATCCGAACACGCAGATCGACCGCCGCCGGTTGATCGCCGAGGGAAAAAACGCCGAAATCGGCGACGTCATTCAACGTGAACTGAAGCATCCCTGGCCGCCCGACAGGAACCATTTGCTCGGTACCGACCCCAACGGGTCGGATATTCTTTCTCAGCTAATGTTCGGGGCGCGGGCTGCGTTTGGTCTTGGCTTGCTAGCTGCCACTGTGACCGTATTCATTGCTACGACCGTGGGTTCGGTTGCCGCGTACTTTGGTGGATGGGTTGACTCGTTCTTCATGCGCTTTGCCGATCTCCTCCTGATGCTTCCGATTCTGGCCGTCCTGATCGTTGCAAGCAGCTTCGGCCGCTTCAAACTGTGGCATCTAGCCATCTTTCTCGGCCTGCTCGGTGGATTCGGCGGAACTGCGATTGTGCTGAAATCCCAGGCGCTCTCGGTCAAGGTCAAACCGTTTATTGATGCGGCGCGGGTAGCTGGCGGCAACAACTGGAGGATCGTCACCTCTCACCTCATTCCCAACGTCATGCCCCTGTCATTTCTCTACGTGATGTTTTCCGTTACCGGTGCCATCTCGTCTGAAGCCGTCCTGTCGTTCTTGGGTCTGCTCAACATCGATATGAGCTGGGGTCTGATGATCAATAAGACGCAATCAGCCGGGTATTTGTTGAATCCGTCAACCTGGTGGCTCATCGTTCCGGCCGGTTTGGCAGTCACCTTGTTGGCTGGCGCTTTCTATTTGGCCGGTCGCGGCATGGACGAGATCATCAACCCGCGTCTGCGGAATCGTTAGGAAGGGCAATTAGTTGACCGATACAAGAGAGTTGTCGAACGACGCCCCGATCCTGGACGTACGTAACCTGGTCATGCACTACCGCACCGAGAAAGGTGACGTGTCCGCAATCGAGGACGTCTCGTTCTCGTTGAAAGCCGGTGAGTCCTTCGGCCTGGTCGGTGAATCTGGCTGCGGCAAGACGTCCGTCGCCATGGCGCTGCTGCAGCTTCAGGCCGAAAACGCTGGGTTCGAAGGCGGAGAGATCCTGCTCAACGGGAAAGATTTGCTCCTGATGGGCCCGTCGGAGATGCGCTCGCACCGTTGGAACGACATCTCGATGGTCTTCCAGGGCGCCATGAACGCTTGGAATCCGGTTCACAAGGTCGGCGCGCAAATCAAAGAGGCAATGGACTTGCATGTCAAGCCGCAGTTGTCGCACTCAGAGAGCCGCGAGCGAATCGGCCAGCTGTTCGAGATGGTTGGACTTGATCCAAAGATGATGGATCGGTATCCCCACGAGTTCTCTGGCGGCATGCGGCAGAGGGCGGTGATCGCCATGGCCCTGTCGTGTGATCCTCAGATCATCATCGCCGATGAGCCAACGACCGCTCTCGACGTCATCGTCCAGGACCAGATTCTCAGCGAGCTCAAGAAAATCCAGCGTGATCTGGGCATGAGCATCCTGTACATCTCGCACGACATTGCCGTCATCGCTGAGGTCACTGACCGTATGGGCGTCATGTACGCCGGGAAGATGGTCGAAACCGGACCAACCATCGACATCTTTCACAACCCGAAGCACCCGTATGCCTTCTTGCTCTTGTCCTCGACGCCTTCCATTACGGGGCCGCGGCGCAAACTGGCGCCACTTGAAGGTGAACCGCCCAACTTGCTTGACCCGCCGGATGGTTGTCGCTTTCATCCTCGTTGCCCGTTCGTGACCGACCAGTGCCGTACCGAAGAGCCTCCCTTGGCTGACATCGGTGCGGGACATAAGGTGGCTTGTTGGAACTGGGAATCTGTTCCCCCGTTGAGCGAAGGGCTCCGTAAATGACCGACGTTCAAGCTCCCGCAAAGCCGCTCGTCAAGGTCGAAGGCCTCACCAAACTCTTCCCAATCGGGTCGGGACGATTCCGGGCCCCCGACGCCCATCTCCATGCGGTCGACGGGATCAACTTCGAGATTGCCTCTGGTGAGTCGCTGGGATTGGTAGGCGAGTCGGGATGTGGCAAGTCGACAACCGGCCGGATGTTGGTGCGACTCATGGACCCGACCGAGGGCTCGATCCTGCTCCAGGATGGCGACGAGATGTTGGATATCGCCGCTATTGGCAAGCGCGACATGTTGCGTTTCCGCCGCCGGGTGCAGATGATCTTTCAAGACCCTTTTGAGTCCCTCAACCCTCGCAGGACCGTCTATGACACCGTCGCCGAGCCCCTGACGGTCCAGCGGGTCGGGACCGTCAGGGAGCGTGAATTACGGGTCGCTCGGCTGCTTGACCTGGTTGGACTGGCTCCGGCGGACACGTTCATGTTCCGCTATCCACATGAACTCTCCGGTGGTCAGCGCCAAAGAGTCGCCATCGCCCGTGCTCTAGTCCTCGATCCGACGTTTGTGGTTGCCGACGAGCCCACTTCGATGCTTGATGTGTCAATCCGCATCTCAATCATGGACCTCATGCTGTCGTTGGCGGAGGAATTCGGGGTTTCATATCTCTACATAACCCACGACCTGGCTGTCGCCCGCTATATGTGTGACCGGATCGCGGTGATGTATCTCGGAAAAATCGTTGAGATCACCTCCACCGAAGAGTTGCTATCGAACCCGTTGCATCCCTACACGAAAGCGCTGCTGTCGGCTGTTCCGGTTCCCGATCCGGCGTACAAACGCCCGGACGTGCTGATCAAAGGCGGAATCGCCAAGGCCATCAATCCACCGCCAGTCTGCCGGTTCGTCGATCGGTGCCCGATGGCAACGGACTTCTGTCGCACACACGATCACCCGCCACTCGAAGAGAAGAGCAGTCAACACTTCGTCGCCTGTCATCTCGTGGAGTCCTCTGCTGGCTGATCGGCGGGTAGGCGAGGACCGGGTCCTAACCCTGCCGAATGCCATATCGTTTGTAAGGATCCTGGCGGTTCCGCTATTTGTCTGGCTGTTGCTTGGCGCCGATGAAATCGTCGCGGCCGGCCTCTTGCTTCTGGTGATCGGAGGCACCGATTGGATAGATGGTTTCCTCGCCAGACGGCTTGGCCAGGTCTCCAACCTCGGCCGTATGCTCGACCCGATTGCCGATCGGCTGGCGATTATCGCCGCGGTCGTCGCCGGGTCCTTGGCCGGGATCCTGCCTCTCTGGCTTGTGCTTGGCCTCCTGGTTCGTGAAACGATCGTGGCTGGCATCGCCATATGGCTGCTGCTCAAGCACCGCAAGACCATCGACGTGCGTTGGATCGGGAAGCTGGCTACGTTCCTTCTCTACGGTTCGATTCCGGCGTTCTACCTGGCGGCCGCCGGAGTCGCCGAATCAGTCCTGGTCGTCGCGGCCAATGCCGCCGGGTTGATGGGGCTCGTTTTGTACTGGGCCGTGGCGGTTTACTACGTCGCGGACGTCCGCCAAGCTGCTAGAAATTCGTTAAGCTCGAAACTACCCATCGAGAAGGGCCCTAATGAACATTCCTGAAGATCGCCAGTACACCTCCGCCCATGAGTGGGTCCTCCGCGACGATGCGGGCGTCCTGACGGTGGGAATTAGCGATTTCGCACAAGATGCGCTCGGAGACATCGTATATGTCGATCTGCCTGATGTCGGCTCGACCGTGCCGGCCGGGGAGACGCTCGCTGAAGTTGAGTCGACTAAGTCTGTCGGCGAAGTGTACGCGCCAGTCTCCGGATCGGTCGTGGCTGTGAACACCGACCTCGACGATAATCCGGAACTCGTGAACCAGGATCCGTACGGCAAGGGGTGGATCGTGAAGCTGGCCCCTGCCGACGATGCAGACTTCAGCGTGCTGATTGATGCCGCCGCATACGGGACTCTCGTCTCGGAGCTGTAGCCAACTACCATGAGCCGCATGACATGCCCGACTTGCCACAACGAACTGCCCGAGGAGACCTCGGACTGTCCGGTGTGCGCAGCCGAGGGCGATGTCGAGCCAACCGTTATCTTTGTTCCCGTAACAGCCGGTCAGCATCCGGCCCTATCCCCAGATGAAGCCGCTCACGTCGACGGCATACCGGGTTACGCGCTGGTGGTCGAACGAGGACCCCGCGCTGGCATGACCTACGTGCTCAACGTTGGAACGACGACGGTCGGGCGGCACCCGAGCAGCGACATTTTTCTCGACGACATCACGGTAAGTCGACACCACTGCCGGTTCATGCTTGGCGAGTCGGGTCTGATCGTCGAGGATTCCGGGTCGACGAATGGGACTTACGTTCGTGACGTGGGGATCGAGCGAGCCCCGCTCCAAGCTGGAGATGAAGTGATCGTTGGGAAGTTTCATCTCATTGTGGCGCTCGGTGATGCCTGAAACCGAACCGCTGTCTATCGGCGAAGTGATCAACCTCCTCAAAGACGATTTTCCGGAGATTTCGGTGTCGAAGGTGAGGTTTCTTGAGAACCAGGGTTTGGTTTCGCCGACGCGTAGCCAATCGGGCTATCGCCAGTTTTTCACCGACGACCTCGACCGTTTGCGGTTCATTCTTGGTCAGCAGCGCGATCATTTCCTACCCCTTAAAGTTATCAAGGCCCGGTTGGCGGACTGGGAGCATGGGATCACATCCTGGGACGATGACGAGCCACCTACTGCTGAATTCTTCAGCGAAGATGAACCGGTCACCGAAGACGAGCTGGCCCGTCGGTCCGGGCTTAATTCTGACGAGATAGCGCAACTGGAAGCGCATGGGGTGTTGCGGCGTACCAAAGGTGACCTCTTCAGCCCCGATGCGTTGGCGGTCGCACGCCAGGGCAGGCTGCTGCTCGATCTCGGATTGGAATCGCGACATATTCGCACGCTGCGTCTCACGGCAGATCGACAGGCCGATCTTGTACAGCAACTGGTTGCCCCACTCATGCGCACCTCGAGCCCCGAAGCGCAGCAGAACGTCGCCGATCGAATGGCGATTCTCGCCAGATCGTTTTCAACTACCACCATGCATCTTCTGCGCGAGGAACTTGCCGTCATCCTCGACCGATGACCCGGATCTCAACAGTCCTTACGATTGTTCTGGCATTACTGTCGGCTCCGATCGTTGGGGCAACGTCCCCGGCAACCCTCGCGCAGATCCCGATTCCGCTCGAAGGGCTGCCAATTCCACAGCCCCCCTCGGTGACGGCACAGTCGTGGATTCTGTACGACGAAACATTTGACCAGGTGCTCGGTGAACTCGATCCCGATGATCAACGTCCCATGGCTTCAACCACCAAGATGATGACCGCGATCGTCGCATTGGAGAACGCTGCGCTGACGGACCGGGTGACGATTTCAACCAATGCAGCGGAGGCCGGGGAGTCTGAAATCGGTCTCTATGCCGGTGAGTCGATGACGGTAGACGATCTGCTGTATGCACTGCTACTGCAATCTGCGAATGATGGAGCCGTGGCCTTGGCAGAGCACGTTGGTGGGTCGGTAGCCGGCTTCGTTCGGATGATGAACGACAAAGCGGTCGAGCTCGGACTCGAAAACACTCACTTTGCCAACCCGCATGGACTCGACGCACCGGGTCACTATTCATCCGCCCGTGATCTGCTGGCCATTGCCCGGTACGGCATGGAGAATCCGGAGTTCGCCAAAATCGTCAAGACCACCAGCTACGACATGCCAGCCGCGCCAGACGGAACCGCCCGGGAAGCCAGACTCTCCAATGAACTCGTCAGAACCTACGAGGGTGCTTTCGGCGTGAAGACCGGATACACCGATAAGGCCGGGCTGACGTTGATCGCCGGAGCTGAACGAGAAGGTCGACGCATATACGCCGTGGTGATGGACTCCGAAGACCATTTTGCCGACAGCGCACAACTGCTGAATTTCGGTTTCGAGGCGTTTACAGTCCTCTCCGTGTTCGATGTCGCCCAACAGCTAGGGATCGTGAGAACCGGGGACGACGTTGAACCGGCGCTCGCCGAGAATCCGGTCGAGGTGTTTGGTCCGACCGGCAACGAGGTCGTCGCTGAGCCTCGGTCCGGTGACGGTGGAGTCGTCGTTGTGGCCACCGTTAACGATGAAGTTATCGGGACCACCGGTATTCGCACGGACCAGGTGCATGCGCTTCCCGCCCTCCGTGACTCGTTTGCCTGGGCAGGCCGGTATTGGAACTGGCTGTGGGGGCTTGAACAATGACCGCGTCGTCGACTGTGGTCGAGATCGTGAACCCGGCAACGCTTCGGTCTCGAATCGCCGAGTTGGGAGCCCAATTATCGACCGAGTATGCGGGCAAAGTCCCGGTGTTTGTGGGGATCTTGAACGGGTCTGTACCGTTCCTGGCGGATCTGACCCGTTCAGCCGACCTCGAACTAGAAGTCGACTTCCTCGGACTGACGAGATTTGGCGAGGGCGGCCGGGTTGACATCGCCTACGACTGTGCGACCGACCTGACCGATCGTCATGTCGTTTTGGTAGAGGACATCGTGGATACGGGCCTTACCCTCAGCAGCCTGCGCGGCATGATTGAGATCCGGCGCCCGGCGTCGTTGGCGACCGTAACTCTCATCGACAAAAGTGCCCGCCGCCTCGTCGACGTGCCACTGGAGTATCGGGGCTTCGAGGTGGGCGACGAATTCCTTCTCGGGTACGGTATGGACTGGGAGAACGCTTATCGCAATCTCCCCAGCCTATGGGCTGTGATGGATTTTGCGACGTTCGTATCCGATCCGGCTTGTTTGGCACGGGCCGCCTTGGAGGTGAGACGGTGATAACCTTGCATCATGAGCGAGCCAGTACCAGTCGACCTTGTAGGGGTAAGAATTCAGCTGCCCTCCAACCAGCCAATAGTGCTGTTGCGTGAGCGCTTAGGGACCCGTTACCTGCCGATCTGGATTGGTGCCGTCGAAGCAACGGCCATTGCCTATGCCCTCGAAGGGGTTGAATCGGTGCGTCCCACCACCCATGACCTGCTCAAGATGCTCACCGAAGCCCTGGGCTCCCAGGTCGATCGGGTCGTCGTTACCGGGCTCCGTGACAGCGTCTTCTATGCGGATCTGGACCTCACTCGCGATGCCGATCATGTCACGTTGTCCGTCCGGCCGTCCGATGCGCTCGCTCTGGCCGCTCGGACCGGGTCACCGATTTTCGCAACGCCCGAAGTACTCGACGATGCCGGGATCGAGTTGGAAGGCGAGGAAGGCGACGACATGTCCGAGGACGAAATTGATCGCTTTCGGGAGTTCCTTGACGATATTGACCCGGGTGACTTCGAAGTACCGTCGCCGTGAGGCAGCGGTTCCGCCGCGCCGCGTCCTTCATGGTTGCCGTTACCCTGATCGGGACGATCGGCTACCGGTTGATCGAGGGAGCGCCGTGGTTCGACTCGTTCTACATGGTGGTCATGACGATCACGACTGTAGGGTTTCTCGAAGTCTTTCCCTTGTCGACGCTTGGTCGATTGTGGACGGTGATCCTGATCATCTCGGGCCTCGGGTCGGTCTTTTATACGGCAAGCGTGGGACTCGAGCTCATCGTAGAATCAACCTCAATTTCGGGCAGGAGACGCCGATTGCAGCGAGACATTGACAGATTATCAAACCACCATATCCTCTGTGGATTCGGGCGCGTCGGCGTATCGGTCTGGCAGGATCTGGTGGATGGAGGCGAGGACGTCGTCGTCATTGAGATCAACGAAGATCGTTTCGCCTACGCCGAATCCCTCGGAGCACTGGTAGTCCTCGGGGACGCGACATCGAATGCTTCGCTCGATCAGGCTGGCATCGACCGGGCGGCTTCGGTGATGGCCAGCGTCCGAAACGACGCAGATAACCTGGTGATCTGTCTGTCGGCCAAGGCGATCCGCAACGATGTGCATGTCATTGCTCGCGCTGACGAGGCAGAGTCCGAGGAAAAGCTCCAACTTGCTGGCGCTGATCGGGTCGTGGCCCCCAATCGCGTCGGAGCTCGTCGGATGGCGGTCATGGCCATGCAACGAGGCTTCGGCGACGTCATCGAGTTCGTGATGCAGGGGAGTCGCCATTTTGAGCTGCGCGTAGAACGGATCCTGGTTGAAGGTGTATTGGTCGGGGAGACACTCAAGACGGCCGCCATTCGAGAACGGCTCGGAGCCATGGTGGTCGGAATTGACGATCCAACCTCGGGCGTCATCATCAACCCGGATCCTGACCTGATGCTGCTACCCGGACAATCCCTAGTGGCGATAGGCACTTTTGAACAATTAGAGCAGCTGAGGAAGCTGTCGGTCGTTGACACGGCGAGTGGGGCTGAGTAACTTCACGGTGGGGTAATTACGGGCGTGTAACCAAGTTCCACGCAGGAGGAAACCCAACCGTGACAACACATGGATTTCGCGCACCGCAGGTGTGCAAAGTAGTAAGCATTACATATCGCCAGCTCGATTACTGGGCGAGGACGGATTTGCTGACGCCGTCGCTCCAGGATGCCCATGGTTCGGGCTCGCAACGGTTGTATTCCTTTTCGGATGTGGTGCAGCTGAAGGTCATTAAGCGTCTGCTGGACGCCGGCATGAGCCTCAAACGTATCCGGCAGGCGATGGACATCCTCCGCGAACAGATGCAGAGCGACAATCCACTGGCTGACGTGACGCTCCTGTCGGATGGCTCGACAATTTACGCGGCGAAAAGCCCAGACGAGGTCGTCGACGTGTTTCGACGCGGCCAGGGTGTTTTCGGGATCGCGGTTGGGCCAGTTCAAGCAGAACTCGAAGGGGAGATTCACCGATTGTTCGGAGATGTCCTCGCTCCAGCCGAAGTTGCTCCGGCGCTGGGAGAGGCCCTCTAATCGACGGGTCCTTCGAGCCAGAGCGAGCCGATACGATCGACTTCGCCCACAACAGCGAACGCCAGTTCGCCAAGCTGCTCGACTTCTACGGCCTGGCCTGGGACTACGAACCCACCTCGTTTGCGATCGGGTATGACGAGGCGGGCGAACCGGCGCGGTACTTCACGCCGGACTTCTACCTGCCGGGTGAAGGAACGTATATCGAAATCACCACAATGAACCAAAAGCTGGTCACAAAGAAGAACCGAAAGGTTCGCCTGCTCGCCGAGCACCATCCGGAGGTGAGCTGTCGAATCCTGTACCAACGTGATTACCTTCATCTCGTCATCAAATATGGACTCGAGGATCCCGATCAGAACGAAGAGATGGTTCCGCCGACCCGGATGCCGGGAGCACCTCGTATCGTTCGTTTGGACGATGACGGAAGATGGGAACAACCAGCGTGAGTCTCAGTAACGTCCAGTCCGTAACGATCGGCGACCACACCCGTTTGGTCCGAACATGGGAGCGCCCGGATCGACCGTGGGCCTCGTTGCTGCTCGTCCACGGTATTGCCGAACATTCCGGTCGTTACGAACTGGTTGGCCGACAGTTGGCCGAGGCCGGTCTTAAGGTCCGCTCGTTCGACCTCCCGGGCTTTGGCGGTTCCGGTGGGAAACGGGGCCACATCGACTCATTCGAGGAGTATCTCGACGCGGTGGCAGACGAGCTGAGTTCAAGCTCCGAGGCTGGACTGCCAACGGTCCTGCTCGGTCACTCGCTCGGCGGACTCATCGCCCTCAAATACGCACTTGATCGCACACCGACTCCGGACTATCTCGTCCTTTCGGCCCCGGCTATCGACGCGAACGTGCCGGCATGGCAGCGCACTATGGCCCCTCTGCTGGCCAGAATCGCGCCAAAGCTGACGATTCCCAATCCCGTCGATGGCGAACACCTTTCACGCGACCCGTCGGTTGCCGAGCGCTACTTTGCTGACCCACTCGTGTACACGAAAGCGTCTACACGGATGGGGGCCGAAATGTTTGAGGCCATGAAGGCAGTTGTTGGCCAGGTCCCGACCATGCCGACACACATCGTGCATGGGGGCGCCGACGAACTGGTTCCTGCACATTTCTCTGTGCCGCTCGGCGAAAAGGTCAGTCGTAAGTTGTATCCCAGCCTGCGCCACGAGGTGTTCAACGAACCAGAAGGGCCAGAAGTCATTGCCGATGTCGTGGCCTGGCTCAAAGAACAGATCAAGTAGCGGCTGCGTAACCGGGCCGAACCTGGTTCTCCAGAATCGACATCACAACTCCGGGAGCTGCGAAGGCCGCGCCGAGAGCGTTTTCGGTGACCGCCAGGAAGTCTTCTCGTACCCATCCGAACGTGTCCGCCAGTAGGGCAAACTCTCTGGTCATGCTGGTGCGGCTCATCAGCCGGTTGTCAGTGCTGACGGTCACCAAGAATCCCGCTCGGTACAGCAGATCGATCGGATGTTCACTCGGGGCGATTCCGAGCGTGTGGCGGTTGGAGGTCGGACAGAGCTCCAGGGCTATCTGGCGGTCTCGCACTTGCGTCGCCACCGTACTGAGGTCAGTGATCTTTCCGTCGATGACCTGGCAGTCTTCGATGATGCGAACACCATGTCCGATCCTCTGAGCTCCGGACTGCAGTGCAGCTTCGATCGACGCTACGCCGTCGCCTTCGCCAGCATGGATGGTCAGGCCCAGGCCGCCTTGCAGGGCAAGATCACACGCCCGCTGGTGGAGAGTGGGCGGATAACCGGCCTCAGGACCGGCGAGATCGAAACCTACGACGCGTTGGAGGTTGGTTCTCAGGGCTGCCGCCACTACCTCTTCTGAGTCAGACATTTGCCGCATCGCATCCACGATGATTGCGGTCCGGATACCGGTCTCGGACTCGGCTCGATCCAATCCGGCGTCGATGGCGACGAGGACGTCTTCGATGCGTAATCCTTCCTCGGTGGCCAATGATGGAGCGAAACGCAACTCGGCGTACACCACGCCATCGGCGGCCAGATCAGCGGCGCTCTCGTAGCTGATTCGTTCGAGGTTGCCGGTGGTCTGCATGGCGGAAACGGTCAGGCCGAAGGCATTGAGATATCGCTCCAAGGAATGGACGCCTTCTTGATCGAACCAGTCCGTCAGCTCAACGGGTGATGGAGTTGGCAGCACGGCGGTAGCGAGTTCGAGCACCGTGTCGACCCTGAGACCTCCGTCCAGGTGGTCGTGGAGCAGAACCTTGGGAATCGAGCCCGACATCAAGACCGGGCGCCGGCCGCCCCCGCACCGTTGATGACTTCTTCGCCAACAGAATCGAGATACCACCGACGCTCGACGACCTGCTCGCCGAATATCGTGGTACGCAGCGTTTCGCCCGGCACGAACTCGAGCCGCTCGAAGAACGGTTCGGAATCTTCATTGCCAAGAAGTACGTCGCAAGTAACCGGAAGCAGAGTCGCAACGTTCCTCACTTGTTCAACAAGGGATCGGGCGGCCCCTCGCAGTCGGAAAGCGGGAAGGGTGAACAGAGCCGAGAGGAAGATCCGGTCATCCTCAATGAACGCGTCGGCAAAGGCTGCGGTTACTCCGTCGATGTCGACGATATAGACAGGATGATCTTGCCATCGCCGGGTCAGGGCCTCAGTCGAGTAAACACCTTCCAACCAGGCGTCGAGCGTTTCGGGCCGGAGAAAGCCCGCGTAGCTGTGGAGGATCGAGAGTGTCCCAATCCGCTGAATCGAATCCAGATCGTCTCGTCTGGCAAGTCGTGCATTCACTCAACCGAACCTAGCGGATCACTACTTGTCCGTCGGGAACAATGGGACGACCAAATACTCGTACACAGTATCGCCCCCCGATCCGCCAGCCTCAACTAGCAGTCGACCGTCTGTCTTTCGGACCAGGCGAAATACGACGTTGTCTTTTTGCCAAGCCACTGGTGCCTCTTCTTCGCCGAAGGCGGCCATGGGGGTTGGAACGCGGATCTTGGTCCATCCGTCGGCGTCGAGAATCTCCTGGTAGTAGGCAATGATGTCCGGATAGTCGGCCGGTGCCAAAACCACGTGGCCGGATTCTGGTTCGACATCGCGACCGAACGCCAGGGTGCTCGCCCGCCGGTCAAAAGAACTCAGGACGGTCGAGAGCGGGTAGAACTGTGTGTCAGGCCCGCCCACGGCTTCCAGTTCGAATTCTTTGAGCTCCTCCAGCGTGAACCCGTTTACCGATTCGGCTGAGACGGCAGAACTCGCTCCCCGAGCGATGATCCCGGACAACCCGGCGATGGCAACGACGATGACCACAGGGAAGAGCAGAATCGCGATAAACCCGAGTATGACGTTCCTCATTCGACCCTCCGACGCCAAGCCTAACCCGACCACGACTCCCCGTAAGGATCTCCCATTCTCAACGTTCATCTGGCGTTTACGTTTAGGAGTGTTGACGGCAACCCAGGCGATGTACCTTCTGGATCGAATCAAAACTAGGAGAGTACGACGTGGGAAAAATCGTAAGTACCCGGCTGATCATTCTCATCGGGTTCACTTTGGTTTTGGCGGCTTGTGGCAGCGCCAATACCGACAATACAAATTCTGAGACGCCAGGGGTCGGTTCTTCCGAAGGTACCGCCGGATCCATTGAGGTTTCGGGGTCGTCGACGGTTGAGCCGATCACGGCCTTGGTTCAGGAAGCATTCGGAGCGGCCAATCCGTCGATAGGCATCTCAGTGGAAGGGCCTGGCACCGGAGACGGTTTTGCGCGTTTCTGTGCAGGGGAAACATCCGTTTCCAACGCCTCCCGCCCGATCAAGGATTCTGAGGCCGAAACCTGCGCAGCAGCCGGGATCGAGTACGTGGAGCTTCAAGTGGCCTTCGATGGAATCACGGTTCTGACGTCCCCAGAGAACGGTGCCATTAGCTGCCTCGACTACAACGACCTCTACGCCCTGCTTGGGTCCGAGTCCGAAGGGTTCGAGAGCTGGGCAGACGCCAATGCCCTGGCGGCCGAACTGGGTGCGGCCAACGCTCCCTACCCGGACGCCCCATTGGTCGTGACCGCGCCGGGCGAAGAATCGGGGACGTTTGACACCTTTGTCGAACTTGTGATCCAAGATATCGCCGGCGAACGTGGAGCAGAAGAGACGACCAGAGCCGACTATTCGCCCGAGGCCAACGACAATGTCATCGTAAACAATCTGTCCTCCAATTCGACTTCACTCGGTTGGGTCGGGTTTGCCTTCTTTGTCGAGAACTCCGATGTGGTCAAAGCCATCGAGGTCGATGGCGGCGAAGGGTGCGTATCGCCATCGGTCGAGTCGATTGCCGATGGGAGCTACTCGCTAGCGCGTCCTCTGTTCATCTATGTGAAGACGAATGATCTCGACACTGACACCGCTCTCGTCGATTTCATCGACTACTACTTGTCAGATGAGGGAATCGCCAATGTGTCGAAGGCTGGCTACGTGACGCTACCCGACGCGCTGTTGAGCGCCACTCGGTCGGCATGGGAGTCGGCACGTCCTTGACATCGCCATCGTCAGTGATTGATCTGAGCGGAGATCCGTCGCGCCAACGCCGGGAGGCGTTGGTGCGACGGACGTTCCTGGGGGCGGCAGTCTTCTCGGTTGCGATTAGCGTCGCGATCATCGTGTCGCTGATTGGAGAGGCGGGTTCGTTTCTCGACAAGATCGACTTCTCCCAATTCTTTGCCGATGGCTGGTTTCCGCGCCGTGGCCGGTTTCAAGTTATGGCTCTTATCGCCCATTCGGCGATTATCACCGGTGTGGCTGTTGTTTTGGCTGTGCCCCTCGGGATAGGATCGGCGATCTACCTGTCCGAGTATGCCCGGTCGGGCACCCGGCGTCTGCTCAAGCCCGCCCTTGAGGTCCTAGCTGGCGTGCCGAGTGTGGTCCTCGGCGTGTTCGCCCTGAACTTCATCACCCCCCAACTCGTCAAGCGGATGTTTTCGACGGCTGAAACATCCAACCTTCTAGCGGCAGGACTGGGTGTGGGCATCCTGATCGTGCCTCTCGTCGCGTCGATTTCCGAAGACGCCATGCGAGCCGTTCCTGATTCGTTGCGGCAAGCCGCCTACGGATTGGGCGCCAAGCCATGGCACGTCAGCTTGCGAGTCGTGGTACCCGCGGCATTATCCGGGATTGTGGCAGCGATCATTTTGGCGGTTTCGCGGGCCATCGGAGAGACGATGGTTGTGGCTCTCGCGGCCGGCAATGCCGGCATACTGAGCGTGAATCCACTTGAAGGCGGTATCACGCTGACAGGTGCGATCGCAGCGCTGGCGATCGGGTCCGATCAGGTAGCAGGTGACAATGCTGCCTTCCAAAGTTTGTTCTTCATCGGCCTTCTGTTGTTTGTCATGACGTTTGTTTTGAACATCATCTCCGAGCGGGTAGTACGCCGCTACCGGCAGAGGTATTAGAGATGACGACTCGCACTGTCCCGACGACCCCGGATCTGGTAAGAGCAGCCCTGGCGGGTAGACGTTTCAACCTGGTTGACTCGCTGCTGGCCGGAGCGCTGCTGTTGAGCCTCCTTTCGTCGCTCTTGGTTCTCATCACCCTGCTGGCCGACACCGTTCGTACGGCTCTTCCGGTGTTCGCGGACCGGGGTATGGATTTTGTCACGTCCTCATTGTCGGCCGACCCTGCGAAGGCAGGTGTCCTACAGGGCATCCTCGGATCCCTGGCCTTGACCGGCTTCGTGTTGATGATTGGTTTTCCGCTCGGAGTGTCGGCGGCAATCTATCTTGAGGAGTACGCCACGGACAACGGGTTTACGAGATTCATCACCGCCAATGTCCGTAATCTTGCAGGTGTGCCATCGGTCGTGTATGGCATTTTGGGACTGGCACTATTTGTCAATTTGCTCGGTGGACTGACCAATGGCCGCACGGTTGTTTCCGGGGGGTTGACGCTGACCGTTCTCGTGTTGCCGATCATGATTATCACGACTTCCGAGGCCCTACGGGCTGTGCCAGGAACCGTCCGAGAGGCGTCGTTTGGGGTGGGAGCGACCAAGTGGGAGACAATTCGCCATCATGTGCTCCCCATCGCCCTTCCGACGATCCTGACCGGGACTGTCCTGACGGTCGCCCGAGCATTCGGCGAATCGGCGCCTCTGCTACTGGCGGGGGCTCTCGTGACCAATTTTTTTCAGCCGTCGGCGGATGCGTCGGTCGTTCAGTTGATCACCGATGAACGCTATACCGCGCTACCGCTGGTGGTGTTCAACTGGGCGCGGCAACCCCAGGAGGAATTCGTCCAACTAACTGCCGCGGCGGTGGTCGTTCTATTGGTGCTTTTGCTGAGTGTCAACGCCACGACGATCCTCCTGCGAGATCGATTCGAGATGAAGGCGCTACGATGACCAGTCGAATGCCCGCTCAACACCTATCCGAAACGGTCGACCCTCAATCCAGTGATTCCGTGGATCCGGACGCGGGGATCCTGGTTGCCCGGGACCTCACCGTGCATTACGGGTCGTTTCCGGCGATCAAAGACGTTTCGATGGCGGTGCAGCCGAACCAGATCACGGCACTGATCGGCCCGTCCGGATGCGGGAAGTCGACCATGCTGCGATGTTTCAATCGCATGAACGACCTGATCGAATCAGCCGCGGTGACGGGCCGTCTGACGTACCACGGGGTTGACCTGTATTCACCAGAGGTCGACCCGGTTCAGGTGCGCCGTCACATCGGCATGGTGTTTCAGAAGCCGAATCCTTTTCCTAAGTCGATCTACGCCAATATTGCTTTCGGGGCGAAGATTGCTGGTATCAAGACCGGACTGGATCAGTTAGTCGAAGAGTCGTTGACGAAAGCAGCGTTGTGGGAAGAGGTGAAGGACAAGCTTCACGAATCGGCCAATGCGTTGTCGGGTGGACAGCAGCAACGCCTCTGCATTGCCAGAGCCATCGCAACCAGTCCTGACGTGGTTCTGATGGATGAGCCAGCATCGGCACTTGATCCAATCGCTACCCTCCGCATCGAGGAATTGATGACTGAGCTTAAGCGGGAGTACACGATCATCGTCGTGACCCACAATATGCAGCAGGCGGCCCGTGTCTCGGACCGGACTGCGTTCTTCAACGTCAGCGTTTCCGACGACGGTCACCGTACGGGAAGGCTCGTCGAATTCGACGACACCACGACCATTTTCACGAACCCACGTGAGAAATCCACGGAGGACTACATCACAGGGAGGTTCGGGTGAGCGATCAGAGACGCAGTTTTCATGAGCATCTGGACGACATGGTCGAGGAGGTCGTGTCGATGGGCATGTATGCGCGTGATATGGTCGAACGGGCCGGCCGGGCGCTCGTAAGCCGGGATGCGATCGGTGCTCAGCAAGTCATCAAAGACGACGACCCACTCGACTTGCGATACCTCAAGCTGGAGGAGGCCTGGCTGCAGACCATGGCCCTCCAGACTCCGGTAGCCAGCGACTTGCGGGTTATGTCGGTGGTCCTGCACGCTGGCCATTCCGTTGAACGCATCGGCGACCAGGCGGTGAGTACCGCCCGTGCCGTGCGAGCGACCATTGGGATGCCGTCGCAGGCTCAAGTGTTGGCGACGGTGGCGGAGATTGTCGACCTGGTCTGCCCCATGGTCGATACCGCGTTGGATTCACTGGAGCGGCGTGACCTCGACATGGCCATGTCGGTGCCGACGATGGGTCGCCCCGTTGAACGCCTGGAACGGTCGATGTATTCTCTCGTCGCCAAGTGCCGTGAAGACGAAGAACAGCTCGAATGGGCCGTGCGGATGACGGTTGTTGCTCGGAACCTCGGACGGGTGGGTGCGCGGGCGGTGGACATAGCTGAGCAGGTCGCGTTCCTCCTCTCTGGCGTCTTTCGCGAGTTCACATCGGAGGACTGGGATCCAGGGACCGGTTGATGGCCACAAGTAGGACCGTCCTGGTTATTGAAGACGAACCGGCGCTATCGGACGCAATCAAGTACAGCCTTGAACGAGACGGCTATGACGTGTACGTTGCCGATGACGGAATCGCTGGGCTGGAGTTGTTGAGAACTCATAATCCGGATGTCGTTCTTCTTGACTTGATGCTGCCGTCGCTCTCGGGATTGGATGTTTTGCGTACCCTACGAACCAGGTCGTCGGTTCCCGTGATCATCGTGACTGCCAAGGACAGTGAAGGTGACAAGGTTGCCGGCTTGGAGCTCGGAGCCGACGACTACGTCACAAAACCGTTCTCGATGCGCGAGTTGGTTGCCAGAGTTGGCGCCAATTTGCGACGCTCCTCCGTTCAGGTCGAGTCTGACGACGTCGTTCTGGTGGGCGGAGACGTCAAAGTCGACGTCGGGCGGCATGTGACCACCGTGCGGGGCAAGGAAGTCGAACTTCGCCCCAAGGAATTCGCCCTTCTGGAACTGTTGCTCATGCGAGGGGGCAAACTGGTTACGCGCGATGATCTGATCGCTGAGGTCTGGGGGTATGACTATTTCGGTGATACCAAAACCCTCGATGTTCATATCAAACGGCTTCGGTCGAAGATTGAAGTCGACCCGAAACATCCTGAATACATCGTGACGGTACGAGGTATGGGGTATAAGTTCTCTCTATGAGGGGTGGCCTGGGTACCAAACTGGCCGTTTCCTACGTCGCGGCGGTCGTAACGGTCTTTGTGGTTACGGCACTTTTGATCGACCAGGCGGCCCGCGATGGCTTCATCGATGAGTTGATGACCACAACCCAGGCTGAGAGTCAGGCGGTGGCGGTGGCCCTCGATACCGGCCCTGTCGAGCCTACGGTCGAACAGCTGGCTACCTCGCTGGGCGTGCGAATAACCGTAATCAAGGTAGATGGCACGGTCGAAGCTGACTCTTCGGTGGACCCCGCCGTTATGGACAGCCACAACGATCGGCCCGAAGTGATAGCTGCCCGGGCGAACGGCATGGGAACCTCTCTTCGGTTTAGCGAGACCATCGAGCAGGACCTCCTGTACGTTGCGGTACTCGATGGTGATCGGGTCGTTCGGCTGGCAGTGCCCCTCGATGAAGTGAACGACCGGATGCTGCCGGTCCGTCTGCGAGCCGTGCTCGGAATCGTCGTCGTCACCATTGCCGGCCTGATCGTCGTGAGCGTTCTTGGGAGGCGAACCGAGCGGGTTATGCAGTCTCTTACGACCTCGGTCGCCGGCATGGCCGCCGGTCAATCGCCAGAAGATGCGCTTGATGACGAAGTGTTGCACAAGTCGCCTGATGTTGCGGAGTTGTCCGAAGCGGTCCGCTCCATGTCTGAGCAGATCCGGTCAAGAGTCGGTGAGCTCGAGAGTGAGCAAGACCTCCGTGACCGCGTCCTGGAGGCGCTAGAAGAGGGAGTCCTGCTGCTGCGGGCAGGGCAGATCGATTACGCGAATGCGGCGGCGCGGCGATTGCTGGGCTCTGCCATCTCGGATGATGGTCGGCTGCGCCATCACCTTCTCGTGCGTATGGCGGCTGAACAAAGGGGACCCGATCGCATTCCACTCGGCAGCCGGGTTGTCGAGGTGGTAATTGGTTCGTCGGCCGATCAGGCGGTCGTGGTTCTGCGCGATGTGACGGATCGCGTACGAACCGAGGCGATCAGGCGTGACTTTGTCGCGGATGCTTCCCACGAACTGAAGACGCCAGTCGCCGCCATTCAAGCCGCAGCCGAAACGATCCAAAGCGCCGTGGAGGACGGCGATATCGCCGCCGTATCGCACTTCAGTCAGCAGATCGAAGCTTCGGCGCTCCGGCTGGGTCGGATCGTGTCCGACCTGTTGGACCTGTCTCGCCTTGAGGCACAGAGTCTTGAGGTGCACCCCGTCGATTTGTCAACAGTTGTCAGCGAAGAGCTTGGCGCCGCCGCATTAGGACACGTGAGCGTTACAACGGAGCTCGAACCGATCATCGTGCAGTTGAGTCGCCCCGACATAGCATTGGCCGTCCAGAATCTCCTGAGCAATGCCGGGCGGCATACCGATCCTGGTGGCGCAGTGCACGTGGCCGTGACCCACGATGGCGGAGAAGCCATCATTTCTGTGAGCGATACGGGCGTCGGCATACCGGCTCGGGATCTGCCACGAATCTTTGAGCGTTTCTACCGGGTGGATGCAGCTCGTTCACGCCAAACCGGAGCCACTGGACTCGGACTGGCGATCGTCCGGCACGTGGCCGAGAGGCACCGGGGTTCGGTCGAGGTTGTCAGTGAGCTGGGGGTCGGCTCGACGTTCCGAATTCACTTACCGCTCGATTCGGACGCTTCGGATCCTTTCGGTGCGGCACCGGTCCCGTGATCGATCCGGGTAGCCTCGGATTGTGAGCGTTCCGAAACTTCGAAAAGCCATCCAGCGGAATCCACCGGGTTTGGCCTTCGAACGCGATCACTGGGATGCCGGTCGGTCGGTGGTCGCCGGTATCGACGAGGTGGGTCGGGGATCGTGGGCTGGTCCCTTGACGGTGGTGGCCGCCATAGCTCCCCGGGACCGTCGCCTCTACAAGGTTCGCGATTCGAAAATGCTATCCGAGTCAGAACGTGAGGCGATCTACGATCGGATTGCCAGCTGGGTCGAAGGTTGGGCCGTGGGACATGCGTCGCCCCAAGAATGCGACACCCTCGGAATGTCGGAGGCTCAGCGTTTGGCTACGAGAAGGGCGCTCGGGGGACTGCCCGTCGCTGTCGATGCCGTGCTGGTCGACGGAAACTGGGATTTCGTTGGGCATCCTCGTACGCAGACCATCATCAAAGGTGACGCCAAGTCGTTGTCAATCGCGGCCGCTTCGATCCTTGCGAAGGTGACGCGTGATCGGATGATGCGCGTTGCGTCCGAGCACTACCCGGTATATTCGTTTGAGGACAACAAGGGTTATCCCTGTCCCAGACACAAGGCGGCACTGTCCGGGTATGGCCCGTCGCCGATCCATCGCAAGTCCTGGGTATTCATGGATCATCTTCCGTGGAACGGCCTGGAACGCGTCGGCTCGCAGGATCGCCTGTTCTGACTGGCTCCACCGTCGGCAGACTCTGTTGTGTGCCGATAGTGTTGTACGAACGACGATGAGGGTGATAATGGCGGGAACGTGGGTATTTGACTTCGAAACCGGTGATCCGGGCGATAAAGCCGCGCTCGGTGGGAAGGGCGCGGCGTTGTCAAGTATGACCCAGGCCAACCTGCCGGTGCCCCCAGGATTCACGATCACCACGGACGCATGCCGCTCGTACCAAGATGAAAGCGTTTTCCCGGATCTCATGTGGGGCGAAGTCGAGGAAGCTATCAAACGGTTGGAGGCTTCGACTGGCAAGGAATTCGGATCCGCCACCAACCCCTTGTTGGTGTCAGTTCGATCCGGCGCAGCGGTATCCATGCCCGGAATGATGGACACAGTCCTCAACCTCGGTATCAACGAGTCGGCCAGAGTCGGGTTGGCCAAGGTGACCGGTGACGAGCAGTTCGCTTGGGATTCCTATCGTCGCTTCATAACCATGTTCGGTGAGATCGTTCTCGGCGTAGCCCCTGAGCGGTTTGAGGGAGCCGTCAACGCGACGCTGCAGAACAACGATTGCGATGCTCCCGGAAATCTTCCCGCCGAGGCGTTGGCTGGTCTCGTGGAACGTCTCAAAGCCATTGTGTACGGCCAATCCCGGCATGAAGTTCCCGACGACCCGTATGAACAACTTCGCTTGACGGTCGGTGCGGTATTCGACTCATGGTCGAACAAGCGAGCGCAGGACTACCGCAACCTCAATGGTATCCCCCACAATATGGGCACGGCCGTAAACGTTCAGTCGATGGTTTTCGGAAATAGCGGCGAGAACTCGGGGACCGGAGTGGCTTTCACCCGGAATCCCACTACCGGCGAAGCGGCGCTGTTCGGGGAGTTCCTTCCTGATGCCCAGGGTGAGGACGTGGTTGCCGGTATGAGAACTCCGTTGCCGATTGCTCATATGGCCGAACGCTTTCCCGATGCCTATAAGCAACTGGTCGAGATCGCCAACCGCCTGGAGACGCATTATGGCGATATGCAGGATCTTGAGTTCACCGTCGAGAACGGCAAGTTGTGGATGCTTCAAACCCGGTCGGGCAAGCGGACCGGTCGGGCGGCCGTCAAGATCGCCGTCGACATGGCCGCTTCTGGCCTCATCAATGAGCAGGAGGCCGTTCTCCGGGTGTCGGCCGACCAACTCGAACAGTTGCTGCATCCGCTTATCGATCCATCTGTCGAGGTCGAAGTGATCGGTACCGGACTGCCTGCCTCGCCGGGCGCCGTGTCGGGACAAATCGTCCTTACGGCCGACGCGGCGGTGGATCTTGCTGAGGCAGGTACCCCGGTGATCCTGGTTCGTCACGAAACGAATCCCGATGACTTCCATGGCATGGTGGCCTCTCGAGCCACCTTGACGGCCCGGGGCGGCGTGACGTCTCACGCGGCGGTGGTGGCGCGAGGTATGGGTAAGTCGTGCGTGGTCGGATGCACGAGCATGCGTGTTGATTTCGAGAAACGTCTCGTCCGTTTTGACCATGTGGTGTTGTCCGAGGGCGATTGGATCACCGTCGATGGCAACACGGGGCGAGTGCTGGCGGGCCAGGTTGCGACGATTGAGCCCGAAACCGACGCCGATTTCGATTTGCTGATGGGGTGGGCTGACAGTCACCGCACGCTGGGCGTTCGCGCCAATGCGGACACACCCGAAGATGCGGCGGAGGCCCGCCGCCTGGGGGCCCAGGGGATCGGACTGTGCCGTACGGAACACATGTTCTTTGGTGACGAGCGAATCGCCGCAATGCGCGAGATGATTATGGCCTCGAACGAGGTTTCCCGCCGCGAGGCACTCGGGAAATTGGAGCCGTATCAGACCGCAGATTTCGAGGGGATCTTCACGGCGATGGACGGGTTTCCAGTCACGATTCGACTGCTCGACCCCCCACTTCACGAGTTCCTACCGAATGAATCGGAACTGGCTAGAGAGTTGACCGATCTGAAGCTGCGGCTTCGGCGAGTCAATGGACTTGACAAGATCGACCGGCTTCTCGAAGAGATACACGAACGGGAGGTTGTCATCGCCCAGGTGCAGCGTCTGGCTGAGGAGAACCCGATGCTCGGGCACCGTGGGTGCCGGTTGGCGCTCACGTATCCCGAGGTGACCGAGATGCAGGCGAGAGCGTTGTTTACGGCTGCAGTTCGATGCGTCGATCGGGGGATTTCGGTGCTGCCGGAGGTAATGGTCCCCCTGGTTGGCTTCGAACCGGAACTTCGCAATCAAGCTGACCTGATCCGCTCGATTGCCGAAGAGGTCTTCGTCTATCACGGCCTCCGGGTCGATTACATGGTCGGAACCATGGTTGAGTTGCCACGTGCCTGCCTTATGGCTGATGAACTGGCCACGGTTGCCGAGTTCTTCTCATTCGGCACGAATGACCTCACCCAGATGACGCTTGGCATGAGCCGCGACGATTCCAGCCGGTTTTTGCCCGGGTACGTGCAGCGCGGTGTCATACCGGCGGACCCATTCCAGACGCTCGACGTATCGGGCGTTGGTCAGCTGATTCGCCTCGGGGTCGAGCGCGGTCGAGCCTCGCGCCCTGGCATGAAGATCGGAGTCTGTGGCGAGCACGGAGGAGATGCGGCCTCGATCGCGTTTTGCCATGAGGTCGGCCTCGACTACGTGTCGTGCTCGACTTACCGGGTGCCAGTCGCCCGTCTGGCGGCCGCCCACGCGGCTCTTGCCTAGCCCGATACCCGCAATCTGAGGAGGAAGTCAACGTGGACTATGAACATCTCGTGGTAACCGAGCTTGAGCAGTTCACCCGCGTGGAGATGGCCATACCTGGCCGGCGCAACGCGCTTTCCGAATCCCACCTGCGCGAACTGCTGGCGGCGTTCCAGCACGTCGGGAAGTCCAAGACACGCGGAGCGATCCTATCGGCCCAAGGTCCGGTGTTCTCGGCGGGTCATGACTTCGGTGACATGGTGACCCGGGATCTGACGGCCACGAAGGAAATTCTCGGCGTGTGCGCTGAGGTCATGCAAGTCCTCCAATCCATACCCCAGGTCGTGATTGCTCAAGTGGAAGGTCTCGCAACGGCGGCTGGCTGCCAACTGGTTGCCTCATGCGACTTGGCCGTGGCGGGGGAGTCAAGCCACTTTCAACTTCCTGGCGGACGGGGCGGATGGTTCTGTACGACACCGGGGGTGGCCGTCGGTCGGGCCATTGGCCGAAAGCATGCCCTGGAAATGCTCCTGACCGGTGACCCGATCGATGCCCCAACGGCGTTGGCCTGGGGGCTGGTCAATCGGGTTGTGGCCGACGATCAGGTCGCCGAAGCGACCGAGGAGCTACTGGGACGAGCGACGAGAGGGAGTGCATTGTCGAAAGCCATCGGCAAACAGGCCTTTTACCGGCAGATGGATATGGATCTGCGTTCGGCGTACGACTATGCAACCGAAGTGATGGCCGGTGCGTCTCAAACTGACGATGCACAAGAGAACATGAGGGCATTCGTCGAGAAACGTAAGCCAGTGTTCACTGACAGCTAGGGGGGTCAGCCATGGATTTCGTCACCGGATACGTCATCGGTTCAAGAATGCTCGGCAAAAGCATCGGTATGGCGGCGTCTGCAGATTCGTTTGCACCTCCATTGTTGTCAGATCTCGACAAACTGGAGGATCGGGTCCAGCGTTTGGCGCTTGTTACGGAGGCTCTTTGGGCTTTGTTGGAGGAGAGCGGCTACACCCGTGAACAGCTCATTGCCAAAATCGACGAGATTGATGGGGCCGATGGCTCGATTGACGGTCATGTAGTCCGGCCGCCCCTGCGCTGCCCGAAGTGCGATTCGGCGGTTTCGTCGGGAGCGAAACTATGTCAGTTCTGCGGCTGGACCAACCCCGATGTCGACCCGTTGGCAACGTTCTAGCTAGCGGGTTGCCAGGGCGGCCCGGACAAGTACTTCCAGCCGGCATCCGGTAGCAGGGCCACCCCGGTACCACCGTTCTTCTCAAGCTCCAGGCGGGCGGCGTGGATGATTGCTCCGGCGGAGGTTCCGGCGAAGTAGCCCTCCTGGTGCATGATTTCGCCGACGGTTGTCTCGGCCACGGCCCGCGATACCTGGTATCGATCATCCACCAGTGACAGGTCGGCGACCGGAGGCTGGAAGGGATCATCCTGGCTGCGCATCCCGCCAATGGGGTCGTCGACGAACGGTTCAATCGAATGCACTTTGATCGCCGGGTACGCCTTCTTCAGTCCATGGCTGTTGCCGGTCAAGGTCCCACCGGTGCCGTAGGCGCCGAATAGATGGTCTGGGGGAGCGGCCAACGGCCAGTCCCGGACGATTTCGACCGAGGTGCCGAAGAAGTGCGAGTACGGATTCCATCGATTCCCGTACTGGTAACACATGTGCCCCTCGCCGGCGTCAACGAGTTCCCGGGCTCTCGCAATGGCCCCGTTTGGCCCACCTTCGACCTCGATGAGTTCGGCGCCATAGGCCCGCAACAAGTCCTTGCGCTGTTCCGTAGCCGCGGTTGGCAGACAAATCACCATCGGATGGCCGGTGATCAACGCCAAGCGGGCGAGACCGATGCCGGTATTACCCGAGGTTGCTTCGATAAGTGGCTTACCGGCCGGTAGGTAACCGTTCTGTACGGCGTTGTGGAACATGAACCAGGCAGGTCGATCCTTGATTGAACCGGTTGGGTTGTACCACTCCAGTTTGGCGAACAACCGGGTTCCAGGCGGAGCCATGCGAGCGAACTCGACGAGTGGTGTATTGCCTGGTTTCATGACAAGAAGCTAGTCGGCCTTCGCCGATTCGCTTGGTGACGGCGTCCCCACTGCGGATCGCCATCCTTGATAGCCGAACCAGATGAGCGCCAGCAGGGCGATGGCGGTCACGATATGGACCCGCCAACGAATGGTGGCCCGGATCGTGTCGAGGGTTCCGGTTACGTCCGTCAGTCGTCCATCGACTTCGGTTCGGAGGCTCTTGGCGCCGTCGAGCCTCCCACGCATGGAACTGATCTGTTCGCTGGTGAGCGGCCCTTCCCTGGCGAGGAGCGCGGTGGCGGTACTGGCAGCTTCAGCAACAGTCCCTCGGAGGCTGATCACGTCCGGGGTGATGAGGCGCTGAGCCGCGGTTCCGGACAATACCCGGAGCGTGTCAAGTCTTGCATCGAGATCTATGGTTCGGTCCAGTGCCACGGCCAATCCCAATTCCGCGCCCGCGGCGATGGCATCGACCTCAAGTGTGAGTTTTCGCTTGGTTTGCGTATCCAGGGTCACGTTGCCTGCCGGGTCCGCCGCCAGCACCGATAGCTCGATTGCTGCCAGCGTTCTCCCTACCAGATCATCGATATCTTGAAGGCTCGAACGGCCCTCCTCGGCGTCGGCGACGGCGGCGGCGTGCACGAGCTCAACCGTATGTTGGAGCTGGAAATCGGCGACAATAACGGCCGCGGCCAGGCTCAACGCCAGGGCCACACTCACCCATCCACGCCAGGAGTCTCGCAACCGCATCATCGGCTGGACACTACCGCGAGTGGTGGTTCTAGCTGACGCTTGCCATCACGACCTGGCTCCGGACGCGCTAGCGTTTCCTGGAGCTCGCTGGGGGAAGATGGCAACTTCGATCATTATCGACACCGATCCTGGGCAAGACGACGCCGTTGCGCTCCTCCTCGCTCTCGGGTCTCCGCTTGACATCCTGGCGATCACGGTCGTCGCTGGCAACGTTCCGTTGGACCTGACGGTCCACAACACGCTGGTGGTCTGTGATGTGGCCAACCGTTCGGACGTGCCGGTATACGCCGGGGCAGGCGGACCATTGGAGGGCGTCCTGGTAACTGCCGAGTACGTGCATGGTCCTACCGGGCTAGACGGTTACGAACTTCCCGACCCGACCCGCCACGTGTCTGACGGCTTTGCTCCCGATCGTATCGTCGAGTTGGTGATGGGCCATCCGCCTGGCGAGATTACGTTGTGTACGCTCGGGCCGCTCACCAACGTTGCGTTAGCCCTACGACAAGAACCAGCGATAGCTGGCCGCCTCGCCGGGATTGTCATGATGGGCGGTGGTTTCTTTGAAGGTGGGAACACCACACCAGCCGCTGAGTTCAACATATTTGTTGATCCGATGGCGGCGGCCGAGGTGTTTCGCGCTGGCATCGATATCGTCATGATGCCTCTGGACGTGACCCACAAGGTCTTGAGCAACGCCGCTCGAGTCGATGCCTTTAAGCAGCTTGGCAACCATGCCGGTGAGGTGATCGCCGGATGGATCGACTTTTTCGACAGATACGATCGAGAAAAGTACGGCACCGATGGAGCGCCGCTCCACGACCCTTGCGTCATCGCCTATCTCCTTGAGCCAGAACTCTTCTCGGGTCGATTCTGCAATGTCGAGATCGAAACCGAGTCCGCCCTCACGCGGGGGATGACTGTCGTGGACTGGTGGGGAGTGACCGATCGTGCGCCAAACGCTCAGGTCATGCGCGAGGTAGATGCTGACAGGTTCTTTGCGTTGCTTACAAGAACCGTGGGAATGCTTTGACGGTCCGCTGGGCTATACTGCCAATGATGTCGCAACGTTGTCGCTGTCTGTGTTTTCGCTCTCGGGTAGCCCCGGGAGGCGCCGCGTTGCTCCTCCTCGCTCACTAGCGGCTCTACCCGAGAGTAAGTACGCCGCAAAGCCCTGACCTGCTCGAGGAGCCCCTGTGACCACTGTTGACATCAATATTCCGCGTATAAACCAAGCCGTGACGGCTGTGCTCTGCATGCTGGGGTTCGCAACCTCTAGTCCCGCCTTCGTAGGCATCGCCTTCGCCATCCTTTTTGTCTCGCGTTTCGGCGGCCCGAACCTGGCACCGATCACGCAGCTGTATGTGCGGCTAATCCGTCCCCGATTTCAACCACACGGACCGGACGAGTTCGAAGACGCCCGACCGCCAGCGTTCTCGCAATTGCTAGGAACCGCGTTCCTAGCGGTCGCTCTCCTGGCGTTGTTGGGTGGAGCCATGGTTCTGGGTTGGGCGTTGACGTTGCTCGTCGCAACTCTCGCGGCATTGGCCGCGAGCTCAAGGATCTGCGTTGGCTGCATCCTGTATGAGCGGTTCCTGATGGAGGCCCGGCCGTGATCGTCCGATTACTTGTCGTCCTTGCCGTGCTCGGCCTGGCCTGGCTAGCCGTTGGGCGGTGGGAGCGCCGACAGGGCGCTCAGGTCATGGGCGTCTCGCCGGGGGTCACCATGTTCACAACCGACGATTGCCGCATTTGCCCGTTGGCGATGGAAACCCTCGCTGGAGCCGGAGTGCCGGTCACACTTCGGAGCGCGCTCGATCCGCTAGCTGAAGCGTTGGCGGTCCGTAGCGTGCCGACCCTGGTGGTCGCCGACGGCCAAGGTCATGTGACGATGCGCCGGTCCGGGCGGACCGTGATAACCGACGTCCGTTCGATCGCGGCAGCTCTGGCAGCGGCGTTTCCCGCAGCTTGAGTCGATGGGCCTAGTCAGCTGAGTCTACTGCTCGCCCTGGTGACGCTGATAGAGATAAAGCCATCCCAGGCCGTGGACGGCAACTCCGGCACCCAGTGCGGCGGTGACTGCCCACTGGCCCAGAATGGCCGCCATTACCCCCGTAATCGCCGCGGCGATTACGAGGCCAGTACGTACACCGTTCAATGGTCCAAACATACGTCTTAGTCTACGGGCGTGAATAACTACTCGAATCACCTGTGAAGCAGGTCTTTTTCATCGCAGCCGAGATCGCCATACCGGCGGCGGGCGCGTTCTGGCTGGGCGTAGTTACCCGAAATACGATAGAAAGCCAGCCTCCCATTTGATGGCGCATCGAACTCCGGTGGGTACCCTGAGAAAGTAGGGTCCTGTCATGGATTGGGAGCCGAACGCCAGGGTCATCGACGCAGCCAACATCTCTAAAATACTGCTGGACCGTGAGTTGACATCAGTCAGCGAGTTTCACGCATGGTCGATTGCCAACCGCGACCAATTCTGGCAGTTGATGATCGAGCGCCTGGGAATCCAGTTCTCCGTGGCGCCCGTAACCGTGTCGGATGGTCCCCCCCAGGACACTCGTTGGCTGCCCGGCGCCGAACTCAATATCGCGCTGTCCTGCTTCCAGGGTGCTGATGAATCGGTTGCCGTGGTCTATCAAACGAAAGCCGGGATTGCGTCCATGTCCGTGGCGGAGCTGCGGGCTCAGGTACAAACGTGTGCAGGCGGCCTACGCCGGCTGGGGATTGGTGAAGGCGATCGTGTAGCGATGGCCATGGCGATGTCCGTCGAATCCGTGATCGGCTACCTGGCATTGGTCTGGGCGGGAGCCACGGTCGTGTCGATCGCCGACAGTTTCGCAGCTCCAGAAATACAGAATCGGCTGACATTGGTTGGCTGCGATACGGTCATTACCCAGGACGAGATCGTCAGGGGAGGCCGTCGACTCCCGATGTACGCGAAGGTCGTCGAAGCTGGGGCTCGAAGGTGCATCGTCGTGGATACCGGGGGTGACCATGCAGTGCGGCCAGAAGACATTGCCTGGAACGATCTGTTCGACGGAGACCCGATGGTTGAGCCAGCCATACGCTCGAGTGCCAGTCATACAAATCTGCTCTTCAGTTCCGGAACCACCGGGGTTCCGAAAGTGATTCCCTGGGATCAGTCATCGCCGATCAAAGCAGCAACCGATGGGTTTCTCCACCAGGACATTCATCCCGGTGACGTGGTGGCCTGGCCGACGAACCTTGGATGGATGATGGGTCCGTGGCTCATTTACGCAGCATTGCTTAATAGGGCGACTATCGCGCTTTCAAACGAGGTGCCCACATCGCTCGAGTTTTGTCGCTTCGTCACGAACGCCACGGTCAACGTCCTTGGCGTGGTTCCTGCGCTCGTCAGGGCTTGGCGGAGCGTGCCGGATGTGGAGGGGCTTGACTGGTCCGCCGTTCGGGTCGTGACGTCGACCGGCGAGGCATCGTCCGTCGACGACATGCGATGGCTCATGAGCGTTGCCGGGGCGCCTGTAATTGAGTATTGCGGCGGAACTGAGATTGGGGGAGGTTATCTCTCCAGCACAGTTGTGGACGCATTCGACGCCTCGACGTTCACCACCCCGTGCTTTGGGCTCGACATCCGACTGTTTGACGACGGTGACGAGTCTCAAACCGAGGGAGAAGTTTTTCTCGTGCCGCCTTCGATCGGCTTGTCGACTGAGTTGCTCAATCGAGATCATCAGGCCGTCTATTACGACGGAGTCCCAGCGGCTGATGTTCCGATCCGACGGCACGGGGACCAGCTGCGACGACTCGCTAACGGCCACTATCGGGCGATGGGGCGCTCGGATGACACCATGAATCTGGGCGGCGTAAAGGTCAGTTCCGCAGAGATTGAGCGGGTTGTCAACCTGGTGCCGGGCGTCATCGAGAGTGCTGCCGTGGGAGTGCCACCCGACGGTGGGGGGCCTGATCGGTTGTTCGTCTTCGCGGTTGCGCCAGATTGTGATCCCGGCCAGCTGCGACCGCTTATTCAGGACGCAATCAAGGCTGATTTGAATCCACTTTTCAAGGTCGCGGAGGTTCGGTTGGTTGACGCGATGCCGCGGACCGCCTCTGCGAAGGTCATGCGACGGACCCTGCGGGATCTCGTATGAAGACGATCGGCCTACTGGGAGGGATGAGTTGGGAATCTTCGATCGAATATGAACGGACGATCAATGAGTATGTCCGGGGCCAGCTCGGTGGGTCGAGTTCTGCCAGCTTGATCATCCGTTCCTACAACTTCTCCGAGATCCACGGACTGCAAGAGGCGGGTGGTTGGGAGGCAGCTGGAGCTCGCCTCGCAGCGGATGCGGCGCTCCTCGAAGAATCGGGGGCCGAGATCATCATCCTCTGCACGAACACCATGCATCGACTGGCCGATCAGATTCGTGCAGCCATCACAGTCCCGTTTTTGCACATTGCTGATGCCACTGCGAACAGGATCATCGAGGCCGGCGAAAGCAAGGTCGGATTGCTTGGCACCCGATTCACCATGGAGGATGACTTTTATGTGGGGAACCTCGAGGCCCACGGGCTCGACGTCCTCGTGCCCGAGGCCGACGACCGCACGATTGTCCATGATGTTATCTACAACGAGTTGGTGCGCGGCATTGTCTCTACTGAGTCGCGGGATGAGTTCTCCCGGATAGCCAGCTCGCTAGTTGCCAGAGGAGCGGAAGCCATCATCGCCGGGTGTACCGAGATTGAACTATTGCTACAACCGGATGACGTGTCCGTCTCTTATTACCCGACCGCCCGTATTCATGCCGAAACCGCGGCGAGGGCGGCACTCAAGTAGCGGATTGCCCCGTGGATGTGGCGGCTAGTGTCGCCTGATGTCGGGACGAACTGTGCACGCCAAGTTCGCCGGTTGGCGGATTCTGGCTTTGGCGATCGTGACAGCCGCCATGTCGGTACCCGGTCAGACGCTTGGTGTTTCAGTCTTCGTCGAATCCTTCATCACGGACCTCTCGCTTTCTCGAGATGCGGTGTCCCTCGCCTATTTGGTTGGGACGTTGTTGGGAGCGCTGGGGATGCCGTTTGTGGGTCGGGCTATCGACCGAATAGGTGTTCGGACGGCCATGACATGGATCGGAGCTGGCTTCGGGATCGGGCTGGCGTTCATGGGCGGCGTCCAGGGATTTGTCTCGCTGGCGATCGGCTACGGGATGATCAGGTTTCTCGGGCAGGGCTCGCTGAGCCTCGTTTCGACGGTTGCGGTCACGCATTGGTTTGATCGACGGCGCGGACTGGCGCTTGGGATCATGGCCACAGCGGTCTCGGCGCTTATGGCGCTTGGCCCGATCGCCTTGAACACCATCATCGAGGGCTTTTCCTGGCGCATTGCGTGGGTCGTCTCGGCCGTGGCGGTTTGGCTCATTGTGATTCCGATCGCTCGATTCGGCATCATCGACAAGCCAGCGTCCATCGGTCAACTCCCCGATGGGGGCCCGGTCAGCGGAGACCTGGTTCAGCCACTTCGAAAGTCCTATACCCGATCGGAAGCAATCCGGACCAGGCGCTTATGGGTGATTCTGGCGGCTTCTGGTGCGGCCGGCATGCTGAGCACCGCTCTCAACTTCCACCAGATCAGCTTGCTCGGTGAGGCGGGTCTCACGGCCGGAGAGGCCGCGCTCATGTTTGCACCGCAGGTCATCGGGAGTTCGCTCGCCGGCCTGGCTTTTGGTGCGTTGGCGGATCGGGTGCATGGTCGCTGGCTGATCATGGCGGCGATGGCTCTACTTGGATCGGCACTCTTGATGGTCAACACTCTGGAGAGCACCGGAGATATCCTGCTCTATGCGGTGCTCCTGGGGGCGGCCGGTGGTGCCTCGCGGACCGTAAGCAGCGCCCTGCCACCACGTTGGTTCGGGACAGAGCACATCGGGGCGATTCAAGGATTCGGGACATTCACCAATGTGGCCTCAACCGCGATCGGTCCGTTCGGGCTGTCCGTAGTGTTCGGCATCACCGGCGCTTACGGGCCGGCACTCACGCTTGCTGCCATCGTTCCGCTCGTGGTATTCGTTGCAGCGGTGTTCACCAAGGCTGACGAGACCTAGTCGCCACGTTGCTGCGTGGACGGCATCACGTAGTACCAGTCGCGACGGTCCAAACCTGCCGCCTTCAGCCTGGCCTGAGCGCCATGCAGAACCTCACCAAGTTTGGTTCCCTGGTATATCCAGCTTTCTGCTTGCCGGGCGTCCGGGACGTGGTCGGAAAGTGAGAGAGCGGCCTCCTCGTAATACGAGCGCAAGTCCATCGCGACGGCAATGTGATCGCCTCCTGGCACCTCGATTTCCTCGAGCGCGGTGCCGTCGCTGATCTTGACGAACACGTCGATCAGGTCGGGGATCTCATCGGCGGTTCCTGTCCGGCCGACGCTCGTGCGACCGTACCGCTCAACAGTGCGGTTGTAGGCGGCGCGCAGACCGAGGGCTTCATCTACGGCCGGATGCAGATCGGGGTTGAACCTGGGCGGTATGGCGCACGCGAGCACCTCGGACGAAGCGTCCTCGATGATGATCGGGAAGTCGACGAGAACCGGTCCCGACGGTTCGTTCAGCAGATCAAAAGCGGCGCTGATAACGGACGTTTGAAACCCGGAGTCGAGTGGTTTGCCGAGTGGTCGTCCGAGCGGAAACTCCACATACAGAGCTCTCGGTGGGGCAGACTTTTCGATCTGGCCCCGAACGAGAGCCAATGCGACGGTGGCGAAGCCTTGTGCTTCGAAGATGTGAGCGAGCGTACCGACCGTACGCGTACAAAACGGTCAGACGGGAGTGAGGAGAATCGTATCCACGCCGTCTTCGCGAAGAAGATGAGCCGCGGCCGGACCGCTGTCGAGACGCATCGTCGCGAGGTTGTGATCAGCCTGAGCGCCCATGAACGAGATGTGCTGCTCGGCGACGGAACCGATGATACCTGCGGCGGCCATCTCGTCGAGGCGATCGATAGGCAGCACCGTGTTGACATCGAGGTTGAACCCTGAGCGATCAAAGTTGGGACTGAAATGAGCGAACGAAAGATTGGTTGTGCCGTGTGGGAGGACCGTGAAACCCTCGTCAGATTGGGACCACAGGCTCGCGGAATCGGTCGTCAATCCGGCGGTGGTGACGACCGCAACCCGCGACTCGGACAGCGGTTTGGGACTCGTCCACGCAAGGGAATCGAACTGATATACCGGTATGTCGTTAGCGCGTGCCCTGACGGTGGTGTCGCTCATGCCTCTCCTCGGGTTGGGTCCCTTAGAGAACCTAGTGGACGCGACGATCGGGGTTGAGGGTTCACCCGTTAGGGTCCATCGCGCATGTCCCTTTTTAGACAGTTCAAATGTGACTGATTCGGCAAATCGGCGCAGACCGGTCGTCATCTGGCTCCTGACGGCGTTTGGCTTCGCGGCCTTTGCGGCGCTGGGATTTACGGACGGCGCTCTCGGACCCAGCTGGCCGACGATACGCGGCGAGTTCGGCCTGCCGGTATCGGGTCTGGGGATCATCACCGCCGCATTGACGATGGGATACATCAGCGGGTCGCTCGTCGGTCCCCGGGTCACCGCAAAGCTGGGGATAGGCAGATCGATGGTCGGTGCGGTGGGCCTGGGTGTCGTGTCTCTTGTGGTATTCGTTTCGGCACCGAACTGGCCAACAGTTATTTTGACCTGGTACTTGAGTGGGGTCGGTGGCGGATGGCTCGACATGACCGTCAATTCGTATTTCGCTCGGTACCGGTCGCTGCGCGCGATGAATTTGTTACATGGCCTCTACGGAGTGGGGGCCACGCTCGGTCCACTCGTGGTGGTGACGATACTCCCGAACTGGCGGTGGGCCTTTGTCGGTTTGGCCGTAGTGGGCGTCGTGCTGTTTGCCACAGCGATGGCCGTTTCGCCGATGTGGAAAACCGTTCCGGTTAATGGCAGCAGCGGGGTGGGCCGCCCGGCCAGGGCTTCGACCCTCGCCGCCTTTTTCGTGTACACAGGAATGGAGGTGGCTGCGGGCCAATGGTCGTTCACGCTGTTGTTCGAACAGAGAGGGATCGCCGAATCGGCGGCCGGTCTCTGGGTCGGGCTTTTTTGGGGTGGCTTGACGGCGGGCCGAATCGGCATGGGCCTTTTCGGTAAACGCGTATCCACCAAGGGGGCGATCGACGTGTCCGTGGTGACGATCCTGGTTGGAGCCGTCACCTTGTGGTTGGATCCTGCTGGATGGGGTGTCGTTGGTTTGCCAATCCTCGGTCTCGGTATGGCTTCGGTGTTTCCGGGCCTGGTGTCCCTGACTCCCGGGCAAGTGGGAGGCGACGGTACGGACGCGGCGGTCGGATACCAACTTGCGATGGCCGGGCTGGGAGCTGCCTTCCTGCCGTGGGTGGTCGGCGTCCTCGCCGACCGTTTCACGGTCGAAGTCCTGGGGCCGGTGCTGCTGGTCAGCTGGGCAGTCCTGGCGTACGCCTGGTTGCGGGCCCGGACGCTTAGGGCTACTTAGGCGGGGTTTTCGGCCTTGGCGATCAGATAGCCTTCGGCGCGTTCGGCCTTCGGGTAACGGGCGAGAAGCTCCTTGAAAGCCGCGCCATGGCCGGACTCCGAAAGGTGGGCAAGTTCATGGATCAGCACGTAGTCAATCACCCAGTCGGGGAATTCGGTCATACGCGACGACAGACGAATGCTTCCATTGGCGGGTGTGCATGAGCCCCACCGGTGGTTCTGGCGGGTCGACCACGAGACGGTTTTTGGACGTTTGAGGTCGTACTGGTCGGCTAGCCGTGCCGCCCGTTCAACAAGCCCGGCGGCTGACGTCTTTTTGGTTGCGAGTTTGGTCCGCATCACGTCGACCCAATGGGCTTCTTGCTCGGCGGTCAACGTATCAGGGACCATCACTTTGAGCACCCCGGATTCGACCCGGGCTTGGATGGTCTTTCGGCGACGGGCCGATCGGATTACTTCTACTTCCATTCACCCACCGTATCGCCTTGCGATGACAGAAACCACTTTGGCCAACCTGGGCACAATGACCGGGTCCGTGGAGCCGACCGGGCGGCGCTCGAAGTTCTCTTGCGTAGTTCTAAGGGTCAGCCTCGCGAAATTTCGGTCAGAAGAATTCTTGAGTATAGGAGACCCGTGACTGAGAGTAGGGGTATGGTCACGGCATCAGTAGCCCGATCAATCGGGCATTTTCGTCGTCCAAAAAGGAGACCTTTCGTGGTACGACCCCGCAGACACAAAGCAAGGCTAATACTTCTATTAGTGGTGAGCATGGTGATGGTTGCCGGCCTCTCGGCACCGTCGGGTGCTCATCCAGACCCCGGGGACGAGGACGCGCACGACGGCGCAGGTGACCTCTCCGCCCCATCCGATCCAAGCTTGGCCTTATCGACGCATGATGCGTCTAACGCAAACGTGATATCGACCGGGCCAATGGCGAAGGTAACGAAGAACTTGGCCGTGGTTGGGCGCGGCGAGCGCAATGTCGGCGACGCAACCACTGATGTCTGGGCATACGACGGCTTCGCCTATACCGGCACATTCAATAGTCCGTGCGGTGGCGATCCCGAGGCCGGTATCTGGGTCTGGGACGTGCACAACAAGAACAAGCCAACGTTCTCCAACATCATCCAGTCGCCGACTGGCAGTCGTACGAACGACGTTCGCGTCAACGGCATGAACTCGGGTGACGTTCTTGTTCACTCGAACGAATCGTGCGCAGGCGGTCCCGGTGGATTCGAGATTTACAACGTCGACGATCCGACAAACCCGGTCGCGTTGGCGTCGGTGCGGATCGACGACCCGAACCCCCTGACCCCATCCATCTTCGGGCCGATCACCGATGTCGGTGTGCACAACCTCTGGCTCTTCCGGCAGGGCGGCAGCGACTATGTAGGCGTCACCACTGAAACGGCCTATGGCAACTTCCACATCTACGACATCACGGACCCGACGAACCCGGTTCTCGTCTCGTTCTATGGCGCCGAAGAGACGTTTGATCCCGGAGTCGTTGCGAGTGGTGATTTCACCCGGAATCTCAATGCCGCGATCTGGCTGACCAGTGGGTTCGGGGCGTCCGCAAACCGTTTCCTGCACGATGTGACGATCAGCGCTGACGGTACCGAGGCGTACCTCGCCAACTGGGACGCCGGGCTCATCAAGCTCGATATCTCCGATCCGGCCAACCCGACACTGATCTCCGTCGCGATCGATCCGGTCAACGGCTCGCTCGACGGTGAAGTCAACAGCCACTCGGTCTGGCCGAGCGCCGACGGTTCGATCGTCGTCGAAGGCGAAGAGGACTTTTCGGCATGGGAGGCCACCGTTGCTCCCGGAAACGTCACATTCGGCAATGGCAATCCCATCCCGGGGGTCATGGCGGCAACCACAACAGGCGATGCATTCGAAGGCAGCCAAACTGGCAATGCCGGGTTCATCACGGCGGCCAGCGTGGAAGTCACGAGCGGGCCACTGGCCGGTTCGGTCTTCGGTGCTAACGAGTTCAGCGGAAACAACTTCCCGCTCGGCGCAGGCTCCTACGCAGGCAACTTCGTGTGGATCGGGCGAGCCTGCAATGGCGATCCGATCTCGAACACGGTCGGCGCCGGTGATATCGCCGTTGTTCGTCGCGGAGCGTGCTCGTTTGCCCAGAAGTCCCAGAACGCGGCCGCCGCTGGTGCAGGTGCCATCGTCGTGACGAACAACAACCCGACGTCCACGCCGTGGTCCGGTCTGAGGATCTGGGACTACAGCGACGACGCCAACCCGGTGTTGGCATCGACGTTCAACACCGTGTGTAGTGCCTCGACGGCACCGTCGGCTAAGTGTGATGCCAACGGCACGTACTCGGTGCACAACGTGCAGGTCGAGAACAAGGGCAACAAGGTGTTCGCCTACGTCTCCTGGTACTGGGACGGCATGCTCGTCTTGGACGTGACCGACCCGTACAACGTCAAAGAGGTAGCCCGCTACCTCGACACCTCTGGTCCGAACGCCGGCTTGGCCAACGACTTCTGGGGCGTCTACAAAGAAGCCAACAGCCCCTTCCTGTACGGGTCCGACCGCAACGGTGGTCTCTACATATTCAAGGAGAAAGGCTCTGGCTCAGGCAAGTAGGGCGAGATAGATCGGAGGACCCCCGGTGAAGAAACCGGGGGTCCTCCGCGTTCAGACCTCGAAAACCGGGTCGCGAGCCAGGCAAACTGGCGACCTCAGAGCGAGTCGCCCCCTAGATTATGTTGAGTGAGCATCACGACTGGACCCGTGGCAGCCGAGGAATTCGACGAGTGGTTCGCCACGATGGGCGTCGCGTTCGCCACTGATACTTCACCTGAGCAACTGGAGCGGGCCAAGCGTCGGCACCGGCAGGAGCGGTCGATGACGGCCCGAGACGGCGATACGCTCGTGGCAACCTTCGGGTCGTTCCCCTTTGAAACCACCATTCCTGGTGGGCAATTGCCAACCAGCGGGGTGACCGGGGTTGCGATACTGCCGACCCATCGCCGGCGAGGTATCACCCGTCGCCTGATGGTCGAACACTTCGCGGATTGTTTGGAACGGGGCGAGCCTTTGGCGTCGCTTTGGGCTTCAGAGGCCGTCATCTACGGTCGGTTTGGCTATGGGTTGGCGACCCGTCAGCATGATCTGAAGTTGACCGTACGCCCGGGGATGTTTGTCGGTGCGCCTGCTTCCGGCCACGAGTTCCGACTGGTCGAACGGGATGAAGCGCTGAGAATTTTCCCCGGGCTCTTTGATGTGGAGCGTCAGCGGCGCCCGGGAATGTTCACCAGGGACGATGCTTGGTGGGAGTTGTTGTTTTCAGATCCGCCCGACCGGCGGGAGGGCTGGAGTGCCCATCGTCGGCTGGTCGCGTCGGTCGATGGCGTAGATGTGGGATATGCCATTTTTCGCGCGAAGTGGAATGACCAGGGTCGCCAGATCGTAAGGCTGTCGGAGGCGTTTGGGGCCGACGACACATCTGAACGCGCGGTCTGGCAGTTCCTCACTGAGATCGACCTGGTCGATGAGGTCGTCAACTGGAATGATCCGATCGACCGGCCGTTCGACTGGTGGTTGTCGGACCCTCGGCTCGCCGCCCGCAAAGTCAGCGATGCTTTGTACCTGCGGCTGGTTGATGTGCGGGCAGCCCTCCAGGAACGCTCGTATCAGCGCGATGGCACCGTGACCCTGGCCGTTGCGGATCCGGTTTGTCCGTGGAACGAGAAGACTTATCGCCTTACGGTGTCTGCCGGACGGGGCTTGTGCGACCTAGTTGACAATGACCCGGATGTGTGGATAGACGTAGCGGCACTCGCGTCGGCATATCTGGGCGACCGATCGCCCTTCGAACTGGCCCGGGTTGGTCGTGTCACCGGTAACACTGAGGCCATCTCTCTGCTTGGAGACATGCTGCGATCCGATGTTGCCGCCTACTGCCAGGAGATGTTTTAGGGCGCACCCCCAACGCAGTGGCGCGCCACGAACGTCGGTTTTGCGACATTTCGTCAGTATGTGTTACGGGCGCGTGATCTACTTCTGTTGACCTTCCAACTGGGTCGGGCCTAGCTTTCCGATCTTCCTCTCCTCAGATCTGGCCTGCCAGTTGGGGTTGCCTCACGCCCTGGGGCCCACAACTGAGGAGGGAAGATGAAACGTTTCTCTATCGCACTAGCGGTCGCTCTACTGGTGACGCTGGTCTCGATGGTCGGCGCGGTAGCCGACCACCAATTGGACATCACTACTACGAAGGCGCCGATCACTCCGGATGGTACGACGGCCGGTGCGATTACCGACTTCGTGCTGACCTTCCGTGATATCGATCCGGCAGTCTTCGGCATCAGCATGCTTGCGGGGGGAACGGTGACCGCAACGCTGCCACCGGCCTTCGTGAACACCGAGGTCGGGACGAACACGGCGATTCTGCTCCAGGGATGGCCCCAGAGCCCACCCGCTCCGCCACCAGCTTTCCCGTGGGTGACTACGACAGGTGCCAATACGGTCACCGCTACGCTCACCTCAGATTTTCTGGTTGGCGACAGTGGGCCGGGGTTCAAGCAGGTCCACTTGCTGCTGAACTCGTTCCGTAATCCCGGTCCTGGCATGTACGACGTGGATTTGGTTATTCAGCCAGATCCAACATCGACTGTGACGTACTCAGGGATCGGCACGGTGCACATTCTGCCCAAGGCTCGCCCCAGTGTGAATGCGGTCAGTGTGTTCAGCGGGGGAGCGCCGCCTCCGTTCAACAACGCCATCTATCAGTCGGTACTTGCGGGCGATGCGGCGAATCCCGTCGGGCTGTACCTGTGGGACGGAGGCAGCTCGGTGCTTGACGGCGTCTTCGCTCCATTCCTTGACGTCGACATTGCCATGACCAGTCTCACGCACGGGCGCCTGGTCCAGGGCAAGAAGACGGTGGGTCAAGTGTGGATCGACGCACCTGCTGGAGCCGACGATTACGGGATCGCGACCGGCGGTCCGTCGTCGCCCGGCATCACGGCGATCAGCGGGTTCCCGGTTGGGGTCTTGCTGACGACGTTCACGACCGATGCTGACGTCACCGGCCCCTACACGATCACCTATCGGCTCAACAACGGGAACACCCAGAGGTTGTTCGTAACCGCCCAGTAGCAAAACGTGATCCTGGGGTTCGATGGGGACACCCCACGGACCCCAGGGTGGGCTTATCGCATCGATCGATTCATGTCGACTCCGCGAAGTTCGATATCCAGGTCGAACGGTTCTCCTTCGTTCGGAGCCATCACATCGAACCCTCAGCCGCTCATCGGATGGGAGTGTATGCGAGGCGAATTTGTCCATGAGATCAGGTGGTTTACCCAAAGGGATCTGGCTTCGATGGACGTTCGGATCGCCCCGGCGACGCTACCGGCGTTGATCGCAGCGCTTATCGAAGGGGGTCCCGGTCCGATAGCGGTCGACGCCGGCTTGTAGTCAATGTCTCACTCAAGCCGGTTTCCGTTACTATTCCCGGCCGCATGTCTGCTTCTTCCTTTAGAAACATCGCTTTGATCGCGCACGTCGATCATGGCAAAACCACTCTCGTTGATGCGATGCTCCGGACGACCGGCGTTTTCGCAGCTCACGAACGCCCTGATGACCGGGTCATGGACTCGAATGACCAGGAGCGTGAACGCGGAATCACCATCCTTGCCAAGGCTGCTTCGGTCGAGTGGAAGGGCGTTCGGATCAACATCGTCGACACCCCCGGTCACGCCGACTTTGGTGGCGAAGTCGAGCGGGCACTGGCTCTCGTTGACGGCGTTCTGCTCCTGGTTGATGCTGCGGAGGGACCAAAACCTCAAACCCGATATGTTCTTCAGAAGGCGCTGGCGTTGGACTTGCCAGCCGTCGTTGTCATCAACAAGGTCGATCGTGCGGATGCACGGCCGGCCGCGGTGGTAGACGAGGTCTACGAACTGTTCTTTGATCTGGACGCCGGCGAACACCACATCGAGTTCCCCATCGTGAGCGCTATCGCCCGTGAGGGTCTGGCTGTGGCAGGCATCGGCATGCCCGAACCCGATGGAGACCTTGGACCGCTTCTCGACACCATCCTTGACACCATTCCGTCATCTACCGGCGATCCCAATGCCCCGCTCCAAGCTCTCGTGTCGAGTCTTGATGCGTCTGACTATCTCGGTCGGATGGCCATCGGGCGGGTGATCCAGGGAACTCTGAA